>CAYTWT010000292.1:0-3981 GCA_964442185.1 uncultured Acidobacteriota bacterium
GCTAAGCGGTTCTAGCGGTGCGAAACGGCCGTGCTATAGTTTCTGGCGGAGTTGCCGTCGTCGTGCGCCCGTAGCTCAATTGGATAGAGCGTCAGCCTCCGGAGCTGAAGGTTGCAGGTTCGAGCCCCGCCGGGCGCACCAACCCTCAAGACAGCCGCCCGCGGACGAGCGGGTCAAGGCTCAGGTCGGCCGACTGACGGACCTGAGGTCCTCGGCCGGCGCCAGGTCGGCGGGCCGGTCCCCATCAAGGTCACCTTGAGCTGGTACACTCTTGCCGGCTCGATCCGTTGCCTACAGAGCTGACGGCCGTCGCGCATCGCCTGGGCGCCCGATGACAGCTCTTCACAGATGGCCGCGTTGACACGCAAGCATCCGGGGTTGGACTGAGTGCGCCTGTTCTTCGCCCTCTGGCCGCCGCCCGCTGCCGCGCGAGCGCTGGCGGACTGGGCAAGCGAAGCGGCGCGCGGCGCCGGCGGCAAAGCCGTCGCCGCCGAAAAGATCCACCTCACGCTGGCCTTCTTGGGCGAGGCCGATCCCGAGAAGGCTGTTGTTGGCGCCCGACGGGTGCAGGGAGAAGCCTTCGATCTGCCGATCGAGGTATCGGAATACTGGAAGCGGAATCAGATCGTCTGGGCCGGGCCTGAGCGCACTCCCGATGCTCTCGACCGTCTGGTGAAAGCCCTTCATCTCGAGTTGTGCCGCGCCGGCTTCGTCCTGGAGCGCCGCCCCTTCGCCGCGCACGTCACGCTCCTGCGAAGAGCGCGCACACCGCCCACTCTTCCGGATCTCCCTCCAGTAGACTGGCCCGCAAGGGAGTTCGTCCTCGTGCAGTCGCGCACTTCGCGCGAAGGCCCGATCTACGCGACCCTCGAGAGCTTCCCTTCGCGATACGGGCTTGCGCGGCGTGCCGCTTGCTCCAATAATCCCGGATCAGCATGAGGAGGGTAGCCATGCCTTTGGTCGATCCGAGGCGTATTTCGCTCTGGGCGATGTTGGCCCTGCTCACTGCGTCGTTCGGCGCCGCTGCGGACGAGTCCAAGAGCCCAGAAACGCTCGACACGTCTCAGGCGTTCCGAGGCCAGTTGATCTACCAGCGCTTCTGCGCCGCCTGCCACGGCACGGCGGGGGCCGCAGACGGCCCTCTCGCGACCGGGCTGCGCTCCAAGCCCACGGACCTCACGCGCCTGGCGGCCCGCAACGGCGGCGTCTTCCCGTTCGACAAGGTCTCGCGCGCGATCGACGGCCGCGACACGGTTCGAATGCACGGACCCTCCGACATGCCGGTGTGGGGCGAGGTCTTCTCCAAGACGAAGGGCACCGACGCCCCTAATCCCGAAGAGGCCGTAACGCGGATCAGCCACTACGTCTGGTCCCTCCAGAAGCCGGCGGCGCGCTGACCCGCGGCCCTGCCTTCGAAGCGGGGTCGCCACCTTTCCGGCGCTTCCGATGCGTCGCGCCCGCCGCAGCGGAGAAATGAGCACACAAGTGCCCCCAGGACCTGAAAACCGCTGGTTCGTCCTCTCAACCGACAACACTCGAAAAGGACCTCTCTCGACAAAAGAACTCCTAGAGCAGCTACTGACATTGCCAGAGCCTGGGGCTGCGCTGGTCTGGCGGAAGGGCCTCGATGGCTGGGTGAGGGCTTCGTCTGCTCCTGAGATCGCGCCGGAATTGCCTCCGCCCCTTCCGAAGTTGGAGCAAGCCACGAACGAAGAGCTGAGCGACCCCAGTGGAGTGACACTCGACCCCAGCCTCCGCGCACCCAGAGTTCCCGATCCGGCCCCGACTGGGCCTGCATCTCCAGGCGCCAAGAGCGCCGTCATCCTTCTTGGGCTCATCGACGTCCTGTTGTTGCTCTCCATCGGCTCGCTTTGGCCAGCCACCGCGTCGGCCTTGGCGGCGGGATTGGCCACGACCGGCTTTGTCGCATATCTCGTCCCGACTTGGATCGTTCAGCGCTGGCGTCCGCACCGGCCGCTGTTCTTGGTTGGAGCGCCATTCCTGTACATGCTCTTGATCGCGCTCTTGCTGGTGTCGCGCGAAATCTAGCGGACCGGCGCTCGCGTCGCGTCCAGCGAAACACTGGCCGCCTCCCGCCGACGAGCCTGGGCTCTCCGCCCGGTGTAGCATCTCACTCTAGGATTCCAGAGAAGGGAGAACAGCATGGCAGAGAGCGTCTACAAAGTCGTCGAACTGATCGGCACCAGCACCGAGTCTTGGGAGAAGGCCGCCAGCGCTGCCGTGACGCGGGCCTCCAAGTCGCTCCGCGAGCTCCGGGTTGCCGAAATCGCGGAACTCGACATGCAGATAGAGAACGGCAAGGTCAAGGCATACAGGGCGAAGGTGAAGGTCTCTTTCAAGTACGAAGGAAAATAGCGGGAACTCGGTGTGCGCGGCGATCTCGCGCGAGAGTAGCGATCTGCGGTAGGGACTCCGGTTGCCCGTTGCCCCCGCCCAGATCCAAGCGTGGGGAGCTAGGGCAGGTCGACGGCCATGGGTCGCCAGGTCTGCGGGTCGTTCAGGATGCCGTGGAGGTAGCTCACGACCTCGACGCGGCTGGGGGCCACGCGGATCAACTGGTAGTCGTCGCCGCGGTTCTTGTCCTTGTAGAAAGCCTGCCAGTCGTCCTTCCAGCGCCGGGCCTTCTCCGCCGGGTCGCCGACCAGCGTGGCCTTGCCGATCAGCGTCACGTAGCCCTGGCCCCCGGGATCGACGTAGAACAGCGTCACACGCCCGTCGTCGCGGATCTCCTTCACCTTGCGGGTGACGGGGTTGGTCGCGATCCAGACGCTGAAGTCGTCCTCGGGCACGAAGGGGTCGACCAGCCGGGCCTGCGGCTGTCCGCCCGGGCCGAGCGTGACCAGCCCGCAGTAGCGGGCCTTGAGCATCAGCTCGCGCGCCGCCTCCAGGATCGCAGCCCGATCGGGCGACGGCGACGCCTGCCCCGCAGCCACCCCGGCGAGCGAGAGACATGCGGCCACGGCGATTCCACGTATCACCAGCTTGAAGTCGAGCATGATACGAGGACAGTACGCCCCGATTCCGACCGCGGTCAAGGCAGTCGCACCGGCGGGAACCCCGTTCTCTCCCAGCACGGCAACACCCGCCGCCAGCGGCGCCGATCACGCGCCCGGGGGTGACTCGTGCGACACGCGCGCCTCGAAGCGGCGCATGTTCCCGACGGCGCGACGCGTGCCCCCCACGACGACGAAGCCCGCGCGCGCGACCGCGGCTTCGGTGTCCCGATTCGGCCGACAGCCCCCGGTGAAGCAGGTCCAGGCGGGCTGCGTCAGGTCCTGCACGCGCCCCTGCCACGGGCGCTCGGAGCGCACGTGCTCGAGCATCCGCAGCGAGCCGCCGCTGCGGAGCACGCGCCGCACTTCCCGAAGGCCGCCGGCCGGGTCGTCGACGCTGCAGAAGACCAGGCCGCTCGTGACGGTGTCGAATACGCCGTCGCGGAACGGCAGCATCTCGGCGCGAGCCTGGACGAAAAGCGCCCCCGGCGCGCGCCGGCGGGCCCGCAGCAGCGATTCCCGGCAGGGATCGAGGCCGACGGCGCGGAGCCTGCCGTCGAACAGGGCCAGGTTGCGGCCCGTGCCACAGCCGAGATCGAGAAGGCGCCCTTGGGCGCCCCGGGCCAGCCAGCGCCGCCAGCGCCCGAGGCCTGCGGCCTCGAGCACGGCCATGCCGGCGTCGTAGAGCCAGGGGATCTGCTCGATGCCGCGCACGGGGCGAACTCTAACGGCTGGCGCTCGAGAGGTCGCGGCCCGCGAAGTCGTCGGTGGCCTGCACCAGCGCGTCGATGTTCCCGGGCTCCGAGATGCTGTGCCCCGCGTCGCCGACCAGGCGCAGCGCCGCGCCGGGCCAGCGCTTGTGCAGCGCCCAGGCGCTCGCCGCCGGGCACACGACGTCGTAGCGCCCCTGCACGATCACGCCGGGCAGGTGGGCGATCTTCGAGGCGTCGTCGACGAGCTGCGTCTC
>CAYTWT010000293.1:0-94757 GCA_964442185.1 uncultured Acidobacteriota bacterium
CAAGGCGACACTCGTGATCCTGTTCTTCATGCACGTGCGCTGGGCGGGCAAGCTCGTTCAGCTCTTCGTCGCGAGCGGCTTCATCTGGCTCGTGATCCTGATCGCGATCACGCTCGCCGACTACGTCAGCCGGGGCTGGTCGCTCAAGGCAGCGCCGTGAGCGAAAGCGTCCAGGGCTCGCCCTGGGCGCGTCGCCTGCTGCTTGCCGCACTGCTTGCCCTCGCGGCAGGCCTACGCTTCGACGCTCTCGACTGGGGGCTGCGACACCCGCCGCACCCCGACGAGCGAGTCTTCGTACGCAACGCGGGCCTGATGCTGGCCGCTCACGACCTGGACCACCGGTACTACGAGTACCCCGGTCTGTTCGTATATCTCCTCGCGGCCGTCCTGGCCCGGATCGAACCGCGGGACGGCGCCCAGGCCTACCTGGTCGGGCGCGCCCTCGTCGCCAGCTTCGGCGTGCTGTCGGTTGCCCTGACCTATCGCCTCGGCAAGCGCCAAGCTGGAACGACGTGCGGCTTGGCCGCCGCAGCCCTACTGGCCGTCTCCCCGGTGGAGATCCGCACCGCGCACATGCTCCGGCCCGACGTCGTCCTCGAGAGCTTCGTGCTGATGGCGCTTCTCGCACAGGGCGGCCTGGGTTCGACGCGGCGCCGAACGGCTGGGGCCGGGGCGGCCATGGGCGCCGCGACTGCCGTCAAGTTCACAGGCGCCCTCCTCGCTCCGAGCCTGGCGTTGCGCCTTGTGGCCGTCTCCGGCAGGCCTTGGCGCGCACTGTTCGTGGCCGGCGTCGCGGCGGGCCTCGCCTTCGTGGCGCTGTCTCCGTACACGTTGCTGGGACGGGATCGCGCCCTGTCGGGCGCAGGACTCCAGCTCGGCTACTTCTACGTGCGCAGGGCAGCAACGGACATGGGTGGGCTCATGGTCCAGGCGCACTACTTCCGTGACGGGCTGGGAACGCTCGGCGCGGGCCTCGCGTTGTGCGGAGGGATTCTGGCCCTCCGAGCTTGGCGCGAGTGGATCCATCTTCTCGCGCTGCCAGCCGCGTTCGCCATCGCGTTCTCGACGACGAGTTTTCACGCGGAGCGGTACATCCTGCCATCGCTGGGCGCCACGGCGGTCATCGCCGCCCTTGCGGTGGACGCGCTTCGGAGGCGCTGGCCCGTGGCCGCGTTGCTCGTCGCACTCTTGAGCCTGGCTCAGCCCCTCGCGGCCTCGCTCGCCTACCTGAACGCGCTGCATCAGCCCCGGACACAGGACGTCGTGGCCGACTGGCTGGCGCTCCACCTTCCTCCCGGCTCGCGCCTGCTGATACCCGCGGAGGTGCGGCTGGGCCTGCCGGCGCAGTTGGAGCAGGTCGCCGTCCGGCCATCCGATGTCACAGACCCGGGCGTGGCCCTCGAGTTCGATGCGATGGTTCTACCCTCGGCGGCCGGGGTGTGGGCCAAGCTGGCCGGACGCGAGGTTTTTCGCGCCGTGCCGGCCACGCCGCATTCCGGCGTTGAACTCCAGGTCCTCGTTCCCGCTCGGAAACGGGGCCGGCTTCTCGACCTCGCCTCCACGACGATCACCGTCCCACAAGCTGGGGCAGCGCTCACGGTGCTCGGTGACGGCGACCTCGCGACGCGCCTGCGTTTCACCCGGCCGGGTTCCATAGAAATCGGGTTCGCAAGGCCCGTGCGCCTGACGCGCGCCGAGCTCGTCACGCCGAAGCGCGCCCAGGCCAAGGCTGAGGTTCAGCTGCTGGTGAGTGGGCCCCATGCCGCCGGCTTCAGCGCCGCGGGAGTTCTGGAGGCTCGCCCAGGCCTCGAGGAACAGTGGGGTCTTGCCAGCCGGGTCCTGCTGCTCGACGGCTCGCCGGTCGAGCGGTTGCGGATCGCCATCCGGCCCCGTCGCCGCGCTTTCTCCGTTGCCGAGTTGCACCTCGAAGTCGAGGCCGCCGAGCCGCCACTCTAGAATGGTCCGTTTCCATGAGCCAGCTGCGATCGGAAGCCGCCGTGCTGAACAGGAAGGGGTCCTCGAATCCGATGAACACTGCTGAGCCGGGCAAGCTCGCCGACTCGAGACCTTGAGCGCCGTCCGTCTGCTTCGGGAGAACCCGGACTTCGCACGGCTGTGGGCGGCGGAGGTGGTGAGCCTGCTCGGCGATTGGTTCACGATCATAGCACTCGCCGTGCTGGTCTCGCGAGGCACCGGCGGCTCCGGGCTCGCCATCGGCGGGCTGCTCCTGACCCAGCTCCTGCCGGCGGTCGTGCTCGCACCGTGGGCCGGGGTCGTCGTCGACCGCTTCGATCGGCGCCGCCTGCTGATCGGCAGCGACGCCATCCGCGCGGTTCTGGTTCTGGCCTTCATCCCGGCCGCGGCTGCCGGCCGCACCGAATGGCTCTACATCCTGGCCTTCCTGCATTTTGCCGTCGCCAGCGTGTTCGAGCCCGGTCGCGCCGCGTTGATGCCAGCCTTGCTGGCGCCCGCCGACCTCGTGGCGGGCTCGACGCTCTCGACCGTGACCTGGTCCGTCATGGCGGCGCTGGGCGGGCTCGCGGGAGGCACGCTACTCACGATCCTGGGCGTGCGCGCGGCCTTCGTCCTCGACTCGCTCAGCTTCGTCGCGTCGACTGCGCTGATTGCCTCGATCCCGAGAACCAGCGGGGTCCGGCCCGGGGGCCAGCAGGGCGGAGAGAGCGTGCGTTTCCTGGCGGCCGTGCGCTACCTGACCACGCATCCGGTCACCGGCGCGACGCTACTCGTGAAGGCCATGAACGGCCTGGCGGTCGCCGACACGTTCATCGTCATCTACGGCACGCGGCTGTTCGCGCGCGGTGAGGGCGGCGCGCTCTCGGTGGGCCTGTTGTATGCCTCTTTCGGCGTGGGCGCGCTGCTGGCCCCGACGCTGCTGAACCTCGCGAACGATGGCACGCCGGCGCGGATGCGGCGCTTCATCGCGCTGGGCGCGGGCCTTCTGGCCGTGGGGCTTCTGATCCTGTCGCGCGCGCCGAGCCTGTCGGTTGCCTGCCTCGCGACCCTACTGCGGGGCATGGGCGGCTCGACCAACTGGACCTTCAGCACGATCATCCTGCAGAAGGTGGTGCCCGACTCGATGCTCGGTCGAGTGTTCGCGCTGGATTTCGCGAGCGCACAACTGGCCGCGGTCAGCTGCGCACTGGTGTGGGGCGTGCTAATGGACCATTCGGGCGTCCGCCCGGTGGTTCTGCTGGCGGCGTGCTTGGCACTCATGCCTTGCGCCGTGTGGACGCTCTGCCTCGAGCGCATGGACCGGCAGGAGCCCGCAGTACACTAGGCTCCCGCCCAGATGAGCGATCCCAAGGACCGCGCGCCGGGAAGCCTGCTCCACGAGCTGCGCACGCCGCTGACGCAGATCATCGGCTACAGCGAGATGTTGGCCGACGAGGCGCAGGACGCGGGCCGGTCCGAGTCGGTGGAGACGCTGCGCACCATCGCCCAAGCCGGCCGTCGCCTGTCGCGGATGCTGGAGACGGCCTTCGGCGCGCCCGGCGAGGCGCCGGAACTCGCACCCAGCACGGCGCCAGCGGGTTCCGCGCTGGAGGAGACGGGGGGCTCGGGGCAGATTCTGGTCGTCGACGACAACGAACTGAACCGCGACATGCTCTCACGGCGGCTGCGTTCGCGCGGCTACGACGTGACGGTCGCCGAGGACGGGGTGCGCGCCCTGGCGCTCGTCGAGAGCGGCAGCTTCGATCTGGTGCTCCTCGACATCATGATGCCCGGCCTCTCGGGCATCGACGTGCTCCGGCTCTTGCGCGAGAAGCGCTCGCGCGAGGAGCTGCCCGTGGTCATGGCCACCGCGCGCGGCCAGACCGACGACGTGATCGAGGCGCTCCGCTCCGGTGCAAACGACTACGTGACGAAGCCGCTCGACTTTCCCGTCGTGGTGGCGCGGGCGGAGCTGCAGATCCAGCTTCGCCGCGGCGCCGCCGAGATCCGCCGGCTGGCGGCCGGGCTCGAGAAACGGAATCGCTTCATCCGCGAGGCCTTCGGCCGCTATCTCAGCGACGAGGTCGTCGAGGGGCTGCTCGACGGGGCCAGCGGCCTCGCCCTGGGTGGCGAGACCCGCATCGTGTCGATCCTGATGTCCGACCTGCGCGGCTTCACCACGGCGACCGAGGGTCTCGCCCCCGAGGCGGTCGTCTCGATGCTGAACGGCTATCTCGAAGCCATGGTCGAGGTGATCACGCGTCACGGAGGCACGATCGACGAGTTCATCGGCGACGCGATCCTGGTCCTGTTCGGCGCCCCGACGCTCCGCGAAGACGATGCGCAACGGGCGGTCGCCTGTGCCGTGGAGATGCAGCTCGCCATGGCAGAAGTGAACGCGCGCTTCCGCCGAGAGGCCCTGCCCCAGCTAGGGATGGGCATCGCCCTCAATACCGGATCGGTCGTGGTGGGGAACATCGGCTCGGCCAAAAGGGCCAAGTACGGCGTCGTGGGCAGCCACGTGAACCTCGTCGGGCGGATGCAGTCTTTCACGGTCGGCGGCCAGGTCCTGATCTCGCGCGGCACGCTCGATGCCGCAGGGCGGGCCGTGCGCGCGGGTCGCGCTCTCGCGATCCAGGCCAAGGGCTTCCGCGAGCCGATCGAGGTCTACGATCTCAAGGGCATCGCTGGCCACCACAACCTCTTCCTTCCGGAACGCGACACGGCTTCGCGACGGCTCGCGGCCGAAGTCGGCGTGCGCTACACGATCGTGGACGACAAGGCGGTGGGTGGCCCACTCCTGGCCGGCTCGCTGGTCGCAGTGGGTGAGGCCGTTGCGATGCTCAAGCCGGGTCGACCGCTGCGGCTGTTCACCGAGCTACACCTGCGTATCCTGGCTCCGGGGGATCGCGAGATCGATGGCGACGTCTATGCGAAGGTCACCGAGACGCCGGGCGACGACACCGTCACGATCTGCTTCACGGCCCTGCCTGCGAGCGTCCGCCGCTACCTTCGCGAGGCCTAGGCAACGGTCAGCCTCTCTTGAGCAGGGCGTCCATCTTCTGCAGCAGCCGGCCGAACTCCACCGGCTTCACGTCGTAGTCGTCGCAGCCGGCCGCGAGCGCCCTCTCGCGATCGCCCGACATCACGTGCGCCGTGAGGGCGATGATGGGGAGCGCTGCGGTCTTCGGGTCGGCCCTCAAGCGACGCGCCACCTCCCAACCGTCGAGGACCGGGAGGCTCATGTCCATCAGGATCAGGTCCGGCTGTTCGCTGGCTGCGAGCGCCATGCCCTCGGCGCCATCTTTCGCCAGAACCACTGCGAAACCTCGCCGGGCGAGGCGCCGCGCCAGCATGTCGCGGTTGAGCGCGTTGTCTTCGACGAGCAGGATCCGCGGCATGCCTCTTTGGGTGCAAGGGGAAACTACTACGAGCGCGCCCCAAAGTCATCGACCACCGAAGCCGACGCTATGATGGACCGATGGAGGCTTCGCATCTTTCGGTCGTGCCCGCGGATCGGGCCGCTCGCGCCGAGGTGCTACGCCTGTTGGGCGGTCAGTTCACGGAACTCGAGATCCCCGTGCCCGCCGAGCGGCTGGCGCAGGCGGTCGACGGCGTGCTCGCGGACGGCTCGCGGGGCGTCTTTCTGCTGGCCCTCCATGCCGGCGAAAGCATAGGCGTCGCCTACCTGTCCTACCAATGGACGCTCGAACACGGCGGCAAGATCGCCTGGCTGGAAGAGCTCTACATCGAGCCCCGCTTGCGCTCGCTGGGCCTGGGCCAGGAGCTGCTGGTCGCGGCTCTCGAACACGCCCGCTCGATCGGCTGCCTCGCGGTTGACCTCGAGGTTGAGAAAGGCCACCCCCGCGCTGCCAACCTCTACCGTCGTGAGGGCTTCGTGCCCCTGGATCGCAGCCGCTTCTACCTCCGGCTCTAGGCGATCAAGCGCGGTCGACCCCGAAGGACGTGGTGAACGCGATGTCCTGGCGCAGCGAGTGCCAGACGGAGCAGTATTTTTCATGCGACAGGGCGATCGCGCGCTCGACCTTCTGGTCGGCGATGTCGCCCGAGAGACTGAAGTGCAGCTCGGCCGCCAGCAGCCGCCCGGGATCGCCCGGCGCGCGCCGCGCCATGAGGTGGGCGCGGAAGGCGCGTAGATCGGCGCGGCCCTTGCGCAGGATGTGGACCACGTCGCTGGCCATGCAGCCCGCCAACGCGAAGGCCAGGGCCATCACCGGCGAGGGTCCCGCCTTGCCGTCACCGTCGAGCGTCATTGATTGACCGCGTGAGCTCGCCTCGAACGCGAGACCCTCTTTCCAGACGAGATCGGCCACCACCGGGGGGCGTTCTGCGCTCATCCCGCGAAGCTAGCACACTCCTGCCGCGGACAGCTTGACACCCCCGGGGGCCGTCCCTAGAATCGGGCTTTGGAGTCCTTCGGTATGAGCGTCGTCCGGCACTGGCGTCCCGCGTACCATCACCACCGCTACCACGCGTAGCGCCGGGCCAGGGGCCCGGCCGCGTGAAGCGGAGCGGGTTTCCTGGAGGGATCGGGCGAGGCGAAAATGACCTCTTCAGGGAACCCTGAAGGGGTTTTTTTGCTCCCGTCATGACGCAGATCTGCGTGAGTCTGACCGAAGAGACCACCGAGGGCCTGCTCGCCCGCATGCAGGAGCTCGCCCCGGTCGCCGACCTGTTCGAGATCCGGGGCGACCTCGTCCTCGACCTGGATCTGCTCACGATCCTGCGCGCGAAGCCGAAGCCGCTCCTCTTCACCTGTCGCTCCGAACTGGAGGGCGGGGGCTGGAGCGACACCGAGACGCGGCGCCGCATGCACCTGCTGGAGGCCGTGAAACGTGGCTTCGACTACGTGGATGTCGAGTATCGAAGCGAGTTCCTCGACGTGATGATCGAGAAATCTGGGAATGGTCTGGTGGTGTCGTACCACGACCTCGAAGGCGTGCCTGACGACCTCGACGGCCTCTACCTTCAGATGTGCAACAAGGGCGCCGACATCGTCAAGATCGCGGTGACCCCGCACGGCATCGCCGACGTGGCGCGGCTGCTCGAGTTTGCGGAGCAGACCCACCGCGGCGGTGGCAAGCCGCTCATCGCCATCGCCATGGGCCCGCTCGGGATCATCTCGCGCATCCTGGCCGGACGCTACGGCGCGCCGTTCACGTTCGCTTCCGCATCCGCCGGAACCGAATCGGCCCCGGGACAGATCCCCGCGGCGCTGATGGCCGACCTGTACCGCGTGCGAGAGGTCACCGCGGCGACCAAGGTGTACGGCGTGCTCGGCTCCGAAGTGGCGCGCAGCCTGTCGCCCTTTCTGCACAACCGCGCCTTCGCGGCACGCCACCTCGACGCCGTCTACGTGCCGGTCCAGGCCGAGGCCTTGCAGCCCTTCATGGAGGCGCTTCCGATCCTCGGCCTCGCGGGCTTCAGTGTCACGCGGCCGTACAAGACCGACATCCTGCCGTACCTGCAGGAGGTCGAAGAGGCTGCGGCGCTGTGCGGCAGCGTCAACACGGTTACGGTCCATGACGCGCTGCTGCAGGGGTCCACGACCGACGGCCGCGGCATCCTCGCCCCGCTCAAGAAACACATCGACGCGAAGGGCAAGAGCGTCGTGATCGTCGGCGCGGGCGGCGCCGCGCGGGCGGCGGCACTCGCGCTGCAGCGTAAGGGCGCGCGGGTCACTGTGCTGGCTCGCGACGCCGGCAAGGCGCGCTCCGTGGCAGCCGTCGTCGGCTGCCAGCACGGCCCTTTGTCCGATCTCGCGAACCGGCCCTGGGATGTGCTGATCAACGCGACGCCACTGGGCTCCTCGGCCTTCTTCGACGAAACACCGGTTCCCGCGGAGCTGCTGCGCCCGAGCGGCATTGTCTTCGACATGGTCTACGACCCGCTCGAGACACGCCTCTTGCGGGAGGCCAAGGCGGCCGGTTGCGAGATCCTGGGTGGCCTCGAGATGTTGCTGGCGCAGGCCGTCGCGCAGTTCGAGACCTGGACCGGCCTCGAGGCGCCGCTTGGAGTGATGAAGTCGGTCGTGCTGCTGCTCGCGCAGGCGGAGGAGCCGTGAGCCGCTACTCGCGCCAGGAGCTGTTCGCCGGTATCGGCCAGGACGGCCAGCTGCGGATCCGCGCCGCGCGTGTGCTGCTGATCGGCTGTGGCGCGCTGGGCTCCTCGCTGGCCGAGATGATGGCGCGGGCCGGGGTCGGCGCGCTGACGCTCGTCGACCGGGACTACGTCGAGGAGTCGAACCTCCAGCGCCAGTCGCTGTTCGACGAAGCGGATGCCGCGCACGGCATGCCGAAGGCCGTGGCTGCCGAAGCGAAGCTGCGACGCCTCAACTCCGACGTGCGCGTGCGCGGCATCGTCGCCGACCTCTCGACCGAGAGTGCCGACGAGCTGCTGCGCGATGCCGATCTGGTGCTCGACGGGACCGACAACTTCGAGACCCGCTTCTTGCTGAACGACGTGTGCGTGCGCGAAGGCCTGCCGTGGATCTACGGGGCCTGCGTGGGCGCCTACGGGTTGGCGCTGGTCGTGCGCCCGCGCCTGACGCCGTGCCTGCGCTGCGTGCTCGAAGAGCAACCGCCGCCCGGCTCCAGCCCGACCTGCGATACCGCGGGTGTGGTCGCGCCCATCGTGCACGTGATCGCTGGGATCCAGGCGGGCGAGGCGCTCAAGCTGCTGGCCGGCCGCAGCGAGTCGCTGCTGCCGGGACTCGTCACCGTGGATCTGTGGCAGGGGCAGTTCGAGGTGCTCGACTTCACGGGTCGCGCACCCTCGTGCCCAGCTTGCACCGAGGGCCGCTACGACTACGCGGCGATTGGCGCGGGCGGCACCAGCACCGCGCTGTGCGGTCGCGACGCGGTTCAAATCCGGCCCCCGCGGGGCGCCGACCTGGATCTATCCGCTCTCGCGGGCCGTCTCGCGGCAGTCGGCGACGTCTTCTCCAATCCCTACCTGATCCGTTTCAAGGCGCCCGAAGCGGAGCTCGTCGTTTTCGGCGACGGCCGCGCGATCGTCAAGGGCGTGGCCGATGCCGCGCAGGCCCGCTCGCTCTACGCGAAGTACATCGGAGTCTGAGATGAACGGCCTGTCGCACAGCCTCGTGCAGGTCCCGCCCGGCGTGCAGTGCTTCGTCGGCGACGAGGCGCGCCGCCGCCGCCGCATCGAGGACAGCGTGATCGCGGTCTTCGAGGGCTGGAGCTACGAGGAGATCATCCCGCCGCTCTTCGACTACGCGGACGTCTTCGCTGGCCAGGCGCTTCAAAGCAAGATGTACTCGCTCGTGGCTCGAGACGGCAGCCTGCTCGCCCTGCGCCCCGACTTCACCAGCCTGCTGGCGAAGATCGCGGCAGGCCGACTCGCCGATCGACCGACGCCGATCCGCCTCTACTACTCGGGCGAGGTGCTGCGCTACGAGCCGCCCAAGGCCGGTCGTCAGAGCGAGCTGTACCAGATGGGGCTCGAGCACCTGGGCAGCGCGCCTGCCGATGCCGACGCCGAGGTGCTGGCGATTGCGGCGGAGTGCCTCGCCGTGGCCGGAGTCGAAGGCTTCGTCCTGACACTCGGGCACGTGGGCGTCTTCGGCGCACTCGCGGCCCTCTCCGGCCTCGCTGGCCCGCGCCTGGATGCCTTGCGCGAGCGCGTCGAGAGCAAGGACGGCGCCGGTGTTCGAGCGCTGCTGAGCGAGGCTGCGGCGCCCGTTGCCGAGGCGCTCGAGCGACTCACTGCGCTCGCTGGAGACGTGAGCGTGCTGGCCGAAGCCGAGGCATGCCTGGCGCTGTCACCCGCTGCGCTTGCTGCGATTCGCGAACTGCGCGCGTTAGTCGAGGCGCTCTCGACCGCGGGGCTCGCCGACCGGTTGGCCATTGATCTGGGCGAGGTGCGGGGACTCGACTACTACACCGGCCTCGTCTTTCGCGCGTACGCACCGGGTCTCGGCTTCGAGATGGCCAGCGGCGGTCGCTACGACACGCTGCTCGCGCGCTTCGGCCGGCCGTTGCCCGCGGTTGGTTTCATGCTCGGCCTCGATCGCCTCGCGCTCCTGCTCGATCGTCAGGGCCGGCGGCCAGAGGCCGCGGCGCCCCCCGCCGAGAGCGTCCCCGGCGGGAATCTGGGCGAGCGTCTGCAGCGCGCTCGTGAGAGCCGCCTCGCCGGCAAACGCGTGCGCCTCGAGGGAGACGGGCGATGACCCTCAGCGTGGCGCTCTCGAAGGGCAAGCTCCTGGGCGGTTCGGAAGCGCTGTGGCGTCGGGCGGGCCTGCCGTTTCCCGAGGCCGAGGGCCGCAAGCTCGTGGTGCCGATGCGCGGGCTGCAGTTTTTGTTCGTGAAAGACATGGATGTCCCGACCTACGTCGAATACGGCGTCGCCGACTGTGGCATCGCGGGGCGCGACGTCCTGCTCGAGTCCGGGAGCGACGTGTACGAGCCGTTGGACCTGGGCTTTGGCCGCTGCCGTCTCGTCGTGGCGCGGCTGCGCGGCTCCGGTCTCGAGTATCGACGTGCCGGCAGCCTCCGCGTCGCAACCAAGTACCCGAAGATCGCGGCCGGCCACTTCCTCGAACGTGGCATCTCAGCCGAGATCGTGAAGCTCTCGGGCTCGGTCGAGATCGCGCCCCGCCTCGGGCTCGCCGACTGCATCGTCGACGTGGTCGAGACCGGTCGCACGCTCGAAGAGAACGGCCTGGAGGCGGTGGAGGACGTGGCCGTGTCGTCGGCGCGGCTGGTCGTGAACCGCGCGAGCTATCACGCCCGTCGGGAGGCGCTCCGCCGCCTCCTCGAGACGTTGGCAAGGGCACTCCCGTGAAACGACTGCGGTACCCGTCGGCTGGCTTCGACCGCTTTGTCGCGAGCCTGTTCCGAGGCTCACGGCCGCGACCAAGACTAGAAAAGGCCGTGGCGCGGATCGTGGCGGCGGTGCGGCGCGACGGAGACCCTGCGCTGGTGCGATTCACGGAACGCTTTGACGGCGTTCGTCTTGCGGTATCGGCGCTGCGCGTGCAGCCAAGTGAGATCGCGGCCGCCGCTCGGCGTGTCCACCCGGAGCTACTCGCCGCGCTGCGACGCATGGCGGTGCGCATCGAGGTCTTCCATGCCCGCCAGCGCAGCACCGGCTTGCGCCTTCGCACTCGCGACGGCTCGCTGCTAGAAGAGCTGGTGCGGCCCCTCGACGCCGTGGGTCTGTACGTTCCCGGCGGCGCCGGCGCGTACCCGTCATCAGCCCTGATGAACGCGATTCCCGCCCGGGTCGCGGGCGTTCCGCGCATCGTGGTGGTCACTCCGCCGCGTGCCCTCGAGTCAAGCCCCGCGGTCGCGGCGGCGCTGCAGATCGCCGGCGTGACGCGCGAGGTGTATCGCGTGGGCGGGGCGCAGGCCATCGCCGCACTGGCCTTCGGCACGAAAACGATTGCGCCCGTCGCCAAGATCGTCGGTCCCGGCAACGCCTACGTTGCCGCCGCCAAGCGTCTGGTGCGGGGCAGCGTTGCGATCGACAACGAGGCCGGGCCGAGCGAGGTGGTGGTTCTTGCCGACGACACGGCCCAGCCGGAGGAGGTGGCCATCGATTTGCTGGCCCAGGCCGAACACGGCAGCGGCGAAGAGACCGTCGTTCTCGTTACGACCAGCGCCGCCCTCGGTGAGGCGGTGCTGCGGCGAGTCGCCGCAGGCGCGGCTCTGGCATCGAACCCGGCGGCGACCAGACGCGCCCTGCTGCGCCACGGCGCCGTCGTCCAGGTACGCCGCCTCGAGGCGGGCATAGCCGCCGTCAACGCGCTCGCACCGGAGCACGCTGAGGTTCACACCCGCGACGCGGAAGCCGTCGCACGGCGCATCGTAGCCGGGGCCGTTTTCGTGGGGCGCTTCGCCCCGGTTGCCGTGGGGGACTATGGCATCGGCCCGAACCATGTGCTGCCGACCGGCGGCACGGCGCGGCGCGCCTCGCCACTCTCGGTCCGCGATTTCGAGCGGCGCCAGAGCCTCGTGGCGATGACGCGATCGGGGTTGCGCCGTGTGGCCTCCGACATCGTCCGGGTGGCCCGTGCGGAAGGCTTCGAGGCGCATGCCCAGAGCGTTCTGACGAGGCTTCAGCCATGAGCTTCGATCCGCTTCGGCACGTCAAGCCCGCCGTCCGCTCGCTCGCGGCCTACACGCTCCCGGCGCGCGAGGCCCAGGTCAAGATCGACCAGAACGAGAACCCGTTCGAGTTGCCGGAGGCGCTGAAGCGACGCGTGCTCGAGAGGGCGCTGGCGCGGCCCTGGTCGCGCTACCCGGAGTTCGACCCGAAGCAGCTTGTGGAAGCGCTGGCGGCCTCGGCGGGCTGGCGGCCCGACGGCGTCCTGGCCGGCAACGGGTCGAACGAGCTGATCGAAGCGCTGCTGCTCGTCACGGTCGGCGCGCTCACGCGCGTCGTCATTCCCGAGCCCACCTTCACGCTGTATCCGCTGCTCACCAGAATGCTCGGCGGCGAGACGACGCGTGTGTCGCTCGGGCCACAGCTCGAGTACGACTTGGCGGCGATCCTGCAGGTGCGGCGAACGTCGGGTGCCTCGGTGACCATCGTCTGCTCGCCGAACAATCCCACCGGGGGGGTGCTGAGCGTGCCCGAGGTTCGGCGCCTGTGCGAGGACGGCGACGGCCTGGTCGTGATCGACGAGGCGTATCACGAGTTCTCAGGGGAGACGGTCGTGCCACTCCTCGCCGAACACCCGAACCTCGTGGTTTTGCGCACGCTCTCCAAAGCCCGGGCCCTGGCCGGTCTCCGCGTCGGGTATCTGCTGGCGTCGCCGGAGCTGGTCCGCGAGATCAACAAGGCCCGCTTGCCATACAACATCAATTTCTTCTCACAGCTTGCAGCCCTGGCTGTGCTCGAAGAGCGCAAGGCGCTCGACCGCAGCGTGGGCGAACTGGTGGTTCTTCGGGAGCAGCTCGCAAGGGAGCTCCGCGCGCTCCCCGGGGTGCGGCCGTTTCCGTCGCGTGCCAACTTCATCCTGATCGAACTGGCGCAGGCCGACCCGAAGGCGGTGTTCGAATCGCTCTACCGGGATGGCATTCTGGTGCGGGACGTGACGGCCTATCCACGCCTGGAACGCTGCCTCCGCGTCAGCGTCGGCACGGCCAAAGAGAACGCAGCCTTCTTGGAGGGCCTTGCCCGCGCACTCGGCGTCGCGGCTCCCGTGCTGAGCGCCGAAGGCCAGGAGAAACGATGAGCAAGGCCCCGAAACCCCGCGCCGCCAGCGTCGAGCGCAAGACGCGCGAGACCGACATCCAGCTGCGCCTCGCTCTCGATGGCGGAGGCCGCTCGCAAGTGAAGACCGGGATCGGCTTCTTCGACCACATGCTCACGGCACTTGCGACACATGCCCGGTTCGACTTGCGGGTCCGCTGCAAGGGCGATCTGCACGTCGACGCCCATCACAGCGTCGAGGACGTGGGCATAGCGCTCGGCCAGGCCCTGCGGCAGGCGCTGGGTGACAAGCAGGGTGTCGTGCGCTTCGGGCACGCCTATGTGCCACTCGACGAAGCGCTTTCGCGTTGTGTCGTCGACCTGTCCGGCCGAGGCTGGCTTCAGTATGACGTGCCGTTCCGCGCGAAGCAGGTGGGCGCCATGCCTACGGAGCTGTTCGAGGATTTCTTCTGGGCGCTCGCGGATCACGGCCGGCTGAACATCCACCTCGAGCTGATCCGCGGGCGCAACGCGCATCACATCGCCGAGACGCTCTTCAAGGCCACCGCCCGCGCGCTGTCGATGGCGGTCGCCTTGGACCCCCGGGTCAAGGGTGTTCCCAGCACGAAAGGCTCGCTGTGATCGTCGTCGTGGACTACGGCCTTGGCAACCTTGGCAGCGTGATCAAGGCGTTCCGGCATGTGGGCGCACCGGTCACGCTCTCCGGTGATCCCGATGCGCTGCGCTCGGCGAGGGCCCTGGTCCTGCCGGGCGACGGCGCCTTCGGGACCGCGATGGACGAGCTGCGCGCGCGCGGCCTGCTCGGCGTCATCCTCGAAGCGGTCTCGGCCGAGAAGCCGCTGCTGGGCATCTGCGTCGGCATGCAGCTGCTCTTCGACGCGAGCGAAGAGCACGGCCGACACGAGGGCCTCGGCATCCTGCAAGGTCGGGTCCGGCGCTTCGAGGGCGACTTGCCGGTCCCACACATGGGCTGGAACCGGCTGCAAGACGTGCGCCGGGACCCGATGCTCCGAGGCATAGCAGCCGGCAGCCATGTCTACTTCGTCCACTCCTACTACTGTGACGCTGATCCCGCCGACGTGATCGCGACCACGGACTATGGCATCTGCTTCCCGGCCATCGTCGGATCCGGCTCCGTGTGGGGGATGCAGTTCCATCCCGAGAAGAGCCAGCTCGTGGGGCTGCGCCTGATCGAAAACTTCGTCGAGCTGGTGCGCGAACGCCGCGAGGCCCGACTGAATGCGAGGAGCATCGCATGATCGTCGTTCCGGCCATCGACATTCACGGCGGCAAGGTGGTGCGGCTCAAGCAAGGCGAGCTGCAGCAAGAGAAGGTCTATGGCAGCGATCCTGTCGCCGCGGCCCGCATCTGGGAGGGCGAAGGCGCCGAGCGACTGCACATCGTGGACCTCGACGCCACCATCACCGGCAAGCCGCAGTTCGACGTGGTGGCGGCCGTCATCGAAGCGGTCTCGATTCCCGTGGAGGTGGGTGGTGGGTTGCGAGCGCTCGAGAACGCGATGCGCTATCGCGAGCGCGGCGCAGAGCGCGTGATCTTCGGCACAGCGGCTGTCGCCTCGCCTGGTGTCGTGCAGCAAGCCGTGATGCTGTGGCCCGCGGCGGTAGCCGTTGCACTCGACGCGCGCGAGGGGCGCGTCGCGCTCGCGGGCTGGCAAGAGGTCACGACCGTAGACGCGCTGGAGCTGGCGGCGCGCGTGAAAGCCTGGGGTGTCCAGCGCATCCAGTACACCGACGTGTTGCGCGACGGCACGCTGATCGGCCCGAACCTGGCGGGGATCGAGCAGATCGCACGCACGAGCGGCCTGCGCGTCACTGCGGCGGGCGGCATCGCGACTCTCGACGATGTGCGCAAGGTGCTGGCGCTCGAGCCGCTCGGCGTCGACGAGCTGGTCGTGGGCAAAGCCCTCTACGAGCGCCGCTTCACGCTGGTCGAGGCCCAGCAGGCGGCGCAGGCCGAATGATCCGCATTGGCCGCGGGGTGAGCCGCCAGGCGATTTGCGAGGCTGTATCCCGCAGCGGCGCCGAGACCGTGACGTATGACGATGTGCTCGAGGCGGCCGACATCCGCGAGACGCTGGCCGGCATCGCCGACGCCGGGATGCCGCGCGACGCGGTGGCGATCCTGGCCTGGCTCGCCTCGCATCCAAACTCGCCCGAGGACGTGCTGCGCGACCTTCACGCTCACGGCACGCGCGAGATCCTGGTCAGCCTGGCGATGAACCGCAACCTGCCCGAGGACATACGGAGCTGCTTGCTCGAGCATCCCGACGACGACGTGCGGGAGCATGCGAGCCACACCTTCTCCCGCCTGAGGAAGCATTGATGCTCGCGAAGCGGCTGATTCCCTGCCTCGATGTAAACGCGGGGCGCGTGGTGAAGGGCATCAATTTCGTCGCGCTTCGGGATGCGGGTGACCCGGTCGAGTGCGCAGCTCGCTACGACGCCGAGGGGGCGGACGAGTTGGTGTTCCTCGACATCACGGCCTCTTCCGACGCGCGTCCGGTGACGCTCGAGATGGTGAGGCGGGTGGCTGAGACCGTGTTCCTGCCGTTCACCGTCGGGGGTGGCGTGCGCTCGATCGAGGACGCCGATGCGCTGCTGCGGGCCGGCGCCGACAAGGTGGCCGTGAACACCGCGGCCGTGAGCGACCCAGACCTGCTCGAGCGGCTCTCCCGGCGCTTTGGGGCGCAGGCGGTCGTGCTCGCGATCGACGCCCGGCAGGGTGAGGGCCGCTGGCAGGTCGTCACGCACGGGGGCCGCACGCCGACGGGACGCGATGCCCTCGCCTGGGCGAGCGAAGGCGCCGAGCGGGGCGCCGGCGAGATCCTGCTCACCAGCATGGACCGGGACGGCACGCGATCCGGCTTCGACGTGCCCCTGACCCGCGCGGTCGTCGAGCTCGTGCGCGTGCCAGTCGTCGCCTCAGGCGGCTGCGGCTCGGTCGCGCACATGGCCGAGGTCCTGACCGAGGGCAAGGCGAGCGCCGCCCTCGCGGCCTCGCTCTTCCACTTCGGCGAGTTGCGCGTGGCCGATGCCAAGGCCCAACTGCGGGCGGCCGGGATCGAGGTGCGCACGTGATCCCTCCGGAGCTCGTCTTCGACGACAAGGGACTGCTGCCGGTCGTGGTGCAGGATCGCGCCAGCGGCGACGTCCTGATGCTCGCGTACGCGAACGCGGAAGCCTTGCGGCGAACCGAAGAGACGGGCTTCGCGTGGTTCTGGAGCCGGAGCCGTGGTCGGCTCTGGCAGAAGGGCGAGACGTCGGGCCATCGGCTCGCCGTGCGCGAGGCGCTTGCAGACTGCGACCGCGATGCGCTGCTGCTCGTGGTCGAGCCCGAGGGGCCCGCCTGTCACACCGGCATGCGCACCTGCTTCGGCGAGGCGACGCCCACGGCCGCCGGCATCGTCGAGGAGCTGTGCCGCGTGATCGCCGAGCGGCGCGCTGCCCCTCCGGAGGATTCCTACACGGCGCGGCTCCTGGGGAAAGGGCTCGACCATACCCTCAAGAAGATCGGCGAGGAAGCGACCGAGGTGGTCCTCGCGGCCAAGGGCGAGAGCGAGGCCCGGCTTGCCGAGGAATCGGCGGATCTGCTCTTTCATCTGCTCGTGGCGCTGGCGCAGCGCGGCGTCGCGCCCGCCGAGGTGATGGGCGTGCTGCGGCGGAGGCGCGCGGGCAAGTGAGACGCCTGTTGTTCGAGCAGTACGAGCGTCTGTCTGTGGGGGGCGGGCCCGTGCCCGTGTTTCGCGAGATCCCCGGGGACCTGCTGACCCCGGTCTCCGCGTTTCTGGCACTCGCGTCCGGTCGCGAGCGCGCCTTCCTGCTCGAAAGCGTCGTGGGTGGCGAGCGCCTGGCGCGCTACTCGTTCCTGGGTCGAGACCCGGTAGCGACCATCGAAGCTCGCGGTAAGCTGGTCTACGAGCGCGACGCTTCGGGCTCGCGCGAGGTCGGCGGAGCGCTCTTCGACGTGCTCCGCGCGCGGCTCGGTCCGCTGTGCGCGGCCGTCCCGGAGCTGCCCCGCTTCACGGGCGGCGCGGTCGGCTATCTCAGCTACGACGCGGTGCGGCTCTTCGAGCACATCCCCGATCGCCACGGTGTTCCGAACGCGCTCCTCGCGTCGTTTTCGATCTATCGTTCGATCGTCGCGTTCGATCACGTGAGCCAGCGCCTGGCGCTGATCGCCCAGGCCGAACCCGGATCGCGTGCAGCGTTCGAGCAGGCCGAGGCGGCGCTCGACTCTCTCGAGGCAGATCTGCGCGCTGGCCCGCGGCTTTCCGCGCCCGAGCGCTCGCGTCCCGACCTTCCCGAGAACCCGTTCAGAGATGGCGCCGGCTACCGGGCGGCCGTGGAGCGGGCCAAAGAGCATATTGCGGCGGGCGACATCTTCCAGGTGGTTCTCTCCCGGCAAGAGGTCTTGGAATGCGGACTCGATCCCTTCGCGATCTACCGCGCGCTCCGGACCGTCAACCCGTCGCCCTACATGTACTTTCTAAAGGACGGCGATTCGGCGGTGGCCGGCGCGTCGCCCGAGATGCTGGTGCGGGTGGAGAACCGCCGCGTGGAGACCCGGCCGATCGCCGGCACGCGGCCGCGAGGCGCTACCGAGGCCGAGGACGAGCAGCTCGGTGCTGCGCTGCTCGCAGACCCGAAGGAACGCGCCGAACACCTGATGCTCGTCGACCTCGGTCGCAACGACCTGGGCCGCGTGTGCCGCTTCGGAAGCGTCACGGTCCCGGAGCTGATGAAGATCGAGCGCTACAGCCACGTCACGCACCTGGTGAGTTCCGTCGTCGGGGAGCTGGCGCCCGGCAGGGACGCCCTGGACGCGGTGGTCGCGACGTTCCCTGCGGGAACGCTCTCGGGCGCGCCGAAGATCCGCGCGATGGAGATCATCGACGCGCTCGAGCCTGCGCGCCGCGGCTTGTATGGCGGGGCCTTGGGCTACGTGGATCTCCGGGGGAACCTCGACTTCTGCATCACAATCCGCACGGTCGTGATCGAGGCCGGCCGGGCCACCTTCCAGGCCGGGGCTGGGATCGTGGCGGATTCCGATCCTTTGAGCGAGCAGCTCGAGACAGAGGCCAAGGCCGGCGCGATGCTCGAGGCCCTGCGCGTGGCGGGAGAGCTGTGAGTCCCGTGCAGCCAGGTCGGCGCCCCCAGCTCGCTGTGTTGTTGATCGACAACTACGACTCGTTCACCTACAACCTCTACCAGTACCTGGGCGAACTAGGCGCGCAGACGCGGGTCGTGCGCAACGATGAGATCGGCGTCGGCGAAGCCCTGGCGTCCCATCCCGACCGGATCGTGATCTCGCCTGGGCCCGGCACTCCCGATCAGGCGGGTCTCAGCCTCGAGCTGATTCGCGAGGCAGCGGGGCGGGTGGCGGTCCTCGGCGTTTGTCTGGGCCATCAGGCGCTGGGCCAGGCCTTCGGGGGCAAGGTGGTCCGCGCGCCGAAGCTGATGCATGGCAAGACCTCCGAGATAAGGCACGATGGCCGGTCGCTGTTCTTCGGCTTGCCGCAACCCTTCACCGCCACGCGCTACCACTCGCTGATCGTGGCGCGGGAGACGATGCCCGATTGTCTCGAGGTTTCGGCCTGGACCGACGACGGGCTCGTGATGGGACTGCGGCATCGTCAGCACCCGCTCGAAGGCGTGCAGTTCCACCCCGAGAGCATCCTCACGCCTCTGGGCAAAGACCTGCTTCGCAATTTCCTGGAGCCGCGATGAGGGAGCATCTGGCGCGCGTCCTGGCTGGAGAACGGCTCGGCGAAGCCGAGGCGGGTGAGGCCATGGCCACGATCATGGACGGCGCGGCGACGCCGGCCCAGATCGGCGCGCTGCTGGCGGCGCTTGCCGTGCGCGGTGAGACCGAAGACGAGGTCGTAGGTTTTGCGCGCGTCATGCGAGCGCGGGCCACCAAGCTCCGCTCCCGGGGCGCCATCGACACGTGTGGCACCGGCGGCGATGGCGCGGGCACTTTCAACATCTCGACGCTGGCCTCGTTCGTCGTCGCCGCCTGCGGCGTGAGTGTCGCCAAACACGGCAACCGCTCCTCGGGTGGGCAGTGCGGGAGCGCCGATCTGCTCGAGGCGCTCGGGCTGCGGCTGGATCCCGGCCCGGAAACGGTCCAGCGCTCGCTCGACGAAGCCGGCTGGGCCTTTCTCTTTGCACCCGCCTTCCATGCCTCGACGCGCCACGCCGTGGGCCCGCGCAAGGAGTTGGGCGTGCGCACGGCGTTCAACCTGCTTGGTCCGCTCACGAACCCAGCCTTCCCTGAAGCCCAGATCGTCGGCGTGCCCAGGCCAGAGCTGGTCGTTTTCGTGTCGCGCTGCCTACGCCGGCTCGGCCTGAAGCGAGCCTGGGTGGTGCACGGCTCGGGCCTCGACGAGATCGGGCTCAGCGGGGAGACCCACGTAGTCGCCTTCGACGAGAGCGGCGATCGAGCCTTCACGATTCGCCCCGAAGAGGCTGGCCTGTCGCTGGCGCCGACGGAGGCGCTGCGTGGCGGCGACGCGGGCCAGAATGCCCGCTTGGCGCGGGCCATCCTCGAGGGAGAGGGCGGTCCAAGGCGCGACGTCGTGCTGCTCAACGCTGCGGCGGCCCTTTGCCTCGTCGGCCGGGGGGAGGATCTGAGGAGCGGTGTTGCGCTCGCGGCGGCCGCCATCGACGACGGCCGGGCGCTTCGACTTCTGGAGCAGGTCAAGGAGATCGCTAGCACATGACCTCCGTCAGCGTGCTTGGCGAGATCGTGGCGCGGGCCCGGGCCCGCGTGCACGAGCAGCGGCGTGAGCTGCCGCTCGATCGGATTCTCTCGATGTCGCCTACGCCGGGCGGCCGCCGGGGCTTTCGCGCCAGCTTGGTGCGCCCCGATCGCATCAACGTGATCGCGGAGTTCAAGCGTCGCTCGCCCTCGAGCGGCCTGATCCGCGCCGATCTGCATCACGTGCGCGTAGCCCAGGCGTACGAGATCGCTGGCGCCGCGGCGCTATCCGTCCTCACTGAGGAAGAATACTTCGGCGGCTGCCTGGACGACCTGCAAGAGTCCCGGGCTGCGACGCTTCTGCCCACGCTGCGGAAGGACTTTTTGGTCGACCCCTACCAGATCTGGGAATCCTGGATCGCAGGGACCGACGCCGCGCTCGTGATCGTGGCGGCGCTCTCGGATGCCGAGCTGAAGGCGCTGCTGGTCACGGCCGAGCAGGCCTCGATCGAGGCGCTCGTCGAGGTGCACGACGAAACAGAGCTGGCGCGGGCCCTCCACGCCGGCGCCACCATCGTGGGAGTCAACAACCGCGACCTGCGCACCATGCAGGTCTCGCTTCAGACATCGCTGGATCTGGCCCCGCGCATCCCCGATGAGGTGGTCGCAATCTCGGAGAGTGGCATCCATGCGCCCGAGGACGTGCGCCGCCTGCGCGAGGCGGGCTACGACGCAGTCCTGGTCGGCGAGCACCTGATGCGGGCGCCCGATCCCGGCGCCGCACTCGAGGCGCTGATCGCAGGGGCCTCGCAGGGCGCATGAGCCGACGCCGGCTGTTCGTGAAGATCTGCGGGATCACCACGAGCCAAGATGCGCAGCTGGCAGCGGAAGCCGGAGCCGACGCCATCGGCTTCGTGTTCTGGCCCGGCAGCCCGCGCTTCGTCGAGATCGACGCTGCGCGCGCGATCGGTGAGAAGCTGCCGGCGAGCGTGGTGCGCGTCGGCGTCTTCGTCGGCGCGAGCGGCGAACAGATGCAGCGCACGGCGGACGCAGCGCGTCTCGATCTCCTCCAGCTTCACGGCGACGAACAGCCTGGTGCACTGCCGGCGCTGTGTCGCCCGGCCTGGAAGGTGCTGCGCGTCGGATCCGAGCTGGCACCGCACGAGATCCGGCGTTGGGCCGGGCGCGTCTCGGGGATCCTGCTCGATACGCGCTCCACGTCGGCGCCCGGGGGCACCGGCGAAAGCTTCGATTGGTCGCTGGCACGGATGGCGCGCGAGCATGCCGGCTTTCTGATGTTGGCCGGAGGCCTGCGCGCCGACAACGTGAGAGGCGCGATCGATGTCGTCCAACCCGACGGCGTCGATGTGTCGAGCGGCGTCGAGGCGAGCCCGGGCCGAAAGGACGCGGCAAAGGTGCGGGCGTTCGTGGCCGCGGCGCGGGCGACGGCATGAGCGTCGTGCCGGACGACAAGGGCCGCTTCGGACCCTACGGTGGACGCTACGTGCCCGAGACGCTTGTCGAACCACTCGTCGAGCTGGAAGCCGCCTACGCCGAGGCCCGGCGCGACGTCGCGTTCCGGAAGGAACTTCAGGAGCGGCTGCGCGATTTCGTAGGGCGGCCGACACCGCTCACGTTCGCCGAGCGTCTCTCAACTCGCCTTGGCTGCCGCGTCTACCTCAAGCGCGAGGACCTGTGCCACACGGGGGCCCACAAGATCAACAACGCGCTCGGCCAGGGCCTGCTCGTGAAGCGCATGGGCAAGACGCGCGTGGTGGCCGAGACCGGGGCCGGTCAGCACGGCGTCGCGACCGCGACGGTCTGTGCGCTGCTCGGCCTCGAGTGTGTCGTCTACATGGGCACCGAGGACATGGCGCGCCAGGCGCCGAATGTCCAGCGCATGCGGCTGCTCGGCGCTGAGGTGCGCGGCGTCGACTCGGGCACGCGGACGCTCAAGGACGCGATCAACGAGGCCATGCGGGACTGGGTCACGAACGTGCGGACGACCCACTACCTGCTGGGCTCGGCCCTGGGCGCCCACCCATACCCGATGATGGTGCGCGACTTCCAAGCCGTGATCGGCGAGGAAGCGCGCATGCAGGTGCTCGGCCAGGCCGGCACGCTGCCCGACCTGTTGGTCGCCTGCGTGGGCGGCGGTTCGAACGCGATCGGCCTCTTCACCGCCTTCCTCGACGACCCGGTCGCCATGTTCGGGGTCGAGGCCGGCGGCCGCTCGAGCAAGCCCGGCGATCATGCGGCCCGCTTCCTCGCCGTCGGCGCCGGCGTCGGCGTGCTTCACGGAACGCGCACGTACCTCCTGCAGGACGCGGCCGGCAACGTGCTGCCGACGCACTCGGTCTCGGCCGGTCTCGACTACCCGGCCGTCGGCCCCGAGCACGCGATGCTCCACGATCAGGGCCGCGTCACCTACGACAGCGCGTCCGACGACGAGGCGCTGGCCGCGTTCCACCTGCTGAGCGAGATCGAGGGCATCGTTCCGGCGCTGGAGTCGTCCCACGCCATTGCATGGCTGGTGCGCTCGGCGTCGTCGTTCCCTGGCCAGCTGGCAATCCTCAACTTGAGCGGACGCGGCGACAAGGACCTGGGCATAGTCGAGGGCCGATGACGCGCATTGGCCGGAGGTTCGACGCGCTCCAACGCGATGGCAAGAAAGCCTTCGTCGGCTTCGTGACCGCCGGGGACGTATCCCTCGACCACACGGTGGACGTGGCGCTCGCTATCGAAGCCGGCGGCTGCGACATTCTCGAGCTCGGCGTGCCGTTTTCGGATCCGCTCGCCGATGGGCCGGTGATCCAGCGTGCCAGCGAGCGGGCCCTCCGCCAGGGCACGACCCTGGCCGGCGTCCTCGATGCCGTGCGGCGGATCCGCAGGACAAGTGACTTGCCACTCGTTCTCTTCAGCTACCTGAACCCGCTGCTGCGCTACGGCCTGGAGCGGCTCGCCCATGAGGCGGCCGACAGCGGCGTGGACGGTGTGCTGGTCACGGACCTGCCGCCCGAGGAAGCGAACGGATGGCTGGACACGGCCCGGAGCGCGAGCCTCGACAGCGTGTTCCTGGCATCGCCGACTAGTCCGGATGCACGCCTCACGCTCGTGGCCGGCGCGTCGAGCGGTTTCATCTATGCTGTGAGCCGCACGGGCGTTACGGGCGAGCGCGACACGATCTCGGAGGAGGCGCGCCCGCTGGTCGAACGCCTGAAGGCGCTGACCGCCGACCCGGTGGTATTGGGCTTCGGCCTTTCGACGCCGGAACAAGTCGGTGCCGCCGCAGCGGTTGCGGACGGCGTCGTGGTCGGCAGCGCCCTCGTCCGTTTCCTCGAAGAGCATCCGGAGGGCGACGTCGCTGAGAGGGTGAGATGGCTGAAGAGCGGGATCTGAGGGCGGGCCCGCTTCGAGTGGAAGCAGCGGTGGCCGAGTGGCGCCAGCGCATCGACCAGATCGATACGCAGCTCATGGGCCTGCTGAACAGCCGGTCCGCCTGCGCGGTCGAGATCGGCCGGGTCAAGCGGGCCCTGGGCCTGCCGATCTACTCGCCGGAGCGGGAAGCGGAGATCCTCGAACGCGTCATGCGCGAAAACCCCGGCCCGCTCGACGCGCTCGCCGTGCGCCGGGTTTTCGAGCGCATCATCGACGAGAGCCGCCGTTTGGAGCGGCTCGCTGGCCAAGACGCCCACGAGCCGCAGGAACCCTAGTCAGGAGCAGGCGCAATGGTCATCGTGATGGAGAAGGCCGCCAGCGAGGAACAGGTCCAGAAGGTCATCGAGTCGCTCGTCGCGGCGGGCTACGACGTGCACCGCTCGACTGGAGTCAGCCACACGGTCCTCGGCGCGGTGGGCACGCCTAGCCGCGTCGTCGACCCGAGCTCGCTCGAGATGTTGCCGGGGGTTCGCGAGGTCGTGAAGATCTCGGAGCCCTACAAGCTAGTGGGGCGCACCTTCAAGCGCGAAGATACAGTCGTGAACGTGTCGGGTACCCTGTTGGGCGGCCGCGAGGTGGTCGTGATGGCCGGGCCCTGCTCCGTCGAGTCGCGCGAGCAAGTGGGGAGGGTCGCGAAGGCGGTCCAGTCCGCGGGCGCACGTGTCTTGCGCGGCGGCGCCTTCAAGCCGCGAACCTCGCCCTACGCGTTTCAGGGTCACGGCGAGCAAGCCCTGCTCTGGATGCGCGAGGCGGCCGACGCGAACGGCCTCACGGTGATCAGCGAAGTGATGGACCCTCGCGCGCTCGAGATGATGTTGCGCTACGTCGACTGTCTCCAGGTCGGGGCGCGCAACATGCAGAACTTCGACCTGCTGAAGGAGCTGGGTAGAGTGCGCCGGCCCGTGCTGCTGAAGCGCGGCCTCTCGGCCACGATCGAGGAGTGGCTGCTGTCGGCCGAGTACATGCTTGCCGGCGGCAACCTGCAGATCATTCTCTGTGAGCGCGGGATCAGGACTTTCGAGAGCGCCACGCGCAACACCCTCGACATCTCGGCGATCCCGGTGGTCAAGAAGCGAAGCCATCTGCCGATCGTCGTCGACCCGAGCCATGGAACCGGCCGGCGCGATATGGTGATCCCGATGGCCCGGGCGGCAATCGCCGCGGGCGCCGATGGCCTGCTGATCGAGGTCCACAACGATCCCGACCGGGCGCTTTCCGACGGCGCCCAGAGTCTCTATCCTGAGCAGTTCGAGGCGCTGATGGGGGAGCTGCGCGTGATCGCGCCGGTGCTCGGCCGGAGCCTGCCACTGGCACGCGCTCTCACATCGTGAGCGAGGCCGCCATAGTCGTAGAGGGCCTCACCAAGGTCTTCAAGGAAAAGACCGCGGTCGATCGCCTCTCGTTTCGGGTGGCACGCGGGTGCTTCTTCGGTTTTCTCGGACCCAACGGCGCGGGCAAGAGCACGACGATCAAGATGCTCACCGGCCTGCTGCGGCCGACCTCGGGAGACGCCGTCATCGAGGGCCTTCGGCTCTCGCAGAACCTGCTCGGCGTGAAAGGCCTGATCGGCGTCCTGCCCGAGGAGCTACCGCTCTACGAGCGCCTCACGGGCGAGGAGTATCTGCACTTCGCCGGCCGCATGTACGGGCTGGGCCGGGCCGAGGTTCGGCGGCGGAGCGAGGAACTGCTGGAGTTTCTGTCGCTCGAGGGCGATCGCCGCAAGCTGCTCCTTGACTACTCGCAGGGCATGAAGAAGAAGGCAGCCCTGGCCGCGGCCCTCATCCACAATCCGCGGGTGCTCTTCCTCGACGAGCCCTTGAATGGCATCGATCCGATCTCGGGCCGCGTGGTGACTGACCTGCTCCGGCGCATGGCCCAGAAGGGCGTCACGCTGTTCTTCACCACCCACGCCCTCGACGTCGCCGAGCGGCTGTGCGACGAGGTGGCTGTAATCGACCACGGGCGGATCGTGGCCCAGGGGACGCTCGATGAGATCCGAGCGCAGCGCCAGGTCGAGGGTGGCGCCAGCCTCGAAGACGTGTTTCTGAAGCTGGTGGCGGCTGACGTGCGGAGGGATGACCTCTCGTGGCTCGGCTGATCGCCCTGGTGCTGCTGCGCTTCAGGATGGACGTCCGGGCCATCCTTGGCGCCCGCGAGCGGATTTTCGGCTTGATGTTGCTGGTCCCGGGCCTGCTGTTCTTCTCGGCGCTCTGCTGTTTCGTGGCGCTCTTCGGTGTGCGCGCGTTGGAAGTAGCGCAGCCCGAGGCGCTCGTCCCGGTGCTTTCGGCGGCCGCCTCGGTCATCGGTCTATTGTGGTGTCTCTCCCCGCTGCTCGCCGGCGTTGCCTTCACGGAAAGCCACGACATGACGCGGCTGCTCCATTTTCCGATCCCGCTCTCGACGCTTGTGGCCTCGTCGCTCGTCGCCAATCTCGCGCAGCCCGCCGTCCTCGCTGAGCTCCCGATGCTGCTGTGCCTTGCGCTGGCCACGGCGGGCCTCTCCGTCCGGCTACCCTTCGCCTTCGCGGGCGTCACGCTGAGCTTTCTCGCGATCCTGGCGCTGGCGCAGGTGAGCGGCCTCGTGATCCACGCCCTCTCGCGGAACCGACGGCTCCACGACATCGCGCTATCCTTCGGGATCGTATTCGGATTCGCCCTGAGTCTCGCGCCGCTCTTACTTCTGACACGCGGCCTGCCGGCACTCGGGGGAGTGCTTGGGTTTGTGGTGCGAACCGACCTCTTCGCGCTCAGCCCGTTTGGCTGGGGGGTGAGGGCCGCAGTGTACGCCGGCCGCGGCCAGCTGGCCGCCTGTGCAGGTTTCTCGCTCCTCGGCGTGTTCGCGATCGCCGCTGCGATGGGCGCCTCGACGCATCTCATCCATCGTATCTATCGCGGCGACGTCAGTCTCGAGGCCGGAACGCGCTCGGCGGGTGCCTCGCGCATGATCTTCGGCGGGCCTATCGGAGCGCTGCTCGAGAAGGACGTGCGTTCGGCCTGGCGCGATCCGGCCCTGAAGACGCTGCTGCTGATCGGTTTCAGCGGGCCGCTCTTCTTCCTATTCGTGATCACCCAGGCGCCTCTGGACTGGCATTCCGGGCGTCCGCTCCTGTTCCTGGCGATGCTCGTCGGGATCTCCAGCTTCGGCGCCAACGCGCTCGGCTTCGAGCGCCGTGGCATCGGCCTGCTGCTGAGCTTCCCGGTGCCACGCGAGAAAGTGCTCGTGGCCAAGAACCTCTCGGCGACCCTGTTCCGGCTGCCGAGCTTCGTAACGCTCACGATCGCGACGCTGGCTCTTGCCTCGCCCGTGCTTCTGCCGGCAGTCCTGACAGTGGCGGTGGTGACGATGCTGCAGGCCGCGGCCGTAGACAACTACCTTTCCATCCTCTTTCCCGTGGCCATTCCGGAGCCGGGCAAGAACCCGTACGGCGGGACCGCGGGCGGTGGCCGTGGCCTGGCGGCATCGGTGATGGCGATGCTGACGCTCGGCATAGCCCTCCTGCTCACCGCGCCGTTTGCGTTCCTGGCCTGGCTGCCGCTGCTCCTGCGGCAGCCGAGCCTCTGGTTCGTGACGCTGCCGCTGGCGCTGGCCGGCGCGGCTGCCGTTTATGCCATGCTGGTAGTGGGCGCCGCGCGTCTGTTCTCGCGCCGCGAACCAGAGCTGCTCGAACGGATTCTGGGCGAGTCGTGAAGGTTGCGATCGTGGGTCTGGGTCTGATCGGCGGCTCGCTGGCGCGCGCCCTCGCGAGGCAGGGTGTGCGCGTCATCGGCGTCGATCGGCCGGCCGTGTGCCGCGCGGCGCGGAAGGTGCGGGCGATCGCCTCGGTGGCATCCCTCGCGACCGCGGCGCAAGAAGCGGACGTCTTGGTACTCGCGGCCTCTCCGAGCGCCAACCTGCGGCTGCTGGGGCAGCTCGCGCGCTTCGCGGCGGGGCCTCTCGTCATCACCGACGTCAGCAGCGTAAAGAGCCCCATCGTCCGCGAGGCGCTGCGCTTGAAGCTGCGGCGCTTCGTCGGAGGCCACCCGATGGCCGGCAGCGAGCACTCCGGGTTCGCGGCGTCCGCGGCCGGGCTATTCCAGCGCCGCCCGTGGATCCTGACGCCCGCCGCCGATCCGCGTGCAACTCGCAGCGTGAGCGCGCTCGTGCGTCGCGTCGGAGCGCGCCCGGTCCAACTCGGGGCCGCCGACCACGACCGGCTCGTCGCGCTGATCTCGCACGTGCCGCAGATCGTGTCCTGGGCGCTGTTCGAGACGGCCGCCGCCGATCGGGTGGTGAGGGGCCGTCTCCACCTCGCCGGCCCGGGCTTCCTGGACATGACGCGGCTGGCGCGTAGCCCGCGCGCGCTCTGGAAGGAGATTCTCGGGAGCAACGCTCGTGAGGTGAGGCGAGGGCTGTCGGCACTCCGGCGGGCCCTTTCCCGTGACGGAGTTTGGGGCTAAGCTGCGCGCCTCGGGGCAGGCGTTGTGAGGAGACACGCCATGAGCATCAGAAAAGTCCTTACAGGAGTGGTGCTGCTCGCGCTGGTGGGCGCAGCGCAGCCGGGCGCACAGGAGATGCCGAAGCCGGGGCCGGAACACGCGGTCCTCAAGCAGGACGCTGGGACCTGGGACGCCACGGTCGAGGCCTGGATGGCGCCGAACACGCCGCCTTCCATTTCGAAGGGGGTCAGCGAGAGCCGGGTTCTCGGAGGCTTCTGGCTGATCGAAGACTTCAAAGCCGAGTTCATGGGACTACCCTTCGAGGGCCACGGGACCACGGGCTACGACGCCGCAAAAAAGAGGTACGTCGGGACCTGGGTGGACTCGATGTCGCCCGGCCTCAACACCTCGGAGAGCACCTGGGACCCGGAGGCGAAGACGATGTCCGGTTACAACGAAGGACCCGGCCCCGACGGCAAGCCGGCCAGGAGCCGCGGTGTCACGCATTGGCCGGATGCGGACACCAAGGTCTTCAGCATGTACCAGCCCACCCCGGACGGCAAGGAGTTCCTGATGATGCGCATCACTTACAAGCGGCGTAAGTAGGCCAGGCCGACAACCGGTTGCGGGCCGGTCTGGGTCGTAGCGGTCCGAGGGGCAGGGGGGAGGTCGATGTTGAACAAGCTGATGAGGGACGCGGCGGAAGCCGTCCGAGACATCCCCGACGGCGCCTCGATCATGGTGTCGGGCTTCGGCCTGTGCGGGATTCCCGAGAACCTGCTCACGGCGCTGCGCCAGCACGGGGCCCGGAACCTCACGATGATCAGCAACAACGCCGGCACGAACGACTTCGGGATCACGATCCTGCTGCAGAACAAGCAGGTGCGCAAGATGATCTCGACCTACGTCGGCGAGAACAAGGTCTTCGAGAAGATGGCCCTGGCGGGCGAGATCGAGGTCGAGCTGAGCCCGCAAGGCACCTTCGCCGAGCGCATGCGCGCGGGTGGCGCCGGCGTTCCGGCGTTCTTCACACCCACCGGCTACGGCACGCTCATCGCCGAGGGCAAGGAGGTGCGCTGGTTCGGCGGCAGGCCCCACATCCTGGAAACGGGCCTCCGCGCCGACTATGCCTTCGTCAAGGCATGGAAAGGCGATCAGGCGGGCAACCTCCTGTTCCGCCGCACCACCCGCAACTTCGCGCCGGTGATGGCGATGGCGGCGAGGTGCACGATCGCCGAGGTGGAGCAGGTCGTGCCGGCGGGCGGCATCGATCCCGATTCGGTGACGACGCCGGGGATATTCGTGCAACGCGTGTTCCAGGGCAAGAACTACGAGAAGCGCATCGAGAAGCGCACGCTGCTCGGTGGCGGCGGGGTCGAGATCGATCCCAGGCGCGAGCGCATCGTGAGGCGCGCCGCGAAGGAGATGAAGGACGGCTTCTACGTGAACCTGGGCATCGGCATGCCGACACTCGCGGCCAACTATCTCCCGGAGGGCGTTAAGGTCGTGCTTCACTCCGAGAATGGCATGCTGGGTGTGGGGCCGTATCCGGCGCCGGGCCAGGAGGACCCCGACCTGATCAACGCCGGCAAGGAAACCGTCACCGAGTTGCCTGGCGCGTCGTACTTCTCGAGCGCCGACTCCTTCGCGATGGTGCGTGGCGGCCACGTCGACCTCACGATTCTGGGCGCGCTCCAGGTCGACAAGGCGGGCAATCTCGCCAACTGGATGATCCCGGGCAAGATGGTCAAGGGGATGGGCGGGGCCATGGATCTGGTCTCGGGTGCGAAGCGCGTCGTCGTGACGATGGAACATTCTGCAAAGGACGGCTCGCCCAAGATCCTCGACTACTGCACCCTGCCCCTGACCGGCCAGCGCTGCGTCAACGTCATCGTCACCGAGATGGCGGTGATCGAGGTCGTGAAAGAGGGTCTGCTGCTCAAGGAAATCGCCCCCGACACGAACCTAGAGGCCGTGAAGAAGGTCACTGGAGCCGTGCTGATCGTCGACCCGGCCTTGAAGAGCATGGAGTTCTAGGCTTCCTTCCCAGAGAGCCGGGATTGACAAGTCCGGCTGTCTTTTACTATCGTCGTGCCTATCCGGTCCAAGTGAGCGAGAGAAAGACCTTCCTCGCTCTCCTTCATTTCGCCGCTCCCGCGAGATCCTCATGGCCAACGAAGAACCCTCTTCCCCGCCCGCTTCCCCCAAGGCTCCTTCGGCGCCCCGCCGCAGTCGGTCTCCCAGGGCCGAGGCTGGCAAGCCCATTCGTGACGCCCGGCCCGAAGCGGACGTCGTCGCAGCCAGCGCCGAGGCCGGGCCCGATCCCGATGCAGGCCCGGCGCCGGTCGAAGCGATCCCTTCACCACCCGTGGCGCCGGCGGCGACCGAGGTGCGCTCTGCCCTGGTGTCGGCCGCCGAGCCGAGCCAGCTCGACCTCGCCGACCTGAAGGAGATGGGGATCCAGAAGCTGGCGGCAGTGGCCAGGTCCCTCGACATCCCGGGCGCCGCCACGATGAAGAAGCAGGAGCTGGTGTTCCAGATCCTGCGTGCCCAGGCCGAGAAGGAGGGGCTGATCTTCTCCGAGGGTGTGCTCGAGATCCTGCCGGACGGGTTCGGTTTCCTGCGTGCGCCGGAGTATTGCTACCTGCCGGGGCCGGACGACATCTACGTTTCGCCGTCGCAGATTCGCAAGTTCGACCTACGCACGGGGGACACGATCAGCGGGCAGATTCGCCCACCCAAGGAAGACGAGCGCTACTTCGCCCTGATCAAGGTCGACGCGGTCAACTTCGAGCCGCCCGACACGGCGAAGGAGAAGATCTTCTTCGACAACCTGACGCCGCTCTATCCCCAGGACCGGATCCGGCTCGAGACGACGCCCGACAACGTCTCGACGCGGGTCCTCGACTTGATGGCGCCGCTCGGCAAGGGCCAGCGCGCGCTGATCGTCGCGGCGCCGCGCACCGGCAAAACGATGCTACTGCAGGCGATCGCCAACGCGATCACTGCCAACCACCCGGAGATCGTCCTAATCGTGCTGCTCATCGACGAGCGGCCGGAGGAAGTGACCGACATGCAGCGCTCGGTCCATGGCGAGGTGATCTCGTCCACCTTCGACGAGCCCGCGGACCGCCACGTGCAGGTGGCCGAGATGGTGCTGGAGAAGGCCAAGCGCCTGGTCGAGCACAAGAAGGACGTCGTGATCCTGCTCGATTCGATCACACGTCTCGCCCGCGCCTACAACACCATCGTCCCGCCATCGGGCAAGGTGCTCTCCGGCGGCGTCGACTCGAACGCGCTGCAGCGCCCGAAGCGCTTCTTCGGCGCCGCGCGTAACGTGGAAGAGGGCGGCTCGCTCACGATCGTGGCCTCGGCGCTGGTCGAGACCGGCTCGCGCATGGACGACGTCATCTTCGAGGAGTTCAAGGGCACAGGCAACGCCGAGATCGTCCTCGACCGCAAGCTCACCGACAAACGCATCTTCCCCTCGATCGACATCCTGCGCAGCGGCACGCGCAAGGAGGAGCTGCTGGTTCCCAAGGAAGAGCTGAACCGGGCCTGGATCCTGCGCAAGGTGCTCTCGGCGCTGTCGGCGCCCGAGGCGATGGAGCTGCTGCTCGAGCGGCTTTCCAAGTCGAAGTCGAACAAGGAATTCCTCGAGAGCATGTCGAGCGGGGGGTAGTGCTCGCCCGCCTTGCCGACACGCTCGCCGGGACTCAGGGGTCCTGTACGTCCGTGCGATCGCCGGCGCCGGGCCGGACGGTGATCTGTACGTTCTGCGTCGCGAAGGGCTTGCCGGTGCGGCGCAGCGTCACCTTGACGTTGTAGGTGGAAGCCCGGCCGTAGGTGTGGTTGGCCGTGAAGCGACGCTCGATCTTGGTGGTTCCGGGCTCGAACGGAACACAGTCGCCTTCCTGCACGCTCTTGCCCCCGTCGTCCCATTCCCACGTGAGCTCGGGACAGTAGAAGTCCTCGATGTCGTCGCCGCCAGCCAGCTCCGCCGTGAACAGCACGCTGACGGGCGAGAAGGAGAAGCGCGGGGTCCCGCGCAGGGCCAAGCTCGGCTTCTTGCCCTTGGCGTCCTCCGCCGCGCTGCCGGGGCCGGCGGCGAGAGCAAGCAGGACGGGGAAGGCCACGGCACGGACATGCATCGGAAACTCCTCGGAAGCCCCCTTCCAATTTTCATTCTAGTCTCAAACGCCCCCGCCATAGAATGCGGGGTCATGTCCGAGCCAAGGCTCCTGCGCCTCGCACCCAGCGCCTCCCTCAAGGAGAAGCGTCTGACCGCGCTCCTTGCAGGACGAGCCGCCGATGATCCCGCACTCGCCGAGGTCGTCGAAGACGCGCAGCTTCTCGGCAGCCTGGAGCTTGCCGGCCTCGCGGCGAGTTGGGGCGAGGTCCGGGCCTCACGCCGGGGCGAGGCGGCGCCGGTGGGAATCGCGGCTCTGCGCAGCGCCAACGTCGCCGTGGCACGCGACAGCCCGCTCACGGTAGAAGCGCTCCTGGCGTGGCATGGCAGCGCCACCGGCAGCAGGGCTGGCTTTCGCACGACCGAAAGGTCCCGGGACGTCGGCCCTCCGCCAGCGCCGGCTTTGTTCGTCAAGAGCCGCCTGGCGATCGCCGAGCAGTGGCTCGGGAGCGCCAGCGCCCACGAGTTGAAGCCGGTCGAAGCCGCGGCCCTGGCGCTGGCACGGATCGTGGAAATCGCGCCATTCGCCGACGGCAACGGCCGCGTCTCTCGCCTCGCCGCTGCGCACTTGCTGCGCCGCGGAGGCGCCAGGCCGCCGATTCTCGTGGGCGGGGATCGGCCGCGGCTCGAGGCCGCACTTGCGTCGGCCTTCCGGCTCGACATGAGCCCGCTCGTGGCGCTCCTCGATGAAGCCTCGGAACGGGCCCTCGACGTGATGATCCAGAGTCTCGAAGGGCGCGGCTACTAGAGCAGGGCACCCAGGAAGTCGACGGCCCGCTCGCCGGCCCAGAAGGAACCGGGCGCCCCGCATGGAGCCACGAAGCCAACGTGGCCACCGGTCTTGAGCATCTCACGCGTGAGCAGGCCCGACGCCGGCAGTGGCCAGCGCGATACCGAAGCGGCCGGGATCATCGGGTCGTCCTGCGCCATGAGAATCAGTGCGGGTCGTCCGATCGCGCCAAGGTGTGGCCCAGCGCTCGAGCGAGCGTAGTAATCCGCCGCGTCTCGGTAGCCGCCATAGGGCGCCGTGATGGCTTCGTCGTAGCCGCGCACACTCGTGAGGCCCTGCTCGCGGCCGGCTTCGTACAGGTCGGGTCGCGCCGCCTGGCGCTCGCGATAGGCGCGTCGCAGGTTGCGCATGAAGTAGAGCTGGTAGAGAACGTTGCCCGGCGCATCGAGCGCGGTCGCGCAGGCGTCGAGATCCAGCGGCGGCGACACGCCGACGACGCCGACGAGGCCGGCCGGCAGCTGGTCGCCGCTCCGGCCGAGCGCCAGCAGGACGAGGTTCGCGCCGAGCGAGAAACCCACCACGGCCAGGCGCGGCGTCAAATCGGCCAGCGCGTCCAGCACGGCCACCAGGTCCGAGTCGAGGCCGGCATTGTAGAGAACTGCCGAGAAACCCATCCCGTCGCCAGCGCCGCGCATGTTCATGCGCACCACGTGCCAGCCTCTCGACCAGGCCAAAGCGCCCGTGGCCAAACCATACGTGGCGCTGTCCCAGCCGCCCAGCCCGTGGATCAGGACGAGCGCCGGCCGCGATTTGCGTGGCCCCGGCTGCCAGCTCGCGCGGAGCAGGAGACGAATCCCCCTGCCCGCCTCCACGATCACGTCCTCAGTGGGGTGCCGCCACTCGAGGTGGCGCCTTGACCAATAGCCGAGCAGCGTCTGGCGGTGACCGCCGGACGTGAAGAGGCGGGGCCTGAAAGGCCTCAACAACGCAGGACGAGCTTTCCGAAGTGCTGCGAGGCCTCCATCATCTCGTGAGCGCGCCGCGCCTCCGCGAGGGGCAGCACGGCGTGGATCGCCGGTTTCAGCTTGCCGGCGAAGAGCAGCTCCGCCGCTTCGAGCAGCTCCGCTTTGCTGCCCATGTACGAGCCCATCAGCGTGAGCTGCTTGGAGAACAGGTAGCGGAGCTCGGTCGCGCCGTTCGGCCCCGTCGTCGCGCCGCACGTCACCAGCCGGCCCCGATGGGCGAGAGCCTGGATCGAGCGTTCCCACGTCGCTTGCCCGACATGTTCGATCACCACCTCCACGCCCTTCTTGTTCGTGAGGCGCCGGACTTCGGCGAGCACGTCGCCCTGGTGATGGTCGATCACCTCGTCGGCGCCCAGGCTCCGCGCCAGTTTCAGCTTCGGACCGGTGCCGGCAGTAGCGATCACGCGCGCGCCCCAGTGCTTCGCGACCTGGATCGCCGCCATGCCGACACCGCTACCGGCGGCCCAGACGAGCACGTCCTCGCCCGGCCTCACACGGGCGCGGGTCACGAGCATGCGCCACGCGGTGAGGAACACGAGCGGAAAGGCCGCGGCCGCTTCGAAGCTGATGTTGCCTGGGAGCGGGATCACGTTTGCGAGCGGGCAGCGCACCAGTTCCGCGTAGCCGCCGTGGAGCTGGGCGCCGAGGATCCGGTAGTGGCGACAGGCGCTGTCCTCGCCGGAAAGGCAGGCGCGACATCGACCGCAGGAGGTGCCGGGCGAAAGCATGACACGCTGGCCGATGGCCAGGCCCTCGCAGGCGCTGCCGAGTGCTTCGACCTCCCCGGCGATGTCGTTGCCGAGGATGTGCGGGAGGGGGATCGGCCGCCCAGGCAGGCCGCGCCGCGTCCACAGGTCGAGATGGTTGAGTGCGCACGTGCGCACGCGAACCAGGACCTCGCCGGGCGCCGCGACGGGATCGGGGGAGTCCTCGTAGCGCAGGACTTCCGGTCCGCCGTGCTCGTGCATCACCACCGCCTTCATGACCTTTCCTCCGGCCTATAATCGCCGCTGCTCGAGAGGCGCTGAGAGCCCGAAATGATACAGGCGTTTCATGTTTACAAGCAGTACGACCGGGACTCCATAGCACTCTCGGACATCACGCTGCATGTCGAAAAGGGCGAGTTCTGCTTTCTCACGGGCCCCTCGGGCGCCGGGAAGACGACCTTCCTCAAGTTGGTGTTCCGCGAGGAGCTGCCTACCCAGGGCCAGATCCTCGTGGGCGGGCGCAACGTCACCGCGATTCCCGATGTGCAGATCCCCGAGCTGCGGCGCTCCATCGGCGTCGTGTTCCAGGACTTCAAGCTGCTCAAGCGGAAAACCATCCTGGAGAACGTCGCCTTCGTGCTGCGGATCCTCGCGGTGCCGCACAAGGAGCAAAAGCGGCGCGCCTTCGCGGCGCTCAAGGCCGTGGGCCTTCACCACAAGATGCACGCCTACCCGATGCAGCTCTCAGGCGGTGAGCAGCAGCGTGTGGCGATCGCCAGGGCCTTGATCAACGAGCCGATGCTGCTGCTGGCGGACGAGCCCACGGGCAACCTCGACCCCGAGATGGCCCAGGAGATCATGACCCTCTTCCAGGAGGTCAACGCGCGCGGCACGACGGTGCTCGTTGCCACCCACGATCGCGAGATGATCCAGCGCATGGGTAAGCGCGTGATCACGATAGAGCGGGGGCGCGTGAGTTAGGCGTTCGACAGGGCACGCTCCGCGCTGTGATGAAACAGCGCAGGAATTGCGATCGGCCCCAAGGGCCGCGCGAAGGCCTTGCCGCCCTGGCCTCGCAAGCGGATTGCGTGCCGGCATCTTGATTGCATCAAACTCGAAAGGGGTTCCCCATGGCGCTGGGATCGGGAGGCATGAGCCGGGCGCGGCGTGGCGCCCTTTTCGGCGCCTTCTGGTCGGCGGGTGCGCCTATCGGCTTGCTGTTGGTGCGCGGCCTCGCCGCGGGCACGCTTGATGCAGCCTTCGTCATGGCTGACCTGCGGGCCGAGGCTTGGAGCTACGCCTACGTTGCCGCGTCTACGGCTGTTGCCTTCACGCTGCTCGGATTCATCTTGGGCCGCCAGGCCGACCAGTTCTTCGAGGCCTCGACCAGCGACCCACTCACCGGACTGCGCAACCGGCGGGCGCTGCGCGAGTCTCTGGTGAGAGAATGGGCCAGGGCCCGGCGCTACCAAACACCCTTGTCGGTTCTCGCCATCGACCTCGACGGGCTGAAGGTCATCAACGACAGCCTGGGCCACAGGGCCGGCGACGCGGCCATCGACTGCGCTGCCCAGGCGCTCGTCCGAAATTCGCGCCAGGCGGACACGGCGGCCCGCTGGGGAGGCGACGAGTTCCTCCTGCTAGCGCCAGAGACCGACCGGGCCGAGGCTCTGCGCCTCGGCGAGCGGGTTCGCGCCGTGTGCACCGAGCAGGCGCAGAGCGGCATCGGGCGTCGGCTCACGCTCTCGATCGGCGTCGCCACGCGAACACCCGGCTCGTGTTCGGAAGCCACCGAATTGGAAGCCACCGAAGAAGAGCTGCTGCGTGCCGCCGATCAGGCGCTCTACCAGGCCAAGCGCGCCGGTGGCAACTGCGTCACGGCGGCCGAGTGAAGGCTTGGCCCTTGGGTATGTGAGGTGCGCGGCGCTCAGGCGCCAAGCATGGCGCTGACACGGGCGACAACCGCCTCGAGCGCGACGGCATTCTCGGCGCCTTCGGGCACAATCAGGTCCGCATAACGCTTGCTGGGCTCGACGAACTCGAGATGCATCGGACGCACCGAGGACAGATACTGCCGCTCGACGGACTCGAACGAACGGCCGCGATCCTTGATGTCGCGGCGCAGACGCCGCAGGATCCGCACGTCGGCGTCGGTGTCGATGAAGAGCTTGATATCCATCAGCCGACGCAGCGGCTCTTCGGCCAGGATCAGGATGCCCTCTAGCAAGATCACGGGTCGTGGCAGCAGGGGATCGCTCAGGACTCGCCGCGAATACATGGCGTGGTCATAGCTCAACTGCGGCGCCGGCCGACCGGCCTTGAGGTCGCGCAGGTCCTGCACCAGCAGTGTCGTGTCGAAGGCGTCGGGATGATCGTAGTTGATCGCCGCCCGCGCGGCGGCGTCCAGGTTGCTACCGTCCTTGTAGTAGGAGTCCTGCGCAATCGTCACGCAGCGCTCGCGGTCAAAGCGCGAAGCGACTTTCTCTGCAAAGGAGGTCTTGCCGGAGCCAGTCCCGCCTGCGATCCCGATCAGAACGCCCACTGGCGCTGGATTATAATCCAGGGCGCATGCTGCTCCTGCGGGCCCTCGCGTACTTCGTGGAGGAGGCGTTCACCAGCCTCTGGCGGAGCCGGCTCATCAACGCGCTTTCGATCGGCACCATCGGTGTCAGCCTGTTCGTGCTCGGCGCGTTCCTGACCGTGGCGAGCAACCTGAATGCGGTCGTCACGCGCTGGACGCAGAAGGTGCAGGTGACGTTCTACCTCGAAGACGGCCTCGAGCCACGGATTCGCGAGATGTTTGAAAGCCGGCTCAAGGACGATCCCGCCGTGGAGAGCCTGGCGAGCGTGAGCCGGCAGGCGGCTCTGGATCGGTTTAGAGCGCTGTTCCGCGATCTGCGCGCCTTGCCCGACGACCTCGGCGAGAACCCGTTCCCGGAATCGCTCGAGGTGACAGTCAAGGCGGGGCACCAGTCGCCCGAGGAGATCGGCCGCTTCGTGGCCGCTTTCGGAGGGGCGGCCGGCGTCGAGGAGGTGCAGTACGACCTGCTGTGGATCGAGCGACTCGCAACGGTGGTGCGTTTGGTGCGTGGCCTGGGCGGCGTGCTCGGCGGGATCCTCGCCCTCGCCAGCATCTTCACGATCTCGAATGTGATCCGCCTGACTGTCTATGCTCGCCAGGACGAACTCGACATCATGCGCCTGGTGGGCGCGACGCGGGCCTACGTGCGCGGGCCGTTCATCGTCGAAGGCATGCTGCAGGGAGGGCTCGGCGGCCTCGTGGCGGTGGGCCTGCTCTGGGGCGCACTGCGCTTCGTCTCGCGCGACGTGCTGGCCGCCTCGGAGTTGCTGGGCCGCGCTGCGGTCTTCCTGCCCGGGGAATTGAGCGTCGCGATCGTGCTGGGTGGGATGACGGTCGGGCTGGTCGGAAGCCTCGTGAGCCTTGGCCGCAGCCAGGTGTAGGGCCGTCTCTAGAAGGTGTAGGTTCGGCCCTGCACCATGACGTGCAGGTTACGGATCTTCAGCGCTTTCAGCTCGCGCTTGATCACAGCCAGGTGCTTGGGCTTGCAGCCGTAAATGTAGACCGGCACGTCCCGCTTGAGCTTCTTTAGTTCGAGCTCCAGCATCCAAGGCGTCAGGTGGCCGGAGACCTTGGCCAGTTCCCTCAGTTCGTTGGGGAAGGAACACTCCGTGATCACGCCCTTCAGGCGCTTGGTGTTGTTGGTGATCTCCCAGAAGCGATGCGTTGGCCCCGTGTCGCTCGAGAAGGCGAGCGCGCCCTTCTTGTCCTCGAGGATGTAGCCCGCGGTCGGCACGCTATGCGAGACGTGGACCGCGCGAATCCTGAGGCCGTTCACGACGAAGGGCTCCTCGGGCTGGACCTCGACGAGCTTCAAGACCGGGGTCATGTCGTTGGGGAGGCAGGTAAAGTCGGGCCAGGTGTGATTGTTGAAGAGATGATTCCGCATCGACGCGACGACCTCGGGGATCGCGTAGATGCGTAGCGCGAAACCAGGTGCCGTGAAGTTGTTGTCGATCAGAAACGGGAGGGTGCAGGTGTGATCCAGGTGCGAGTGCGAGATGAGGATGTCCTTGACGCGCTCCTGCTCACGCAGTGACAGCGCGTTCGAGACCCAGCCGGCGTCGAGAGCAAGCGTGTCGTTCACGAGGAACGACGTCATGCCGTGGCCCGGGATGTTGCCCCCGTAGCACCCAAGAGCTCTGAGCTTCATGCGCGCCTAGGGCTCACAGCCCTGCCGCCGCGAGGCCTCGTCTTCCATGCTGTTACGTCCCAAGTCTCTCATCTTTCGGCGGTTACTGGGCAGTAGCTCAGGGACGGTAGCACGCGCTCTCGGGAAGTGTCAAGTGTACGGCGCACTGCGCCACGCCGCGCTGGGCACGGCTCATACAATGGTTGGTATGTTGCTGCGTAAGATCCCCGAGGGATTGTACTTTTCCCTTGACACGCCAAAGGGCCGATCCGTAAACTCGACGCACGCGAGAAAGGAGGTGGTCCAGTGGACAGTAGCAAACCCCGCGAGGTGGCTGACGCCTAGGTCATAAGCCGAGCGAATCCATCCTGAATCGCTTCAACTGGATGCCTCCAAGCCGGGTCGCAGGATCGGTCCCGCGAAATCGGAAAGAGGCCCGCTAGGCCGTAGCCGACCTGGCGAATCCCAACAGCGCACCGGGCCCTGGGGAGTTGGTGTACTCTCCAGGGTTTTCGTGTTTCTGGCAGCCTACTTCGCGCTGTCGAGCGGCTTGCGCGCGAAGTGGTAGAGGGAGAAAGCGAGCGCCGCGAAAGCGAGGATCCCGACCAGTGCGCTATCGTGGATGGCAGGCAGGGCCGCGCCTAGATCGATCGCTGCCTTGGGCAGCCATTCCCACTTCTCGGCGAGCTTGACGACGATCCCGAGCAGACCCACGATGCCGCCCGCGGCGATGAGGCCGCTGGCATAGAGAGCGCCCGGGCTCGCCTCGTCGTCGTGCTTCTTCTCCTGGCCGCGCTCCACGAGCCAGCGCACGAGCCCACCGCAGAAGATCGCCGCGGTCGTGCCGATGGACAGGTAGGAGCCGACGGCGAAGCTCAGCGAGCGGATCCCGAGCAACTCGACGCCGATCACGAGAAAGACGCCAAGGAACACGAGTCCCCACGGCAGCCGTCGGTCGAGGATGCCGCGGATCACGACCGACATGAGGCGCGCCTGCGGCGCCGGAGCCTCCTGGCTGCCGATGCCCTGCACCCATTGAATCTCGATGCGCCCGGTCGCGGGATTGAACAGATAGGTTCCCTCGGGGATGGTCGGCGAACCGAGCACGTTGAGCAGCTTGTAGCTGTGCCCTTCGTAGCTGTAGGACTCCTCCAGGACGCTCACGCCCTCGGGAAGCTGCGCGGCGTCTACGGCGATGTCGGCTGGGACGTATTTCTCGAGCCCCTTGTTGACCGCGAGCAGCGTCACGCCGATCACGAACGAGGACGCGAGCACGCCCAGGAAGAGGCCTAGCTGCTGCGCTGACGGCGTGGCGCCCACCAGGTAGCCCGTTTTCAGGTCTTGCGAGGTGTTGCCGGCGTTGGCGGCGGCGATGCACACCGTGCCGCCGATCATCAGGGCGAGCGCGCCGTAGGCGCCGCTCGTCCAGCCTTGCAACAGGAAGAGCCCGCACGTCGCCATCAGGGTAGCGATCGCCATCCCTGAGATCGGGTTCGAGGAGGTGCCGATCAGCCCGACGAGCCGCGAGGACACGGTGACGAACAGGAAGCCGAAGATCACGATCAGGATGGACGCCAGCAGGTTGTGCAACGCGCTCGTGTGTGCCCCGGGCACCGGCTTGAACGTGAGCAGCAGCCACATCGCGACGACGATCGCGGCGGAGCCTGCCAGCACGACGGTCATCGGCAAATCGCGCGCCGTGCGACCCACGCTCGGCGCCGCCTGGGGCGAGCGACTCTTGCGCAGGTCGGCCGCGCCGGCCTTGAGCGCGGCGATGATGGTGGGTAGCGTGCGCGCCAGCGTGATGAGCCCGGCGGCCGCCACCGCGCCGGCGCCGATGTAGCGGATGTAGAAGTTCCACATCTCGCTCGAGGTCATGTCCGCGATTGGCTTGACGCTCGGGTAGATCGGCGTCGGCACCATGCTGCCGAAGAACTTGATCGTGGGCATCATCACGAGCCAGGAGAAGACGCCGCCCGAGAAGATCACGCCGGCGATCTTCGGCCCGATGATGTAGCCGACGCCCAGGTACTCCGAGGTGGTCGCCGCGCGCAGCGACGCTCCCGGCAGCCACTTCGGGTCGTAGGTGGGGATCGGATTCAGCACCGCCAGCGCGTTCTCGTTCTGGAACACCGTGTACAGACTGCCCAGGCCGAGGCCGTAGAAGACCCGGCTCGCGAATGAGCCGCCCTTCTCGCCCGCGATCAACACGTCGGCGCAAGCGGTGCCCTCGGGATAGAGCAGGTTGCCGTGCTCCTTGACGATCAGTTGGCGCCGCAGCGGGATCATAAACAGTACGCCCAGGATGCCGCCGATCATGGCGAGCAGCAGGATGCGCGTGTACTCGAGCGGGAAGCCCAGGAAGATCAGCGCCGGCAGCGTGAAGATGACCCCGCCCGCCACCGACTCGCCCGCGGAGCCCGTGGTCTGGACCAGGTTGTTCTCGAGGATGCTGGCCTTGCCGAGGGCCCGCAGCAAGCTGATCGAGAGCACGGCGATCGGGATCGAGGCCGCGACCGTCAGGCCCGCACGCAGGCCCACGTAGACCGTCACGGCGCCAAAGACGATACCGAACAGCATCCCGAGAATGACAGCCCGGGGCGTGAACTCGGGCACGTTCGCCGTGTCGGCGATGTAGGGCTTGAACTCGGCGGCCTGGGGTTTCTCTTCAGCCATCCTCTGCTCCTCTCACGCCTGTTTGGAAGTATGGGATTATACTCGGCCCATGGTGCGGCGGCGGGCATCAGGCCTGCTCCTGATGGCATTCTTTGTAGCCGTCGCGGTCTTTCCCCAGGAACGCGCCTCGCGCTACGAGATGCAGTACGGGGAGCCGGTCGAAGTGTCGATCTCCGATCTTGCCCAAAACCCCTCTTCCTACGAGAACCGCTCGGTGCGGACGCGCGGACGGCTCGAACTCGAGGCCTCGGGATCGTTCCACACGTATGCGATCCGCAACAACTTCGGCGACAAGGTTCGCGTGGCGCCGGTCTCCGAGGTCGCTGCGGCATGGGACTCCGAGGTCCTGACCATGATCGGCCGCGATCTCGACGTCACCGGCGTGTTCCTCAGGGCCACGTCGCAGCAACTCTCGAGCGCGGGGTCGGGTGGCACCGGCACCATCCAGTTCTGGACGTTCCTGGGCGAGGCGCCCGAGATCAAGGACGACGCGAAGGTGCCGGTTGCCACTCTCGAGCAGCTCGCCACGAACCCGGCTCGTTTCGAGGGGCGCCAGCTCAAGGTGATCGGCCAGTTTCGCGGCCGCAATCTCTTCGGCGATCTCCCGCCCAGCACGCAAACGAGCCGCGCCGACTGGGTCGTGAAGGACGACGTCTACGCACTCTGGATCACCGGCCGCAAACCCAAGGGTGAGGGCTTCGAGCTCGACCCCGGCCTCAAGCGCGACACCGGCAAGTGGCTGGAGGTGACCGGCCGCGTCGACGTACGCCGCGGCTTCGCCTACCTGACGGCGCAGCGCGTCGCCCTCAGCCTGCCGCCGACCCCCACGGCTCGAGTCGAGCCGCCCACGCCTCCGCCTGAGCGCCCGAAGCTGCCGCCGATGGTGATCTTCGCCCTGCCGCTCGACGGCGAGAGCGACGTGCCGGGCGAGGCGCGTTTCGCCGTCCAGTTCAGCAAGGACATGGATGAGGACAGCTTGAAGGGACGCGTCGTGCTGCGCTACGCCGGCCGGCCGCAACCGGGCGACCGCGACCTCGACGGCGTCGTGATGCGCTACGACGGTGGCCGCCGCGCGCTCATCATCGACCCTGGCGATGTGCTTCGCCCTGGGCGCCAGGTCGAACTCCTGCTGCTGCCAGGGATCGTCGACTCAGACGGTGTGCCGCTGGCTCCGCGCCAGGGCCCGCTCCCGGAAGGCGCCACGGTCGTCGACGCTCTGCACTGGCGAATCAGGCTCTGATCCGACGCCTTGCGACGCCGATGCGCACGCCGCGGCAGCGCTCCTGACAGCCGCGTCGGCAGCTATTTCAGCAATTCGCGGAGTTTCCCGGGTAGGGCTTTCGACTTTTCGAGGACGGCAGCGGCCATCGCCTTGCGGCGCTCCCCTACGCGGGCGCGCAGCCGCGCATCGCCCATCGCGAGCAGTGTCACGGCGAGATGGCCGGCGTTGGCGGCGCCCATCGCGCCGACGCCGACGGTCGCGACCGGGATGCCCGTTGGCATCTGCACGGTCGAGAGCAGCGCGTCCACGCCCGCAAGCGACGAGCCCGCGAGCGGCACGCCGATGACCGGCAGCAGCGTGTGGGCTGCGACGACGCCGGCCAGATGCGCCGAGCCTCCCGCTCCGGCGATCACGAGCTTGAATCCGCGCCGCTCGGCCTCGCGCGCGAAACGCGTGGCCTGCTCGGGGCTGCGGTGGGCCGAGAGCACGCGGATGTCGTAGCCGAGGCGGTAGCTCTCGAGCACCTTCACGCACTCAGCCATCGCGGGCAGATCGCTGTCGCTGCCCATCAGTATCGCGATGGGCGGAGTCCCACGCCGGAGCATCGCGCTACTTGGCTTGTAGTCGCGCGAGCGCGCGGCGGCCGATGTCCTTGCGGTAGTGCATGCCTGCGAAGGATACCTTGGCGACGCCCTCGTACGCCCGCTGGATCGCGCCTTCCAGGTTGGCGCCCAGTGCAGTGATCCCGAGCACGCGCCCGCCGACGGTGATCGTCTTCCCTTCCTTGGTCGCGGTTGCCGCGTGGAAGGCGAACACGTCGCTCTGGCCCTTCAGCGAGTCGAGCCCGGAGATGGCCTGGCCAGCCTCGGAGTTGTCGGGATAGCCCTTGCTCGAGATCACGACACAGACCGACGGCTCCTTGGCCCACTCGATCTTGGCGTCCCTCAGCTGCCCGTCGGCGATGCCCTTCAGCACCGGCACGATGTCGGAGCGCATCCGGGCCAGGATCGCCTGCGTCTCCGGGTCGCCGAAGCGCGCGTTGAACTCGAGCGTCTTGGGACCCTGCTCCGTCATCATGATCCCGGCGTACAGCACGCCCTGGTAGCGGCGGTTCTCGGCAGCCATGCCGGCGATCGTGGGCAGGATGACCTCCTGCATGATCTGTTTGTGGCCGTCGAGCGTCAGCGTGGTCGCGGGCGAGACGGCGCCCATGCCTCCGGTGTTCGGGCCTTCGTCGTTTTCGAGCAGGCGCTTGTGGTCCTGCGCGGACATCAGCGGCAGCGCTCGGGCGCCGTCCGAGAAGACGAGGAACGAAACCTCTTCGCCCGTCAGGAACTCCTCGATCACGAGCTTGGATCCGGCCGAACCGAATTTCTTGTCGGTCATCATGAGATTGATGACCGCCTTGGCTTCCTTCGCGTCTTTCGCGAGCACCGTTCCCTTGCCCGAGGCGAGGCCATCGGCCTTCAGCACGATCGGGAAGCCGAACGGCGCCTCCTTGACGACAGCAAGCGCCTCGTCGACGGTCGTGCAGATGCGGTAGCTCGGAGACGGGACCTTGTGGCGCTGCATGAACTCGCGGGCAAACGCCTTCGAGCCTTCGAGCTCGGCTGCGGCGCGGCTCGGACAGAAGATCGACAGCCCGCGCCGCGAGAACTCGTCGGCGATGCCGAGAACCATCGGAAGCTCGGGGCCGACGACGGTCAGATCGGCCTTGATCGTCTGCGCGAAGTCGGCCACCTCCACGATGTTGGAGGTGTCAATCGGGACGCAATCGGCCAGTTCGGCGATCCCGGCATTCCCGGGGGCGCAGTACACCTCGGTGACGAGGGGGCTCTGGCGGATCTTCCAGGCGAGGGCATGCTCACGGCCCCCGTTCCCGACGACCAAGACTCTCACGCTGGAGTTTCTCCGGTCAAAAAGACTGCTAAAGCTCTCATGAGTGGGACTTTCCTGTCAAGGAGAGCACCCTGGCGTAGACCTCGCGGGCAGGCAAGCCCAGGGCCCGGGCCACTTCCTTGACGGCTTCCCGACGGGTCTTTCCGCCTTCGACGAGGCGGGAGAACAGGGCCTCGGCAGATTCCTGGGGACCGGACGCTTTGGACGCTCCCGCCAACACCAGGACGATCTCGCCTTTGACCGTTTGGCGGCTCGAAAGGCCCGCGCGGAGCGTCGAAAGCCGCCCGCGCAGGTGTTCCTCGTGCAGCTTTGTCAACTCGCGGCCCAGGAACGCCTCGCGATCGCCGAAGGCCGCCTGCAGATCGGCCAGAGTCGCGAGAATACGCACCGGAGATTCGTAGAACACCAGCGTCTCACGAGCGCTCGTGAACTCCGCGATCGCCTTCTGGCGCGCGCTGGCCTTGGCCGGGAGGAAGCCCACGAAGAGAAAGCGGTCCGTGGGGAGGCCCGCGACCGAAAGCGCGGCCACGGCCGCGCTGGCGCCTGGCACAGGTAGCACGCACAGGCCGGCGGCCCGCGCTTCCCGCACGAGCCGGAAGCCGGGGTCGGAGATGCCGGGCGTGCCGGCGTCCGAAACCAAGGCCACGTCATGGCCCAGGCGCAGCTCCGCCAGGATCTGCTCGCCCTTCCAGCGCTCGTTGTGCTCGAAGTAGGAGGTGGTCCTCGTCAAGATCCCATGCGCTCTCAACAGCTTGGCCGTCCGCCGAGTGTCTTCGCAGGCGATCAGGCTGGCATCGCGCAGCACCCGCAAGGCGCGCAGCGTCACGTCCTCGAGGTTGCCAAGGGGCGTCGCGACGACGTACAACCGGCCAGAAACCTCCATGCCCGCCCGATCATAAGCCGAGGAGCTGGTTTGACACCCCTCCGGGCCTCGTCTAGCATCACGAAAGCCTTGGGAGCGTTGCGGCCAGCGGCTCCCGGAGAGGCCCAATCCACGAGAGTCAGGGGGTGTATCCGTTTTGGCCGAGATCAAGATCCAAGATGGCGAGTCGATCGAGAATGCCCTCCGCCGCTTCAAGCGCAAAGTTCAGCAAGAAGACATCATCAAGGACATCAAGAAGCACACCTTCTACCTGAAGCCCGGCGACAAGAAACGGGCCAAGCAGGCCCTCGCCCGCAAGCGAAACCGCAAGAAACTTCGTCGCGAAGTCGAGTAAGCAGCCAAGAACCACCCCCCGGGGCGCTTTGGCAAGCCCCGGGGCGTTTACGCCCTTGTTCCCCGGAGGGCCCGAGCTTGGAATACCGCGACAAAACGCTCACCTGCGTCGATTGCGAGAAGCCATTCGTGTGGATCGCGAGCGAGCAGCTCTTCTACGCCGACCGTGGCTTCAAGAACGAGCCGAAGCGGTGCCGCGAGTGCAAGTCGAAGAAGTTTGCGGGAGCGGGCGGCCGCGCGCGAATCTCGACCGCCGCCGTGTGTTCGCAATGTGGAAAGCAGACGACCGTGCCCTTCGAGCCCAAGCACGGGCGCCCGGTGTTCTGCGAGGACTGCTTCAAGCAGCGCCGTCAGAGCCTCGGTCCCGTGCGTCGCGCGCGATAGCGCCTAAGGGCCGACGCTGCAGACTTCTTGCCTGCACGGCAGTGACGGCGATCGCGTCGACGATGTCGTCGATGGAACAGCCGCGCGACAGGTCGTTCGCCGGCTTCGCGAGGCCCTGGAGAATCGGGCCGATAGCCTTCGCTCCTGCGAGCCGCTCGACCAGCTTGTAGCCGATGTTGCCAGAGTCGAGGTCCGGGAAGACGAGGACGTTGGCTTGGCCCGCGACCGCGCTACCCGGGGCCTTGCTCTCGCCGACGGCGGGTACGAGCGCCGCGTCGAGTTGAAGCTCGCCGTCGCACACGAGAAGGCTCGATCGCTCGCGCGCCATCCGAGCCGCCTCGCGGACCTTGCGCGAACGCGCGTGCTCTGCGCTACCGTGCGTCGAGAACGACAAGAACGCGAGGCGCGGCGTCTGCCGCAGGAACAGGCGGGCACTTTCGGCCGCGAGCAAACCGATCTCGGCGAGCTCCGACGCCGTCGGCTCGGGGTTGACACCGCAATCGGCGAACACCAGCAGGCCTTCGTCCCCGAACTCAGCCCTTGGCGTCGCCATCAGCATGAAGGACGAGACCCGTTCCACTCCGGCGCGCGGGCCGATGCCACGCAACGCCGCACGCAGAGTCGCGGCTGTCGTGCTCCGCGCGCCCGCTACGAAGCCGTCGTATCGACCCGCCGCCACCTGGAGCGCACCCCACAGCAGGGGGTCAGAGAGGTGACGGCGTGCCTCCTCGCCGACGACACCGCGGTGCCGCACGCGGGCCTCGTAGACGCCCAGGGCCGCTTCGAAGGCCGGTCCGGCCGAGGGAACCGCCTCCTGGGTGATGCCGGCGAGATCGACCGAAGCCTCGCGCGCCACTGCGTCCAACGCCGCTGGGTCGCCGAGCAGGGTGACGCGGGCAATGCCCTCAGCAGTCGCCTTGGCGGCGGCCCGCAGTGTGCGGGGCTCACTGCCCTCAGGCAATACGATCGAGGCGGAGACCTCGCGGGCGCGGGCGCGGAGCCGATCCACGAAACCCATCGCCGCGGACGCTAACACAAGTTGGGGACGCTTTCGTTGACACGCGGCGAGCCGCTGTGATAGCGTTTCCGCCTCGTAACTACCTGAAGCTGTGGGGGAACGCCAATGAAAATCGTCGAGCGCCAGGTCGAGGATGTGGTGATCTTGGATCTTCATGGGAAGATCCTGATCGGCGAAGGAGACGACGCGCTCCGCGACGCCGTCACCCGGGTCGTCGACAGCGGAAAGACGAAGATCCTCCTGAATCTGGAGGATGTGCCCTACGTGGATTCGGCCGGCCTGGGCGAGATCGTGCGGTGTTACACCACAGTCAGCCGCAAGAACGGCAAGCTCAAGCTGATCAACCTCACGAAGAAGATCAAGGACCTGCTGTCGATCACCAAGCTGCTCACGGTCTTTGAAACCTACGAGTCGGAATCCGAGGCGATCAAGAGCTTCTAGCAAGGGCACTTCGGCCCGTCCGGGCGGCCCTGGTTCGCGCCACGCGGCCTTAGGGAGCCGCTCCTTTCCATGAAACCGCTTCTCGTCTCCCTCCGGCCGCACCAGTGGACGAAGAACCTCCTGGTCTTCGCTCCGCTGGCGCTGTCCAAGCATCTTTTCGAGCCGGAGCCGTTCCTGCGCGCGCTCGTCGCCTTTACCCTGTTCTGCGGGCTCTCGGGCGCTGTGTACCTCGTCAACGATGTCGTCGACGTCGAGCGCGACCGGCTGCATCCGAGAAAGCGGCTGCGGCCCGTGGCGAGCGGTGTGCTCTCCGCGCGGACGGCTTGCACCTTCGCGGGCCTGATTGGGCTTTCGTGCCTCGGCGCTTCGTTTGCGCTGGGTCCGGCCTTCGGCCTCTCGGCCCTGGCCTATCTGCTGCTGAACCTCGCCTACTCGTTGAAACTCAAGGAGATCGTGATCGTGGACGCACTCGCGCTCGCACTCGGTTTCGTGGTGCGAGCGGTCGCGGGCGCCGTGGCGATCGGCGTCGTCTTCAGCGCTTGGCTGCTGATCTGCACCATCCTGCTGGCCCTGTTCCTGACCTTTTGCAAGCGACGGCACGAGCTGACCTTGCTCACCGATGCGGCCTCCGAGCATCGCAAGAGCCTCGGGGAGTACAGCCCGTATCTGCTCGACCAGATGATCGCCGTCGTAACCGCGTCGTGCCTGATGGCGTACGCCTCGTACACGACCGCACCGGAGACGATCGAGAAGTTCCAGACCGACCGCCTGCCCTGGACCATTCCTTTCGTGCTCTACGGCATCTTCCGTTATCTTTATCTCGTGCACCGGCGGGAGCTGGGCGGCAGCCCGACGGACATCCTCCTGACCGATCTGCCGCTCATCCTCGACGTGGTCCTGTGGGCCCTTGCGATCGTGGTGATCGTGTACACGGCCCAGGGCGCGCCGATGCCGCTGGGGCGCTGACATGAGCTTCGAGATCCAGTCGAAAGACGTCGACGTCGAGGCCATCATGCGCGCGATCCGCAAGCGCATTGACGAAAAAAGGCAAGGCCTCTACAGCGACGAAGAGATCCGGGAGATCGCCGAGCATCGGCTGGATGCCGTGCTCGACGCGCACGACTTCAATCCCGACTTCATCAAGGACTTCCGTGCGCAGGCGGCTCGCTGGAACTTCCGCTTCGGGCAAGGCACCGTATACGAGTCGAGCCGCGGGGCGGTGGGCCGGGTCCTGGAGACGATCCGGCGGCTCCTGAAGCCGATCCAGAAGCTGTTCTGGAACCCGAACCCGATGATTGCGGCGCTCTCCCGCCAGTCGGATCTGAACTCGTACTACGTCCACCTGCTCCACAACCTGGCAGTCGAGATCACCAAGCTGAACCTCGAGGTGCAGGATCTGCGCAACCGCTGCTTGGAGCTGCAGGGCCGCCTCGAGTTCCAGGTGCGACGCGAGAAGACGCTCGAGGGGATGGTCGTCTACCGGGACGACGCGCCGGACGGGCGCCGCACCGAGTAGGTGAGGCTCGCGTTCGTGGTCCAGCGCTATGGCCTGGAGATCGCTGGCGGGGCCGAGTACCACTGTCGGCTCATCGCCGAGCACCTCTCGCGGCATGCGAAGGTCGAGGTGTTCACGACCTGCGCCGCCGACTACGTGACGTGGGCCAACCACTATCCCGAAGGCACCGAGGTCCTGAACGGACTGCCCGTGCACCGCTTCCGGGTCCAGCGCGAGCGCGATACCGTTCGCTTCGCGCGCGCGAGCCGTGAAGTATTCGAGAGCCCCCGGGGCGAACGCGAGGAGCTCGCGTGGCTCGAAGAGGAGGGGCCGTTCTCGCCCCGGCTCGTGAAGCAGGTGGAACGGCGCCGCGCCGACTTCGACAGCTGGGTGTTCTTCTCGTACCGCTACTACACGACCTTCCACGGCCTCAGGGCCGCCCGCGATCGCGCGCTGCTCGTGCCGACGGCTGAGGACGACGGGGTTTACAAGCTGTCCATCTTTCGGCCACTGTTCCGGATGCCGCGTGCCATTGTCTGGAACAGCGTCGAGGAGAAGACGATGATCGAGGCGGTTGCGGCGAACAGCGATGTGCCCGGGGACGTAGTAGGTGTCGGCTCCGCGCTCCCTGCGAGTCTCGATGGCCACGCGTTCCGTTCCGCCCACGGCGTCGATGGGCCGTTCGTGCTCTATGTCGGCCGGATCGACGAGAACAAGGGCTGCCGCGAGTTGTTCGGGTTCTTTCGGCGCTACCGCGAGGAAACCGGCTCGCGCCTGCGCCTGATCCTCATCGGCAAGCCCATCTTGTCGATCCCCGACGATCCCGGCATCGTGCCGCTCGGTTTCCTGCCCGACGCCGAGAAGTGGAACGCCCTTGCCGCGTGCGAGGCGTTGGTCATGCCCTCGCGCTACGAGAGCCTGTCGATGGTGACGCTCGAGGCGTGGTGGGCCGGCCGGCCGGTGCTCGCGAACGCGAAGTGCAGCGTGCTGCGAGGCCAGTGCCAACGGTCGAACGCGGGTCTATACTACGCCGGCTACGACGAGTTTCGCGAAGCGCTCGCCGTGCTCGAGTCCGAGGCGGGCTTGCGCCAGACGCTGGGAGCGAATGGCCGGCGCTATTTCGAACAGAACTATGCCTGGGACGTGATCGAGCGGAAGTATTTGGCGCTCTTTGCCCAGGCCGGTCGAAGCGCGGGCCAAGGAGCGTAGCGTGTGATCCGGCGCGTCCCGCAGCTGCTGGCCGCGCTGTCCTACGGCGATGCGATCGGCAACGAGGCCCTCGCCATTCAGCGTCACTTGCGTGCGGCCGGTTACGAATCTGACATCTTCGCCGAGCGCGTGCACCCGCGGATGGCGCGCCTGGCGCGGCCGCTTCACGAGTACCGCGAGGTCTCGTCGCCGGAAACCGTCTGTCTGTTCCATTTCTCGATCGGCAGTGCGGCAGGGCGGATGGCCTTCCACGCCCCCGATCGGCTCGTCGCCATCTACCACAACATCACGCCCGCCGAGTTCTTCCTGGGCTTCCAGCCGCACCTCGCGGGTCTGTGCTATCACGGGCGGCGGGAGCTCGCGGCATTTGCTCCGCGCACCGCGCTGGGCCTGGGCGACAGCGAGTTCAACCGGCGCGAGTTGCAGGCTGCCGGGTACCGCCGGACTGAGGTGTTGCCGATTGTTCTCGATCTCGAACGCTATCGTCAGCCCGCCTCGCCGGTCGTGCGCGGCCTCTACAGCGACGGCCGGAAGAATCTGCTATTCGTCGGCCGAATCATCCCCAACAAAAAGATCGAGGACCTGCTCCGCGTCTTTGCGATCTATCAACGCTATCTCGAGCCTCGCAGTCGCCTGCTGCTGGTCGGCGAGTCTCGTGGCTTCGAGCGCTACCAGCGCCGCTTGCGCGAAAGGGCGGCGGCGCTCCGGCTCGACAACGTGGTCTTCGCCGGCCACGTCGACGACGACGACCTGCGAGCCTACTATTCCGTGGCCGACGTCTTCTTGTGCCTGTCGGAACACGAGGGCTTCTGCGTGCCGCTCGTCGAGGCCATGAACTTCGGCGTGCCTGTCGTGGCGTTCGACGCAGGGGCCGTGGCTGAGACACTGCGCGGCGGCGGTGTGCTCCTGAAAGAGAAGCAACCGGAGGTCGTGGCGGAGCTGGTCCACCGGGTCCTGACCGACGCAGCGTTGCGCTCCGCCGTGATGGGCACGCAAGAACGAGCGCTGGCCGAGGTCCGGGCGACCGATTTCGGCGCCCTCCTGCGCGAGCGCCTCGCGCCGGCCCTGGTCTCATGAGCGCCTCTCGCCGGGCGGTCCATCAGCTCCTGGGGGCGCTCCACGCCGGCGACGCCGTGGGGCACGAAGCCCTCGTGATCCGCGACACGCTGCGTGGCGCCGGGCATGTTTCAGAGATCTTCGCGGGCTTCATCGACCCGGAGCTCACGGCCGAGGCGCGGCCCCTTTCCGGCTACGCGGCGGTCTCGGGACCCGAAAGCGTCTGCCTGTTTCACTTCGCGCCGGAGAGCCCCGCCGCGCGGCTCGCGCTGGCCGTGCCCGATCGACTGGCGCTCGTGTTCCACAACATGACCCCGGCGGCGTTCCTGGCGCGCTTCGATGCCGGCCTGGCGCGCGCTCACATCCTGGGTCTGGGGCAGCTGCGCGCGTTCGCCTCGCGCGCGCGCCTGGCGCTGGCTCACAGCGATTTCAGTCGTCGTGACCTCGTGAGGGCGGGCTTCGCGGAGCGTGCGCGGGTGGTGCCCTTCGCCGTGGACCTTCGCGAGAAGCGACCGGCGGCTGCGCCCGTACTCCGCACGCTGTTCGCCGACGGGCACAGGAACCTGCTGTTCGTGGGCCGCATCGCTCCGAACAAGCGGATCGAGGACCTGTTGCGTGTGTTTGCCGCCTACCGGCGCCTGGCAGGCAAGCGCAGCCGCCTGCTGCTCGTCGGCGACACCACTGGCTTCCCCCGGTACGTGCAGAGCCTGCACGCGCTGACCCGAGAGCTGCGCCTCGACGACGTCGTGTTCAGCGGTCACGCGAACGAAGCCGAGCTTCAGGCGTACTACTCCGTGGCAGCAGCCTTCGTGTGCCTCTCCGAGCATGAAGGCTTCGGCGTGCCCTTGCTCGAAGCCATGCTCTGGGACGTGCCGGTGCTGGCCTTCGACGCGGCGGCGGTGGCCGAGACGATGCGGGGTGGCGGTGTGCTGCTCCGGGACAAGCGTCCGGCGCTTGTCGCCGAGCTTCTGAACGAGATCCTGAGTCGGCCGGCTCTGCGCGAAGCCGTGCTCACGACGCAGCGGCGCGCGCTGGCGCAGTGGCGGGCGATCGACTTTGGCGCGCGGCTGCTCGCAGAGCTTCGACCACTGGTGGCGTGATGGCGCGCCCCAGCCGCGTCGATCAGTGGGTCCCCGCCCTCCACCGCGGCGACGCGATCGGAGACTCGACGCTGCTGATGCGCGACGCGTTCCGCTCCTGGGGCCTAGCGGCCGAGGTGTACACGCTCGACGTCGACGACGAAGTTGCCTCCCAGGCCAGGCGCTTCTCGGCCTGGAAGGCGGGCGGCCCGGACGATGTGGTGATCCTCCACTATGCTCTGCCCTCGCGCCTGAGCGGGGCGTTCCGCGAGTTGCGCTGCCGGCGCGTGCTGCTGCACCACAACATCACGCCGCCAGCGTTCTATGCGCCGTACGACCCGGAGCTGGCAGGGATCTGTGCGCTGGGGCAAGCGGAAGTCCGCAGCCTCACTGCTCACGCAGAACTGGCGCTGGGCGACAGCGAGTGGACCCGTCAGGAGCTCGAACGGATGGGCTTCGCGCGCACCGGCGTGCTGCCGATCCTGCTCGATTTTGAGCGCTACGCGGAAGCCCCCGGGGCCGTTCTGTCGCGGGCGCTGGGCGACGAACGGGTCAATCTTCTGTTTGTCGGCCGTGTCGCTCCGAACAAGCGCCACGAAGACTTGATCCGCGTCGCATCCTATTGGAAGCGCTTCATCGCATCGGACGTGCGCCTGCTGCTCGTGGGCAAGCGGCCGCGCCGCGAGACTGGCAATGGCCTGCCGCTGCGCAAGCACTATCTCGACGCGCTCCAGTCGTTCCACTACGAGGAAGGCCTGGACGCGACGGAAGTGGTCTTCACGGGCCACGTACCCCACGACGACCTGCTCGCCTGCTACTCGCGCTCCCGCGTGTTCCTTTCGATGAGCGAACACGAGGGCTTCGGCGTGCCGCTCGTCGAGGCGATGCTGATGAACGTGCCAGTGCTGGCATTTCGCGCAAGCGCCGTGGGCGACACGCTCGGCGACGCGGGTTTGCAGTTTGGCGAGAAGTGCTTTGCCGAGGTCGCGGAGCTCTGCCATCAGCTTGCGACAGACGAGTCGTTGCGCGCGAGCGTTCTCGCGGGGCAGCGCCGCCGCCTGGAGGCGTTCGCGCCCGCCGCCGTTGAGGCGACGCTGCGGCGCCACCTGGAGTCGCTGTGAGCCGCAAGCCGCGGGTCGCGATCGTCATCCAGCGCTACGGAGCGGAGATCGCAGGGGGCTCCGAGTCCCTGGCTCGGGCGGTCGCCGAACGCCTGACGAGCGATCACGAGGTGACCGTGCTGACGACGTGCGCGCGCGACTACGTGAGCTGGAAGAACGAGCTGCCGGAGGGAGCACAGGGCGAGAACGGCGTCGAGGTCCTGCGTTTTCCCGTCGAGCAAGAGCGCGATCTGGCGTCGTTCAACCGCATCTCCGAGAGGCTATACGCCGGCGCACGCACTGAGACCGAGGAACTCGACTGGCTCCGAAAACAGGGACCCGACGTGCCACGACTCGTCCAGCGCCTCGAAGCGGATCGTGATCGTTACGATGCTGTGTTCTTCTTCACGTACTTGTACTTCCCGACGTACTGGGGCTTGCGGGCGGCGGCGGAGCGCTCGATTCTGGTTCCCACCGCTCACGACGAGCCACCGCTGGGGTTTTCGATCTATCGTCGCGTCTTCGAGGCTCCGCGGGCCTTCGTGTTCTGCTCTTCCCCGGAACGGGAGCTGGTCCGCCGGCGTTTCGAGATTGGCGCGCGACCCGAGGAGGTGGCGGGGATCGGCGTCGAGGTTCCCGCGGCTGCCGATGTCGAGGGCTTCCGTATCCGCCACGAGGTCCGCGGCCCTTACGCGCTTTACGCCGGCCGCATCGATGCTGGCAAGGGTTGCGATGAGATGCTCGAATTCTTCGGCCGTTACCGTGCGAGCGTCCGTGGGGGCGTGCAGCTGCTCTTGATCGGGCGACTCGCCATGCCCGAGCCCCGCGTTCCGGGCGTGCGCTACCTCGGCTACTTGGGCGAGGCGGAGAAGTTCGCGGCGCTGGCTGGGGCGAGCGCCGTCGTCTGCCCCAGCTCCCTCGAAAGCCTGTCGATCGTCCTGCTCGAGGCAATGGCCTACGGCACTCCGGTTCTTGCAACCGCGCGCTCGGCCGTGCTCGAGGACCATTGCCAGCGCTCGAACGCGGGGTTGTTCTATCGGGACGCGCCCGAGTTCGTGGAGGCGCTCGACCTCCTGGCCACGCAGCGCGACCTGGCGCGGGCGCTCGGCGAGAACGGGCGACGCTACGTGACCGAAGGCTATCGTTGGGACGTGGTGATGGAAAAGTACCGCCGGGCGATCGCCGCGGTGCGCACGGCTCCATACCCGCCGAGCTTCTAACGCAAGGTCCTCAACAGCTCGAGCAACGCCTCGGTCGTCGGGGCGCCCTTGAGGATCGAGGCCGCCCGTGCAATCTGGTTGACGGCTTCCTCGATCGCTTCGGCGCCAGCCCCTTTTTCGATCTCGCCCTTTGCCCTGGCGTAGTGCTTGTTCACGACGCTCTCGCCCACGGAGCCGAGCAGATTGTTGCAGGCATCGCGCACTGTGAGCAGCTTCGCGAGCAGTTCGCCGCTCGCGGGGCCCCCGGCGGCCAGCCTGCCCGCGGCCCCCGGCTTTGCGGCGGTCCCGGCGAGAACGGTTTCCCGCAGCCGGATCAGCCCGGTGGCGATCAGGCCGTAGAGGATCTTGGCGGCGTCGAACACGGAAAGGCCGCTCGCCAGCGCGATCTGCTTGATCGAGCGCGTGGCATCGATCTTCGACAGGACCAACCACTCGCTCGTGTTCAGGTTGATCTGGCCCTCTCGCGTTTCCTGCACTACGAACTCCGGCACCAGTTCGGTCGAAGGGATCTTCTTGGAGAGCACCCGCCACTCGTCGAGCCGCCGCGCCGCCTCCATGAGCAGGTTGGTGTTGCTCTTGGAGATGGTGCGTAGCTCCGTCGAGATGCCGGGCTCGAACTTGAAGTCACCCCGGCTCCAGATCGCGAGCGCATAGACCGCTTCCTCACCCGTGGCGTCTTCGAGCTGGGCATGGACGATCTTCCCGTCGTTCAGGTAGATCTGGCCCTTGAGCGCGCCGTCGGTGAGGTGGAACAGGCCCGTTTTCCCACTGACGCTTATGAGCTGGATGATGTCCGGTAGATGAAGTTCCGCGAGCGAGCCCTGGAAGGCCATATCAGAAGGCTCTAAACCTCAGAATTGTCTGCCAATTAGAAGAGGCGAGGTTATCAAGGCGCAAAGGCGCCTGTCAAGATCAGGCCGGCGTTGGCTTGGCCTGGCTCAGTTCCACTTCACGGCTTGCGGGGTGGCCGCTGCGCCTCTCGCGCTCGCGGGGAATCGCGATGTTGTGACGCTTGATCATCTCGTTCAGAGTCGTGGGCTTCAGGCCCAGGAGCCGGGCGGCTTCCTTCTGCACGCCGCGGGTCGACTCCAGGGTCGACTCGATCAGACGCCGCTCGAAGCTCGCGATCACGTCCTTGAAGCTGATGCCCTCGGGCGGCACAGTCAGGTGCGGCACGTGGAAAACCGGGGCGCTACGCACGTGGTCGGGGATGATGTCGCGCTCGATTTGCATGTCGGTGGTGAGCACGACGCCACGCTCGATCACGTTTTCGAGCTCGCGCACGTTGCCCGGCCAGTCGTAGTCCATCAGCACCTGAAGCGCTCCGGGTGCGACACCCGTCACGGTCTTGCCGTTCTCGCCCGCATACTTGTCGACGAAGTGCATGGCGAGGGCCGGGATATCCTCTTTGCGCTGGCGCAGTGGCGGGAGCTGGATCGCGATGACGTTCAGGCGGTAGTAGAGATCCTCGCGAAAACGGCCCTCTTCCACAGCGCGGCGCAGGTCGATGTTGGTCGCGGCCACGATCCGCACGTCGACCTTGACCGTCTCGACGCCACCGAGGCGCATGAACTCACGCTCCTGCATCACGCGTAGCAGCTTGGCCTGGGTCTCGAGCGGGATGTTGCCGATTTCGTCGAAGAAGAGCGTGCCCTTGTCCGCCAGCTCGAAGAGGCCCTTCTTTGCGTACACCGCGCCGGTGAAGGCGCCCTTCACGTGGCCGAAGAGGTTGGACTCGAGCAACTCATGGGGAAGGCTTCCGGAGTTGACCACGATGAAGGGCCGTTCAGCACGCGGGCTGTTGGCGTGGATAGCCTTGGCCACCAACTCCTTGCCGGTGCCGCTTTCGCCGACCACCAGGATCGTCGAGCGCGAGGGAGCCGCCTGCGAGATCAGACCAAAGACCTGCTGCATCCGCTGGCTCTTCCCGATGATCTCGGTAAAACGCGCCTGGTCGCGCAAAGCGGTGCGCAGTTGGCGGTTCTCGTCCTGCAGATGCCGCTGCTTGAGCGCGTTCCGCAGGATGTGCAATACCTCTTCGTGCTTGAAGGGCTTCGTGACGTAGTCGAAGGCGCCCTTCTTCATGGCGGTGATCGCGGTCTCGACGGAGGCATAGGCGGTGATCATCAGCACGACGAGATCGGGATCCACGCGCTTCAGCTCCTCGAGCACCTCGAGGCCGCCAAGCTCCGGCAGCATCACGTCCACGATGGCCGCGTCGAAGCCGGCCTTGCGGGCGAGTGAGAGGCCTTCGACCCCAGTCTCGGCCAGCGTCACCCGGTAGCCCGACTGGGTCAGCAGTGTCGTGAGCACGTCGCGCATCACCTCTTCGTCGTCGACGACGAGGATGGATTCGCCCTTGCTCACCGTTGGGCGGCCTCGGCTACGAGGGCAGCCGGAAGTGCGACCTGGAACGTCGTGCCCGTGCCCGGCGCCGACTCCACGAAGATCGCGCCACCGTGCTCCTGGACGATGCCGTAGGAAACCGAGAGGCCGAGGCCGGTTCCGCGCCCGATGCCCTTGGTCGTGAAGAACGGGTCGTAGATGCGCTTGACGTCCTCACGCTTGATGCCGTGACCGGTGTCGCGCACCTCCACGATCACCGTGTCGTCGTCGTCGGCGCGCGTCGCGATCGTGAGCCAGCCGCCCTTGGGCATGGCATCGCGGGCGTTCAGAATCAGGTTGAAGAACACCTGCTGAATGCGGTTCTCGTTGCCACGAATCGCAGGCAGGTCCTCGGCCATCTCCCGCACCACGCGGATGCGCGCCTTGTCCAGCTGGTGCTCGAGCAGCGACAACACCTCGAGCAGCGTCTTGTTCACGTCGAGGATTTCGAACTCGGAGCTCGAGGAGCGCGCGAAGTTCAAGAGGTTGTTGATGATCCTGGCCGCGCGGAAAGTCTGCTTCTCGATCTTATCGAGGAGCGGGAAGCGCAGGTCTTCGGGTTGCACCTGTTCTTTCAGCATCTGGGTGTAGGACGAGATGCCGGTGAGCGGGGTGTTCACCTCGTGGGCGACACCCGCCGCGAGCAGGCCGATCGAGGCCATCTTCTCCGAGTGCTGCAGCTGTTCTTCGAGGCGCACCCGCCCCGTGACGTCCTCGAGGATCAGCACCGTTCCGTGGCGCTCGCCCGAGACGACCTCGAAGGGCGCGATCGAGACGTTCACCATCAGGCTCCGGCCGTCGGCTGCCGGTAGGTGCAGCTTGTAAATGTGCGCGATCTCCTCGTGATCCTCGAGCACCAGGCTCCCGCGCAGCGCTTCGAGAAACGCGGCCGGGAAGATCTCGTCCAGGGTGCGTCCAAGTACCTCCCCGCGCTTCCGGCCGTAGAGCGATTCCATCGCCTTGTTCCAGCGCGCCACGGCGCCGTCGAGGTCGAGGACCAGGATCCCCGAGTCCATGCTTTCGAGGATGTTCTGGTTGTATTCCGTGAGACGCTGCAACTCCTCGGCCTTCTCGCGCAGGCTCTTGTAGAGCCGGCCATTCATGAACGCCGTGGCGGCCTGACCGGCGAGGGCCTGGAGGACGTCGACCTCCTCACTGTTCAGCGTATCGAAGCCGTCCTTGCGGCCGATACCCAGTACCGCGATCACCTCGCCCTTCACCCGGCAAGGGAAGTAGTAGACGAAATCGAGCGGCCCGGCTTCGGGGAACGACTCGCCCGTGGCCTCGGCGTTCACGGGCTCGCCATGCGCAAGACGCCGCAGCAGCGCGCCCCCGCGCGGCAGCCGTACGGTCTCGTTTTCCGGTGCGCAACCGCGCGACTCGAAAATCGAGAACGAGCCGTCGGCCTCCGGCAGGAAGGCGGCCACCGACGAGACGCGCAGCGCGGTGCCGACGCCTTCGAGCAGCCGAGCGGTCATCGAGTGCAGATCCAGGTCGGAGTTGAGGTCTTGCGAGAGGCGCAGCAGGGCCCGGCGTGGGCTCTCCCGCTCGCGGTAGAGCAGCTTGTCGATTACGTCCTGGATGCGGCTCTTGACGGGCGGGAAGAGCAACACCACGACCAGCGTCGAGAGAATCGCGATGACGGTGACGTGGGGCTCCTCGTCGCCCGTGACGAACGAACCGAGCAGGCCGACGACCAGCAGGCAGATGCCGACGATCGCGGCCGTGGCGAGGACGTAGACGAGCGAGCGTCGGAAGATCAGTTCGACGTCCATCAGCCGGTGTTTCACGACCGCGTAGGCGAGCGACAACGGGATGAGCGCCAGCGGGATGTAGCCAGCCAGCTCCATCGCAAAGCGCGGCTCACGCCCCAGCGCGAAGGGGATCGCGTAGAACAGGAAGAACGGGAGCACCCCGGCGCCGGTGCCCCACACCAGCCACTTCATCTGCTTGCGCGCCGTAAGGGAGCGGGTCTTGCGGTAGGAATCAAGCAGGATGCCGAAGGAGACCGCGAACAGGAAGCCGAAGTAGAATGGCTTGCTGCGATCGATCGCCGCGGTGATCCGCCACAGCACCTCGCCCCCGGGCGTCGTCACGAACAGCACCTGGCTCGCGACGGCGGCGCCCGCCAAGGCCAGCGCGGGCATGTACGCGGCGGGCACGAGCCAGGCGCGGGACGAGGGCAGCCGCCTTTCCGGGAACGAGATGCAGAAATGCAGGAAAACGACTGGCAGCAACAGGATCGCCAGGTGGTCGGTCCACAGCAGCGTCCAGTCGGCAAGGTTGAGCCGCCCCGTGTAGGACGTTGAGTACATCAGGAAGAACAGCAGGCAGATCGCGTAGAAGTGGAGCGCCGCGCGGTCGGGCGGCCGGCGCAGCATCACGATCGTGCCGACGATCAAGCTGAAGAAGCCGACCAGCGAGAGATAGTAGAAGAGCGTTACGTTGCCCTTGCTGAGCGGCTTCACCGTGACTTCGAGCGAGCGACGCTCGTCGGCGCGCAGCAGCGAGTACTGGACGTGGTCCCCGGCGGCGCGCCGCGCCAACCGCGCCTGGACCTGCGTTTGGGCGAGCACCTCGTCGCCATCGAGTGCTAGGAGCACGTCGCCGACCCGCACTCCGGAGAGGGCAGCGGGTCCACCGGATGCCACGCGAGCGGCGACAACGCCGGCGGCCCCGTTCTTCCAGAACACACCGTCGTCGAGCAGCGTCCAGGTCGCTTTCAGGAAGATGTTGTAGACCCCGAGGCTGGTGAGCAGCAGTGCCACCGCAAGAACAGCGAAGTTGCGGACCCGGGACCCCTTCATGCGCTTAGACTGAATCCACCCGGCTGCAATCGGCATGCCGCAATCGAGGCGGACTCGCACGCGTAAGGCGCTGATATCACACAGACTTCCCCCCTCATTCGGGGCTGCGAATCCGGATTCACGGAATCGAAGTTCATTGCGTTGGAGTGCCAGTCCGATCAAGAAAAAAGCGAGGCCCGCGGCGCCTCGCTGCTTCCTCTTCGGCCGGCTCGCTCTGCGAACGGGCCTCCTTTGCCCTTAGAAGCGAACCGAGATCCCTCCCATCAGGCGCGTCGGCGGGTTCAGGACAGCCATTTCGTCTAGCATGCCCCCCTCCGCCGTTTCGTAGAACAGGTTCCTCACGGCGACCAGCAGGTCCCAGTCGGCTCGCGTCAGATCGCCCAGAAAGGGAAGTCCCTGGCTGAGTTGCACGTCGAACCGCGTGTTACGGCTTGTCTCCGCTTCGCCGGCCTCAGGCCGGATGAAGTTCAGGCGGTAGAAGGCGACAAGGCGGGTGTCGGTTGGTTCGACGAATGTCTCCACGCGAGCCGTCAGGTCGTGGAAGCGGCCGTCTGCGATCGCCAGCGGCGCGGCCTCGAAAGCGACGCCCGGCCCTGCCAGGTCGCGATGAAGTCGCCCGAACGAGTAGGCGACCGAGCCGCGAATCACCCGGCCGACACCGTGCCCGAGGTCGATCGTGACACCCTGCGTGGCCATGGCGCCACGGTTGTCGATGCGCAGGCTTTGCGACGTTTCCGAGCCACCGAAGGTGTTGACCAGCTGGTCGGTCGTCGATTCACGGAACGCCCGCAGACCGATACGGCCGGCGCCGAAGCGCTGATCGACACCCATCGCGTATCGCACCAGGTGCTCGGGCGCCAAGCTGCCTTCGAGATCGGCATACACGATCGCCGGCGCCACGGACAGTGTCGAGAGCGTCAGGAGGTCGCCGCCCGGAACGATGCTGCGTTCCTCGGCCGAGGCCAGGAGGGTCGTGGTGGCACCGGCCTCGAACTCGAGAGCCAGCAGCGGATCGATGTGGTTCTGGTCGCCGGTCACGAAACCCACGTAGGAGTGCCGCGCACCAATCGTAGCCGTGACCTGGTCGCTCATCGTCCAGCGGTCTTCGACGAACAGTGCGCCGATCGTTCCCGCCTGGAGCCGCACTTCGGGTTCGAGGCCGTTCATGGGACGCACGAAGCGCGTTCCGTAGCCTGCGCCGGTTCGGATCTGGTGGCCGCCACCCGGCTCCAGCAGGAACTCTGCAGCCATGCGCCAAGTCGTGTCCTCGCTCTCCGCCACGAGCCCGCCCAGCGTGAAGCTCGCGGAATCCCCGAGCTTGCCTTGGAGGCGCAACACGCCGGTACCGGAGAGCAGGTTTCCCGCCGCGGTGTCGTCGCCCTGGGCACCGAGGCTGTGCGCGTTTGCGACCACCTCCATGGACCCACCGAGTTCCGGCAGCCAGGGCGAAGCGCCCCGTTCGGTTTCGGACGATACGGCATCGCGTGGCGCCACTACCGCGCCCCTGTCCTCGAGCACCGAGCGCGTCTTGTGCCGCAGCAGCCACGTCCATTCGCGCGCATTGTCCGCGCCTTCCTTCTCGCTCAGCTCGCCGAAGCCCGGCAGGCTGAGCGACAGGATCGCGCCCTGATTGGGGAACACGGTGACGCGCTGTGCTTGGGCCTGCTTCAGGCCCCGGCCCACTGCGCGCACGGTGTACGAGCCGGCCGGAAGCGACGGCAACATGAAGTGCCCAGCCTCGTCGGAGAAGGCTATCAGTCCCCCGCCACGCATGCCCTTCGCGAAGAACGAAACCAAGGCGCCCGAGACGGGCGTGCCGCGGCTGTCCTCGACCCAGCCGATGACACTCCCCGCTGCCGATTCTTCGGCGTCGGCCGGGCACAGGGGAAGGGCCAAGAGCAGAAGTGTGGTGCTCCCGACGGCGGCCAGAGTCGATCGGATCTTTCTCACGGGTTCCAAAGGATCGCCCACGTACCCTGCGAAGACCCACGCTAGCAGCGGGCGAGGGGGCTGTCAACCCGGTTTTCGGCCCCTCCGGGAGAGGCCTTACGCTATGCTAGGCGTCGCTCGGAAGGCTCTCGCTTCAGAAGGCAAGCCATGACTCGAATCTTCGACGTCACCGTTCCGCTTTCCTCCACGGTCCCCACCTTCCCGGGGGACCCGCGTTTCCACATGGAGTTCACCCACAAGATCGAGGACGGTCAGCCTTACAACGTCGCCCGGATCACCATGGGGGCGCACTCGGGCACGCACGTGGACGCGCCTTATCATTTTCTCCCCGATGGGGCGACGGTGGAACAACTTCCCCTGGAAATCCTGATGGGGAAGGCGCGCGTGGTGGAGATCTCCGCCCGCGAGAAGATCGAGCGCTCCGACCTCGAGGCCCTGGACTTGCGCGATGACCTGCGGGTGCTGCTCAAGACCCGCATGTCCGGCCAACTTCGCCTGGCCCATTTCCAGGAGGACTTCGTGTACTTGACCCCGGACGCCGCGACCTACCTGGTGCAGGCCGGGATCAAGCTGGTGGGGATCGACTACCTTTCGGTCGAGCAGTTCGGCAGCCACGACTTTCCCTCCCATCACGCGCTGCTGGGCGCTGGGGTCGTGGTCATCGAGGGGCTCGACCTGTCGCAGGTGGAACCTGGGGAATACGAGATGGCGTGCCTGCCATTGCTCATCGCGGGAGCCGATGGCTCACCGGCGAGGGTCGTTCTCAGGACCCGGCCGTGAGCCACGCGCTCGCGGCTGCCGTCGAGGAATCGAAGGCCTTCGCCGTGATCCGTACCGACACGGCTGCGCAGGCGATCGACGCCGGTCGCGCCTGCGTGCGCGGGGGGCTACGGCTGCTGGAGATCACGCTGACGGTCAAGAACGCTCTCGACGCCGTGATTGCGCTCGGCGCCGAGACTGGCGCCATCGTGGGAGTGGGCTCCGTCACCGAGCGCGAGCAGGTGCGCGCCGCGGCCAGAGCCGGCGCCCGCTTCGCGGTGTCGCCGCACTTCGACGCCGATCTGCTCGCCGAGGCGCGCGGCCACGGGCTCATGGTCTCGATGGGCGGCGTCACGGCGAGCGAGGCGATGACCTGTCACAAAGCCGGCGTCGACGTGACCAAGATCTTTCCGGCCACGATTTTCGGGCCCGCTTACTTGAAGGCGCTGCGCGAGCCGCTTCCGTTCCTGCGACTGATGCCGACCGGCGGCGTCGACGAACAGAACCTGACGGCCTGGCTCGACGCTGGCGCGACAGCGGTGGGCCTCGGCGGCAGCCTCGTCGATCGGAAAAGCGCGGCGGCAGGGGACTTCCAGCCGATCGAAGACCGGGCCCGGCGCATCGCGAAGGCGATCGGGGAATGGCGGTCGCGGCGGGGGCGTTAGTCCGACCGTGAACGTCCTCCTGCTGCGGGACGTGGTAGCGGTGCTCCTCGCGGGGGGAGCGGGAGAGCGCCTCTACCCGCTTACGCGCGATCGCGCCAAGCCCGCGGTCTCCTTCGGTGGCGCTTATCGGATCATCGACTTTACGCTCTCGAACTGCATCAACTCCGGCCTGCGCAAGATCTTCATCGTGACCCAGTACAAGTCGCAGAGTCTCAACCGCCACATCCGCCTGGGCTGGAGCGTCGTGAACACCGAGCTCGGCGAGTTCGTCGAGATCCTGCCGCCCCAGAAGCGAACCGGCGAGAACTGGTACCTCGGCACTGCCGACGCGGCGTACCAGAATCTTTATTCGCTGGGCCGTGAGCAGCCGCGCTGGGTGATCGTGCTGTCGGGCGATCACATCTACAAGATGGACTACGGCAAGATGCTCGACGTGCACATCGCGCGCGGCGCGACGCTCACGGTCGGTGCGATCGAGGTGCCCGTGGCCGACTCGCGCCGCTTCGGTATCCTCGAGGTCGACGACGACAGCCGCGTCACCGGCTTCCAGGAGAAGCCGGACGAGGCGACCCCCACGCCCTGGAACGCCGGTTGCGCGCTCGGCTCGATGGGCATCTACATCTTCGACTTCGAGGCGCTCGAGCGCGAACTGCTGCGCGACTCCGAGGAACCCTCCAGCCACGACTTCGGCAGGGACATCATTCCGAACCTGGTGCGGTGCGGCGAGCGCGTCTACGCCCACCTGTTCTGGGACGAGAACAAGAAGGAATCGCAATACTGGCGCGACGTCGGCACGCTCGACGCGTACTTCGACGCCTCCATGGACCTGATCCAGGTCGACCCCGTCTTCAACCTGTACGACCCCGACTGGCCGATGCGCACCTACCAGCCGCAGTTCCCGCCGGCGAAGTTCGTCTTCAACCAGGAAGGCCGGCGCGGCGAGGCCACCGAATCGATCGTGTCTCTGGGCTGCATCGTCTCGGGCAGCCGGGTACAGCGCTCGATCCTCGCGCCCAACGTGCGGGTGCATTCGTTCTGCGACATCCAGGACTCGATCCTGATGCCGAACGCAATCGTGCATCGCAACGCCCGGATCCGCCGCGCGATCCTCGATCGCGACGTCGAGATCCCGGCGGGCGCCGTGATCGGCTACCATCCCGCGGAGGATCGCCGGCGCCACACGGTCACGGAGAACGGCGTGGTAGTCGTGACCCCCGGCGAAGAGTGCTTTGTAGAGAACACGGGGGGGTAACAATCCCGCCGCGCTCTTCGGGGCTGCCCCCCAGCCGCTCCGCGCCAGCGTAAATCTGGCGCTCCGCCGCCAGTGGACCCGAGCCAGTTGGCTCGCTGCTGATGCTTTCATCGGTTAGGATCCAGCCAAGAGCCGCGCGAGGGGTGCCATGACCAATATCGATTCCGTCTTCGCCCGCGAGATCCTGGACAGCCGCGGCAACCCCACCGTCGAGGTCGAAGTCGTGCTCGAGGGCGGTGCCTTGGGGCGCGCGGCCGCCCCTTCCGGCGCCTCCACCGGCGAGCGTGAGGCCGTCGAGCTGCGCGATGGCGACAAAAAGCGCTACCTGGGCAAGGGCGTGCTGAAGGCCGTGGCCGCGGTCAACGACCTGATCTCCAGCGAGGTGATCGGCGAGGACGCCCTCGACCAGGCGCTGATCGACTCGCTGATGATCGACGTCGATGGCACCGAGTTCAAGAAGCGGCTCGGCGCAAACGCGCTGCTGGCGGTCTCGCTGGCTGTCGCCAAGGCCGCGGCCGAGGCCACGGGCCAGCCGCTCTATCGCTACGTCGGCGGCCCCAACGCGCGCCTCCTGCCGGTGCCGTTCATGAACGTCATCAACGGCGGCGCGCACGCGGACAACAAACTCGACCCGCAGGAGTTCATGATCGTTCCGCACGGCGCCAAGAGCTTCGCCGAGGCGCTGCGCATGGGCGTCGAGGTGTTCCACCACCTGAAGGCGATCCTGAAGAAGAAGGGCCAGCAGACGCAGGTGGGCGACGAGGGCGGCTTCGCGCCGAACCTGAAGTCCAACGAGGAAGTGCTCGAGACGCTGCTCGAGGCGATCCGAGCCGCAGGCTACAAGCCGGGGGCGCAGATCTCGCTCGCGCTCGACGTGGCGGCCAGCGAATTCCACGAGGGCAAGAAGTACGTCTTCAAGAAGTCCGGCAGCGGGACGAAGAGCTCGGCGCAGATGATCACGATGTACGAGAAGTGGGTGAAGGACTATCCGGTCGTTTCCATCGAGGACGGCCTGGCCGAGGGGGATTGGGAGGGCTGGAAGGCGCTCACGAAGGCCCTGGGCTCGAAGCTCCAACTCGTGGGCGACGACATCTTCGTCACCAATCCGGAGATACTCGCGAAGGGGATCGCGCAGGGAATCGGGAACAGCGTCTTGATCAAGGTCAACCAGATCGGCACCCTGACCGAAACCCTCGACTGCGTAGCGCTCGCCACGCGCTCGAGCTACACCTGCATGATGAGCCACCGCAGCGGCGAGACAGAGGACACCACGATCGCCGATCTGGCCGTGGCCACGAACTGCGGCCAGATCAAGACCGGCTCTGCCTCGCGTACCGACCGCGTCGCCAAGTACAACCAGCTCCTGCGCATCGAAGAGGAGCTGGGGCCGATGGCGCGCTACGCCGGCCGCGCCGCCATCAATCCGCGGAGCTAGCCGCTGGCCGACGGCTCCGCCGTCCTCGCGACGCTTCTCGCCTATCTCGCCTTCGCGGCGCTCGCGATCGTGGGCCCCGGCGTCGCGCTGCAGCGCCTGCTGCGGCTGGCGACCGACGTGGCGCTGGTCGTCCCGATCGGCCTGACCTTCTCCGCACTCTCGGCCTGGGCGGCATTCGCCTCAGGCCGGCACTGGCTGTTTCCGGCGCTGGTCCTTGCGGTGGACGCGACCCTGTTGCTGCCGCTCGGCCCGTGGCGGCGCTCCCCGGGCCCGTCGCTGCGGGGCGCGGCACCTGCCGCCCTGGCCATCGTCGGGGTGCTGGCTGTGACCCAGTACCCGCTGAACCGGATCGACGCGAACGGCGACTTCCTGCTGGACGACCTCGAGCGCATCGACACGGCGTTCCACGTAGCCGTCACCTGGGAGCTCACGAACTCGTGGCCGCCGCAGGTGCCGGGCCTCGCGGGCGTCCCGCTTCACTATCACCTCGGGCCGCATCTGATCCGGGCGGCGGCATGGCGCTGGGCGGGGATCACGCCCTACGACGCGATGTATCGCTTCGACGTGACGCTCTGGGCGATCGGCCTGGTACTGGCCCTGCGCGCGGCGGCACGGGCGCTCGGTGGCGGTCGCTTCGCGCTCGCACTCGCCGGCTTCAGTCCGCTGCTCGCGGATTTCTCGTTCGTCTTCGCCGGGCAGCCGAGCGCACGCTGGTGGCCCGAGTTGATGGGCGGAAACCTGCTGCTGTCCTTGATCTTCGCGAACTCCCTCGTCCCGGCGCTGGCCCTCACGCTGGGCGTGGTCGTCGCGCTCGGCCGCGCACGCGCGGGCGAGGGGCGCGGATGGCTGGTGCTGGCCGGGGTGCTCGCAGCCGCTGTCCCGTTCTTCAAGATCTTCCTGGCCGCACCGCTCGCCGCGGGGCTGCTGGTCGCGCTGGTGGTGTGCGGCAGCGCGGAGTCGCTACTGGCGGTCGCGGCGTCTTGTCTGGTCGCGACGGTCGCGCTCGTGCTCGGTTCCGGAACGCCGCTCGAGATCCTGCTCGACCCATTGGCGCCCGTGGCTCACACGCGGCAACTGCTCGGCCTGCCGCCGCTCGAAGGCGCGCGGCTCGCAAGCTTTGCCGCGCCCTGGCTCGCCGCGGCTTTGGGCTTGCGTCTGCTGGCCTTGCCGGGCGCACTGCGCGCCCTCGGGTCGCGCTCGGTGGCCCTGGTCGTGCTGGGGACGATGGCGCTTGTCGGTTGGCCGATCGCCCTGCTGCTCCGGCTCAGCGCGGACCGGGAGTTCAACGAGGCGGTCTACTTTACGGTTCAAAGCGGCGCGCTGCTCTGGCTCTTCGTGGCCCTGGCCCTCGAGCGTCTCGCGCTTTCGGGCATCCGGCCAGGGCTGCTGGTCGCGATCGCCGCGGCCCTCTCGCTGCCCGCCACGGCCGAACTGGTGATTCGCAAGGCGCTCTCGCCACCCGATGTCGTTCCCGCGCGAGTGCTCGAGGCGATGGCTGCCCTCGCCGGCGACTCTCGCCCGGGCGACGTCGTGCTGATGCGCCCCTATTCGCGCTTTCCGCCACCGCCGGTCGTGTTCGTGCGGCGGCGCCTGCCGTACACGATCTACCTGCCGTACATGCGCCAGTTCGCTACGCCGGCGCTGTTGCACGCACGTTCGGAGCTGCTGCGCAGTTTTTTCCGAAGTAGCGACCCTACCGAGGCGGGCCGCCTTGCGGCTGAGCTTCACGCGCGCCACGTGTTCGTCCACGGGCCGCAGCCGATCGGCCCCGGAGCTCGCGCGATCCTCGATCCCATCTATTTGAAACAGGACACCGGGCTGTACCGGATTCGCTTCCCGAACTCGCCCGTACCGGAGTGAGGGGGCCGGAATGGTAGCGGGCGCTACTCTTCTTCGCCGATCGAGATCTTGAGGGAGCGCAGGAACTTCTTGTCGAGCGGCGTCATCCTGACGGGCGCGGGCTCGGCCTTCTCGACGCGGAAGTCGAAGGTCGAGACCTCGGCGGGTTCGCGAGTGCCGGTCTTGCTGAACCCGATCGTGGCCTCGAGGACGAGCGAGACCTCGAATCCCTCGGAGCGGATGCGGTTCAGACAAAAGGCGATCTGCGTCGATTCGGAAAGCGTGCGCTGGATCGTGGTGCCGAGGTCCTGCACCAGCCGTTTGACATCTTCGCCGTGTGTCGAATCCGTCTTCTCCATCAGCCTTCCATGAAAATTATGGGGAGCAGGCGTTTTCGCTGTCAAGCCCCGCGACTCATGTTACCGTTTCCGCCCGCATGACACACGAGTTCCGTACGGCCTCCGGAGGGCCGCGCGAGCGCGTCTACCGGCCACAGGACCCTGCCCACCTCGAACGCGAGGTGGGCGAGCCGGGCAGCTTCCCGTTCACTCGCGGGCTGCACGCCACGGGCTATCGGGGACGCCTTTGGACCATGCGGCAGTATGCCGGCTTCGGCACGGCCGCCGAATCAAACCGCCGCTACCGCTACCTTCTCGAGCACGGCACGACCGGCCTGTCAGTGGCCTTCGACCTGCCGACGCAGATCGGTTACGACTCCGACGACCCGCACGCCGCCGGCGAGGTCGGTCGCGTGGGCGTCGCGATCTGCAGCCTCGAGGACATGGAGACGCTGTTCGAGGGGATCCCGCTCGACAAGATTTCGACGTCGATGACGATCAACGCCACCGCAGCGATCGTGCTGGCGCTGTACATCGCCGTGGCGCAGCGCCGCGGTCTTCCCGAGGCCTCGCTCTCGGGCACCATCCAGAACGACATCCTGAAGGAGTACGTCGCGCGCGGCACGTACATCTACCCGCCCAGCCCGTCGCTACGCCTCGTGACCGACGTGTTCGCGTACTGCTCGGGGCGCGTGCCGAAATGGAACACGATCTCGATCTCCGGCTACCACATCCGCGAGGCCGGAGCGACGGCGCCGCAGGAGATCGCCTTCACCTTCGCGAACGCCCTCGAGTACGTGCGCGCTGCGCAGGCCGCCGGCCTCGATGCCACGCACTTCGGCGAGCGGATCTCCTTCTTCTTCGCCTGCCATTCCGACTTCATCGAGGAGGTGGCCAAGTTCCGTGCGGCGCGCCGGCTGTGGGCGAAGCTGATGCGCGAGCGCTTCGGAGTCGAGAACCCGAAGGCCCAGCAGCTGCGCTTTCACGTCCAGACGGGCGGCGTCACGCTGACCGTCCAGCAGCCTGACAACAACGTGGTCCGCGTTGCGTTGCAGGCCCTGGCGGCGGTGCTCGGCGGCTGCCAGAGCCTGCACACGAACGGCAAGGACGAGGCGCTCGCCCTGCCCACCGAGGCCGCAGCGCGGCTCGCGCTGCGCACGCAGCAGGTCATTGCCTACGAGTCCGGCGTGGCCGACACGGTGGACCCGCTGGGCGGCAGCTTCGCCGTCGAAGCCCAGACCGACGCGCTCGAGGCCGAGGCGCTGCGGCTGCTAAACGGCATCGAGGAGCGCGGCGGCGCGCTACGCGCAATCGAGCGGGGCGAGATCCAGCGCGAGATCCAGGAGTCGGCCTACCGCTTCCAGAAGCAGGTCGAGTCCGGCGAGCGGGTGATCGTGGGCGTGAACCGCTTCGAGGACGCCGGCGAGACGCCACCGTTCGAGATCCTGCGCATCGATCCAGCACTCGAGCGCGAGCAGGTGCTTCGGCTGCGCGCGCTGCGCGGGCGGCGCGACCAGGCGGCCTGCCAGGGGGCGCTGGCGGCGCTCTCCGACCGGGCCCGCAGCGACGACAACCTGATGCCCGCGATCATCGCGGCCGTATCTGTAGACGCCACGGTTGGCGAGATCGCCGGCGCGCTGCGCCAGGTGTTCGGGGAGCACCGCGAGAGGCTGGTGCTGTGAATCTAGCGGGGGCGAAGTCCCTCGCCCCCGCGAGATTCAGGCTTTCGACTATTTGGCTGCGGCGAGGTCGAGGGACCAGCTCTTGTCGCCCCACGCCATCGTCATCGTCGCACCGACGCCGGCGGGCGCCAGCTTGATCGTGAACAGCTCAGCCGCCGGGGTGGTCGTCCCGGCCTTCATCGCCGCTCGTGCCACTTCGTTTGCCAGGATGTTGGAATAGCCCTCTAGGTGCGGCCACGGCGCATTCGCGAGATTGGCCGGGGCCTTGTCCCAGAGCTTGATGAGCGCAATTCCCGGGTCGGTGTTGAGGACGAGCGACCAGTCGCCCTGCGCGGGTGCTTGCACGTAGACGGAGTACTTGCCGGCCGGCAGCTTCTTGCCGCCGATCGTCACTGCGCCCTCGGACGTGAGTGTGGTGACCTGGTCGACGCCAGCGCGCCAGATGCGATCCTCTGGGAGCTGGGCGATCAGGCTGTCGAGCGTACGGCCCTTGAGCGACGGCCGGCCATATTCGATCGACAGCTTCTTGCCGCCGACGCTCGCGGAAACGGTCTCGCGGGGCGCGGGTGCGTCTTGTGCGAAGGCCGCGGTGCTCAGTGCCAGAGCCGCGGCCATGGTTGCGAAACGAGTGCGCATGGATCCACTACCTCCTTGGAAAACGAACGACCCCCTACGAATCGAGTGCCTTCTTGACCAACGTGTTCACGAGCCGCGGGTCTGCCTTCCCGCCCATTCTCCGCATTACCTGGCCCACGAACCAGCCAAGCGTGCTGGCCTTGCCGCCCTTGTAGACAGCCACCTGATCCGGACTCGCGGCCAACACCTCGGCGACCGTTGCCTCGATCGTTCCTGCGTCGGAGACTTGAAGCAACCCCTCGCGCTCCACGATTGCCTGCGGACTCTCGCTGCTCTCCCAAGCGCGTTCGAAGACTCCCTTCGCGATCGTGCGGCTGATGCCGCCCGCATCGACCAGCCGGATCAACTCCGCGAGCTGGGCCGGCTTCAACGCGATATCCACAGCCGTGTGAGCGTCGGCCTTCAGTTTGCGCAGGACCTCGGTCATGACCCAGTTCGAGGCGGCCTTGGGGCTGCGGCTGTCTCTCGCGACGGCCTCGAAGTAGTCGGCCACCGAGCGGGACGCCGTCAGCACCCCCGCGTCGTACTCCGGGAGGCCGTACTCCGCCACGAAGCGGTGCCGCCTCGCCGCAGGCAGCTCGGGAAGCGACGCGCGCACTTCGGCCTGCCAGGCGCGGCTCACGACGAGCGGGGGTAGGTCCGGCTCCGGGAAGTAGCGGTAGTCGTGGGCCTCTTCCTTCGAACGCATCGAGACCGTCTCCCCGCGATCGGCGTTCCACAGCCGCGTCTCCTGGACGACGCGCGCGCCCGAGTCGACCACGGCTGCCTGCCTCGCGATCTCGTGCGCGATGGCGCGCTCAACGTTGCGAAACGAGTTCAGATTCTTGATCTCGGCCCGCGTGCCGAGCGCCTGGGCGCCCCGCGGACGGATCGAGACGTTGGCATCGCAGCGCAGCGAGCCCTCCTCCATGTTGCCGTCGGAAACCTCGGCGTAGACCAGGATCGAGCGGAGGGCCGCCAGATACTCGTGAGCCTCGGCAGGGCTGCGCAGCTCCGGGTCAGAGACAATCTCGATCAGCGGCACGCCGCTGCGGTTGAAGTCGACGCCGCTCTTCTCGTCGGACCACGCAAAGCCTTCGTGAAGCAGCTTGCCCGCGTCCTCCTCGATGTGGATGCGCTCGACGCGGATCGGGCGAGGCAAGTCGCCCGAGGCGATCTCGAGCTTGCCCCCGGTCGCGAGCGGCCGCTGGTACTGCGAGATCTGATAACCCTTCGGCAGGTCTGGGTAGAAATAGTTCTTGCGTTCGAAGATCGAGGTCTCGTGGACGGTGCACTGCGTCGCAAGCGCCGCCCGCACCGCCAGCGTCACGGCGTGACGATTCAGGACCGGCAGGGCGCCTGGCAGGCCGAGACACACCGGGCAGACATTGGCGTTGGGCACATGGCCGAAGCGGTTAAGACAGCCGCAGAACAGCTTGGTCTTCGTCAGGAGCTGGCAGTGGACTTCGAGCCCGATCACCGGCTCGTACTTCGCAAGGACATCCTCGCGGGCCGCGCTCGCCATGGGGACGCGATTCTAGCACTGGGGAGGCGTGCCTTGACCGCGCCGGGCGCGCCGCGTAACGTCGTGCCATGCGAGACTCGCCGCTCACGTACAGCCCGCTGAACCTGGCCACGGGGGCCGCACGCGCGCAGCCGACGCCGCTGGTCCTCGGCTTTTCGCAACCACACGGCGAAGCTGCCGCGAGCAGCTTCTTCGGGCGGATCCGCCAGTGAGTCTCGTCGCTCTCGCATTGCTCGGCGCCGTGACGGGCGCCGTCTTCGACGACGCCAACGCGAACGGCCGCCGCGAAGGGAACGAGCGCGGTCTTGCGAAGGTGGTCGTCACGGATGGCAAGGCGGTCGTGGCGACCGATGCCGAGGGCCGCTATCGGCTCGAAGACGGCGGCGGCCTGGTGTTCGTCGTGCTGCCCGGCGATCGCCGGCCGGTGGGCGCGTGGTACGCGCCCCGCCGCGAGCGCGTCGACTTCGCGCTCGCGCCGAGTCCTCTGGGCGAGAGCTGGAGCTTCGCGCATCTGTCGGACACCCACGTCCAGCCGGAAAACGTTGCGCGCACGCAGCGCGCGCTGGCCCTGGCCGGCAGCCGCAGGGTGGATCTCGCGCTGGTGAGCGGCGACCTCGTGAAGGACTCGCTCCGCGTCGGCGAAGAGCGCGCCCGCTCGCTCTTCACGCTCTACACCTCCGAGCTGGCGAAGGCTCCGTTTCCAGTACACAGCGTGATGGGCAACCACGATGTCTTCGGCATCGAGCGCGACCAGAGCGGCGTCAGCGAAGCGAATCCTGCCTACGGCAAGGCGCTCTTCGAGGAGTTCCTCGGGCCCCGCTTCAGCGCTTTTAGCCGCGGCCGCCTGCACTTCATCGTGCTCGACAGCATCGGTGTCGAGGGCATGCGCTATTACGGCTTGCTCGACGCGGCACAGCTCGACTGGATCGCGCGCGAAGTCGCGCTACTTCCGCTGGACACCCCGATCGTCACGGTCTCTCACATTCCGTTGCGCAACGGAGGCGTGTCGATCCTGAACGAGTTCACGGGGGAACGCTTCTCGGTGGCCGGCCTGGATGGCTTTCGCCACGTGGTGCGCAATGCCCCGGCCCTGGAGCGCGTCCTCACAGGCCGGCCCTGGACACTCGCGCTGCAAGGCCACTTCCATGCGGCGGAACGCCTGCGCAACTGGGACGAGGGTGCGGCGCGCTATCACACGGCTCCGGCGGTGGATCACACGGCGTCGACGGAGCCGCGCTCCGGTCTGTTCGTCTACAAGGTCCAGGGCGCCGAGATCGACGACGGCGAGTTGCTCTGGCTGGATGGCGAAGCCGCGCATTGAAGCGAAACGTCGGGCGGCCCCTGGCCTAGAATGTCGTCATGTTGCAAAAAGCCGACATTGCCCGGCTCTTCGAATACACGAGTTGGGCCAATCATCGCGTCCTGCGCGCGGTCGCGCTGCTCTCGGTCGAGGAATTCCGCCGTGACCTGGGCTCGAGCCATGGCGGGGTGCGCGGAACACTCGTCCACACGCTGGGCGCAGAGTGGATCTGGCTGGAGCGCTGGAAGGGCGTCTCGCCGACGCGCGGTTTCGACGAAGCCGAGTTCAAGGACGTGATCGCGATCCGCGACCGCTGGGTGACGATCGAGCAGCACCGCGCATCCTGGTTGCGTGGCCTCAAGAAGGACGACCCGTCCGATAAGATCCGCTACAAGAATCTTCAGGGCCAGGCGTTCGAGAGCCCGCTGTGGGCACTCGCCCAGCATGTCGCGAACCACTCGAGCTACCATCGCGGGCAGCTCATCACACTGCTGCGCCAGCTCGGCGCGAAGCCGGTCGTCACCGACATGGTGGTCTGGGACCGCGAGCGCGAAGCCAGGAAGGCAGGTTAGGGAGCTTGTAGACGGTGCCGCCATGAACGTCATCGACCTGCGCTCGGATACCGTGACCAAGCCGACGCCCGCCATGCGCAAGGCGATGGCCGAGGCCGAGGTCGGGGACGATCTTTACGGCGAGGATCCGACCGTCAATCGCCTTCAGGCGCAGGCGGCGCAACTCCTGGGCTTCGAGGCCGCGCTCTTCGTCCCGACGGGCACGATGGGGAACGAGATTGCGATCGCGCTGCTCACGACGCCCGGCCAGCTGGTGCTCGCCGACGAGCGCAGCCACGTGATCGAGTACGAGCTCGCGGGTATGGCTGCGCACTCGGGCGTAATGCCGCGCGTCGTCCGCACGCAGGACGGGAAGCTGACGCCCGAACTGCTGCGCTCCGCACAGAAACCAGCGGCTCCCAATCGCTCCGCGATCGGGATGGTCGTTCTCGAGAACACCCACAACCTCGCGGGTGGCAGCGTCTCGAACGTCGCCGAGATGCAGGCGGCGATCGCGGTGGCCCACGAGCTCGGCTGGCGCGTCCACGTGGACGGCGCCCGCTTGTGGAACGCGGCCGTGGCCCTGGCTGTCGAGCCGAAGGCCCTCGTGTCCGGCGCGGACACGCTGATGGTGGCGCTGTCTAAGGGCCTGTGTTGCCCCGTGGGCTCGTTGCTGCTCGGCTCCGGAGAACTCGTGGCTAGCGCCCGTCGTCACCGGCAGCTCTTCGGCGGCGGCATGCGTCAGAGCGGCATCCTCGCGGCGGCGGGCCTGGTGGCCCTGGATACGCTGCTCCCGCGCCTGGCCGAGGATCATGCGCACGCGCGGCTTCTGACCGATGCCATGATGGGCCATGCCGGCGTTCGCGCTCTTCCGGCGCAGACCAACATCGCGGTTGCCACGCTCGAGGCCGGGAACGCCCCCGAGATCGCGGCGGCCCTCAAGGGTCGGGGCGTGCTCGGGAGCGCGATGGACCAGGTGACGCTGCGTCTGGTCACGCATCGCGACGTGTCGCGCAGCGACTGCGAGCGCGCGGCGGAGATCCTCCGGGAGGTCCTGGCATGAAACGTATGGTGGTTGTTGGTCTCGCCGCGATCTTCGATGCGGGCGCGGCGCGGGCGGCGGAGCCGGTTATCCTGCGCGATGTGGCCGTGCCGATGCGCGATGGCGTCGTGCTCCGAGCCGACGTGCTTCGGCCCCAGACCACGGGCCCGTTCGCCGTCCTCGTCTACCGCACGCCGTACGACAAGAAATCGTCGCAGGAAAGCTACACGACGTTCGCGCACGCGGTCGAGCGCGGCTACGCGGTGGTGATCCAGGACGTGCGCGGACGCTATGCCTCGGCCGGCGAGTATGCGGCCTATCGGCACGAGGGCCAGGACGGCTTCGACACGATCGAGTGGGCCGCGAAGCAGCCCTGGTCGAACGGCGACGTGGGAACTTTCGGGCTTTCGTATCCTGGCGCCGTGCAGTGGCTCGCCGCGATGGAGTCGCCGCCGCACCTCAAGGCGATGGCGCCGGCCATGACGTTCGCCACGCCGCGCAACTTTTTCCTCTCCGGCGGGGTGTTCGACCTCTCCTGGATCAGCTGGATCTGGAACAACATCGCGCCCGACACGCGTGTTCGCAAGAACCTGCCCGGCCCACGCACCGGTGAAGAGGCCGAGGCGGAATGGGTGAAGCGCCGCGACGACTTCCGCCGACGCCTGCCGCTGAATGCGCTCCACGAGCTGCGTGACACGGCGCCCTACTACTTCGAATGGATGGAGCATCCCGCGGCCGATCCGTGGTGGGACTGGGCCGAGCTGCGCGGCAAGTACTCCCGCGTCAAGGCTGCGGTGCTGAACCTCTCGGGCTGGCACGACGAGGCCTACGGTCCCGACGGCGCCATCACCAACTTCCGTGGCTTGCTCGAGTCGCGCAAGGGCGAAGCCGATCCGCGAGCGCGGCTCGTGATGGGACCGTGGGTGCACGGCGTCGGGGCGACGAAGGCCGAGAAGGCGGGTGATCGAGCATTCGGTCCCGCGGCGGCGATCGACTACGACGAGACGCTGCTGCGCTTCATGGACCGTTACCTGCGCGGGATCGACAACGGACTCGACAAGGAGAAGCGGGCCCGTGTCTTCGTGATGGGCGAGAACGCCTGGCACGAAGGCGACGGCTGGCCGTTGGCGCCCACGCGCCGCCTCACGTTCTTTCTCTCGCGTGACGGAGCCGGTCCGGGCCGGCTCGTGACCGAGGCCCCGTCGGTTCACGGCGGCGCCACGTCATTCGTCTCGGACCCGGCGAATCCGGTCACCGATCCGTTCGCGAACAGCGTGGGCGCTCACGACTACCGCGAGCTTCCGAAACGTGCCGATACCGCGAGCTTCGAGACAGAGCCCTTCGAGGCCGACGTCACCGTGATCGGCGCGATGCAGGCGGAGATCTGCATCTCCGCCGACGCGCCCGACACCGACTTGTGGGTCAAGGTCTACGACGTCGCGCCCGACGGCACCGCTTTCAACCTGATGAGCCCGGGCCTCGACGTGCAGCGCGCCAGCACACGCGACGGCAGCCTGACGCCGCGGCTCCTGAAGAAGGGCGAGGTCGTCGTGCTCGAGTTCGCCAATCTCTATACGGGCAACCGTTTCTTGAAAGGCCATCGGCTTCGCGTCGTCCTCACGCCCGAGTTCTTCCCGCACTTCTCGCGCAACCTGCACAGCGGCGAGCGCGAGACGACTTCGGCCGACATGCGCAAGGCCAGGATCACGATTCATCACGACTCGCGCCACCCGTCGCGCCTCGTGCTGCCGGTGCTCCCGTAGCCGCATGACGCTTGTTCACCGGCTGCTGCTGCCCGTAGCGCTCGCCGCTCCAGCCGCGTGGGCGCAGGACGATCCCGAGGCCCGCCTCAAGGCGACGCTCTCGGCCGAGCGGATCGGCGAATTTCACGCCCGTCTGACGCGCGAGCCTCACGTCGCCGGCACGCCGGAGAGCCGGGGGGTCGCGGCTGAGATCGAGCGGACGCTCGCGACGATGGGCTTGGCGACGGAGGTCCGCAGCTACGACGTATACCTGTCGTATCCGAAGCAGATCGCGGTCCGCCTGACCCGGCCCGAGAGGCGCGCGCTTTCCGTCACCGAGCCCGTGGACCCGCGCGATCCGGACACGGCGAACCCCAGGCTCACGCCGGGCTTCGTGGCCTATTCGGCGTCCGGTCACGTGACCGCTCCCGTCGTCTACGTGAACTACGGCCTGCCCGCCGACCACGAGGCGCTCGAGGCCAAGGGCGTCACCGTGCGCGGCGCCATCGCGCTCGCCCGCTACGGCAAGGTGCACCGCGCCGTGAAGGTGCACACGGCCGAGACGCGGGGCGCCGCGGGCATCCTGATCTACAGCGACCCCGCCGACGATGGCGCGGCGCAGGGCGAGGTCTGGCCGAAGGGACCGTGGCGCGCGCCGACGTTCCTGCAACGCGGCAACGCGAAGTACAGCTGGTTCTGGCACGGCGATCCGCTGACGCCCGGTGTCGCGGCGACCGCTGAGGCGAAGCGGCTCGACCCGAGGAGCGTCCCTACCCTTCCGAAGATTCCTGCGGCCGTGCTCTCCGCGGCTGCGGCGCAGGAGATCCTTTCGCGGCTGCGCGGCGGCGGCCCTGGTCCCGCGGTCGTCGAGATGGACGTCGCGATGACGAACGGCCTGCGGCCGATCTATGACGTGATCGCGCGGATCGACGGCAAGGAAGAACCCGATCGCGAGGTGATCCTCGGCACGCACCATGACGCGTGGACCTTCGGCGGCGTCGATCCCGGCAGCGCGGCAGCGTCGGTCCTGGAACTGGCGCGCGCGTTTTCTGAGATGCGCAAGAGCGGCTGGCAGCCACGGCGCTCGATCGTGTTCGCATTCTGGGATGCGGAGGAGTACGGCCTGATCGGCTCCACAGAGTATGCCGAGGACCGCGGGGCCGAGCTACGTGAGCGCGCCGTCACGTACATCAACACCGACTACTACCTCGCGGGCCGGCTCGAAGCGGGTGGGACGGCGTCGCTGCGCGATCTGATGGACTCGGTCGCGGGTGAGAAGATCGAGCTAGCACCCCTCGGCAGCGGCGCCGACTTCGTGCCGTTTCAGGATCACCTAGGCCTGCCGGCACTGTCGATCGAGTACGGGATCCCCGGGAGCTACGGCTCGTACCACTCAGCCTACGACACGCGGCAGTGGATGCAGAGATACGGCGACCCAGGCTGGGCCTACGGCGTGAAGCTCGCCGACACGCTCGGTCGCACGGTGTTGCGCCTGGCCTCGGCTCCGGTGCTGCCATTTCAGTTCACGCGCACGGCCGAGGCGCTCACCGGCTACCTCGATCAGCTCGAGGCAGTGAACCGTGCCGCGGGTTCCAGGCTCGCCGAGCTTGGCTTCGGATCCACGCGCGCGAAGCTCACGGCGCTGGCCGAAGCGGCCCGCGCTTTCGAGGCGTCGTCCTCGCGAGGCGCCAGCGTTACGTCGTCTGCGCTGCGCGAGATCAACGACCGCTTGCTGCGCGCCGAGACCGGCTTTGCTCGACCCGCGGGCGAGTCGTGGTACCGGCACGTGGTCTACGGCTGGGACATCTACTCGCTCTACAGCGGCGACACGCTGCCAACCCTGCGCGCCGCGATCGCAAAGGCGGACACGCCGGCGTTCGCCCGCGAACGCGAGCGGCTGGAGCAGGCGATCACCGCTGCGACGAGCGAACTCACGGCCGCTACAGCCCTTGCGTCCGCGCAAACGAGCGAGCCTTGGTGCGACCAGTTGCCGCGGCCAGCCTACGCGTCGCTCGAGCGCGTGCCGGTTTCAGACGCCTGGTTCCAGGTCTACCGGGTGTCTGCTGGTGTCTTTGCGATCTACGAGCCGTACCAGTTCCAGGAGGTCATCTCGTATCTGATCGTGGGCTCCGAGCAGGCCATCTTGTTCGACACCGGTATGGGCATCGGCCGACTTCGCTCGGTAGTGAGCGATCTCACCAATCTTCCGCTCCGCGTCGTCAACTCCCACACGCACTTCGATCACGTGGGCGCAAACGCGGACTTCGACACGGTTCTCGCCATGGACACTGCCTTCACGCGCCAGAGCGCGGAAGGCCTGCCCCACGAAGCGGTGCGAGGCGAAGTCGCGGCGGAGGCGCTGTGTCGCGCGCTCCCGGAAGGCGTCACGGCCGAGTTGTATCGGAGCCGGCCTTTCAAGATCAGCGGACGCTTGAAGGATGGCGATGTGCTCGACCTCGGCGGCCGGAGTCTCGAGGTCCTGAGCGTGCCGGGCCACACGCCTGACGCCATCGCGCTACTGGACCGAGCCGGCGGCCTGCTGTGGACGGGAGATACGTTCTACCTAGGTCCGATCTGGCTGTTTGTCCCCGAGACCGACTTCGAGGCCTACGCGGCCTCCGTAGAGCGCCTTGCGAAGCTGGTCCCGGAGCTCCGGCTGCTCCTGCCGGCGCACAACACTCCGACGGCCGAGCCCCGTCGCCTCGAGCAACTGAAGGCAGCCGTCGCCGCGATCCGCGCGGGGACGGCGAAGTCGCACCCAGGGCCGGAGGATCGCGTCGAGTTCGAGTTCGACGGCTTCTCGATCTTGCTCAAGCCGGGCGCACGCTAACGGCGGCGCCGGGCGCGATGCTATCGTCGGCCGAATGAAGCGGGATCTCGGCGCGCTGACCGGGCGTGAGCACGACGTGCTCGTGATCGGCGGCGGCATTCACGGTGCCTTCGCGGCCTGGGACGCCGCGCAGCGCGGGCTTCTGACGGCACTGGTCGAGGCCGAGGACTTCGGCGCGGGCACCTCCTGGAACAGCCTGAAGACGATTCACGGCGGCCTGCGCTACCTGCAGTCTCTCGACCTGCCGCGCATGCGCGAATCGATTCGTGAACGGCGGACGCTGCTGGCCATCGCGCCCGAGCTGGTGCGGCCGCTGGCCTTCGTGGTTCCGACCTACGGTCACGGAATCAAGGGCCGCGAAGCCTTGGCGCTCGCGCTTCGCATCAACGACCTCGTGAGCGCCGATCGCAACGCCGGCCTAGCTCCAGCCCAGTGGCTCGCCCCGAGCCGGAGCCTGTCGCGGGACGAGTTCCTGCGCCTCGTGCCGGGAGCGTCGGCGGAGCGGCTGACCGGCGGGGGAATCTGGATCGATGCGCAGGTGGAGAGCAGCGAGCGGCTGGTCGTTGGCCTGCTGCACGCGGCGGCGGAGTGCGGCGCAGCACTCGCGAACCACGCGCGCGTCACGCGGGCGCTCCGCCGCGATGGTCGCATCGTTGGCGTTTCGGTGCTCGACGCCTTGGGCGGCGGCGCCCTCGAGGTTCGGGCGCGCCAGGTTCTGAACGCCGCTGGTCCGGGGATGGACGACGTGCTCGCCAGCCTGGGCGTGCGGCGCACGCCGGTGCCGCTGCTTCGCGCCTTGAACCTCGTCCTGAAGCGTTCCGTCGCCAAGGGTCACGCGATCGGCGCCTTGAGCTCAGGCCGCTATTTGTTCCTCGTCCCCTGGCGCGAGCGCGCGATGATCGGCACGGATTACGTGCCCGCCAGTGGAGCGAGCGATCCCGCCGAGGCACGCCGCTTTCTCGAAGAAGCCTCACGCGCGTTTCCCTGGGCGAAGCTCGGCATGGAGGACGTGGCGCTGGTCCATCGGGGCCGAGTGCCGGGCCTCGATGCGAAGCGCCTGGCGGTGCGCCACCTGCTGCTCGACCACGCGGCCGAAGGCGCGCCGGGCCTGAGCTCCGTGCAGGGCGTCAAGTACACGACCGCTCGAGCCGTGGCCGAAGAGGCGATCGATCGGCTCTGCCACAAGCTCGGTCAGGCGCGGCCCTCGCGCACGGCCGCGACACGACTCCTCCACGCGCGCGCTCTCGAAGGCGCCCTTCCGACGCGGGCCCTGCAGGCCGTTCGCGAGGAGATGGCGCTGACCCTCCCCGACGCTGTACTCCGGCGCCTCGATCTCGGGACCGCTGGCCCGGCCGCCGCGGCGGACGTCGAGATCGTGGCGCAGACGCTGGCCACGGAACAAGGCTGGGACCAGGCACGCGTCGAGGCCGAGAAGCAGGCGCTGACCGACGCCGTGGCGCGCACCGTGCTATGAGCGCCCCGGGAAACTTGCTATCGTGAGCTTTGCATGAGCCCCCGCGAGAAGGCCCGGCCCCAGCCGCTTCGCGAGGCACAGGACCGGACGATCCGCGCGCTCATGTCGCTGGTCGACGACCTGACGGTCGAGGTCGACGAAGAAGGCTTGCTCACCTCGACGCTCGAGCACGTGGTGCGGACGCTCGCTGTGACCGGGGGGCTCACGCTGCTGGCGGACTCGGAGCGCGTGCTCCGGGCGGCGGCCCAGTTCCGCGCGCCCAGCCACGACATGGCAGCGACCATGGAGCTGGCGCGGGCTTCGCTCGATCGGGAGCGTCCGCTCGTGAAGGAAAGCGACGGCGGGGGCTGGCTCGCCGCCGCTCCGCTCATAACCAAGCAGCGCCAGCTCGGCGTGCTCACGATTCACGACGCAACCGAAGACAGCATGGCCCCGGACCTGGAGCTGCTCGAGGCCCTGGGCAAGCAGATCGGCACGGGCCTCGACAATGCCCGGCTCTACGCCGAGCTGCGCGCGAGCACGACAAGGCTCGAGTTCCTGAACCGCATCTCCTCGGCGCTGACGGCGGGCATGGACCTGAAGACGGTCGTGCCGGCCTTCGCGAAAGAGATCGCGGCGCTGCAGGAATTCGACCGGCTGGCCTGCGGCTTCGTCAACGAGTCGGGGGACTACATCGAGATCACGGGCTATCCCGACGAGGCGACCTGGGGTCTGGGCAGCGTGCTGCCCGTGGTCGGCAGCGGGCCCGGCTCGGTCGTCCTCAACAACCGGGCGATCCTGCAGCACGACCTGCTCCACGAGCATCGCTTCATCGAAGACATGCGCCTGCTCGAGGAGGGGATCCGCTCCTACGTGATCCTGCCGCTCAACGCGCGTGGCCGCAGCATCGGCGTGCTGGCGCTCGGCTCCACGCGCGCGGAGGCGTACGGCGACGCGACGCTCGCGCACGTTCAGCCGCTCGCCGACTCGGTCGCGCTCGCCTTCGAGAACGTGCGGCTGTTCCAGAAGACACGCGAGCTCTCGATCACCGACGAGGTGACGCCGCTCTACAACTTCCGTTTCTTCCACCAGATCCTCGATCGCGAGCTGAAGCTCGTGGACCGCTACAAGTCCGTGCTGTCGCTGATCTTCGTGGACCTCGACCACTTCAAGCCGATCAACGACCAGTTCGGCCACCTGCGCGGCAGCCGTGTGCTGCGCGAAGTGGGCTTTCTGATGCGCTCGGCCGTGCGCGAGACCGACTATCCGGCCCGCTACGGCGGCGACGAGTTCGTCGTGATCCTGCCCCAGACGGACAGCGAAGCCGCGACTGCCCTGAGCGAAAAGCTGCGCGCGACGGTCGAGGGCCACACCTTCTTGCAAGAGGAGGGCATCAACGCCCGCATCGGCATGTCGGCCGGGGTTGCGACCTACCCGAGCGAGGCGCGCTCGAAGGAGTCGCTGATCCGCCTCGCCGATGCGCGCATGTACAAGGACAAGGAAGAAAGGCGTTAGCGCCGCTCGGCCGTGGCGATCAGCATGTAACCCGAGGCCCATGGAATCAGCGCGTCGAGTGCGGCGACCGAGGCTATGAACGGGTAGACGAGCGAGTAGACGCGGAACAGTCGGGCGTGTTTCTTCACGTCGCCGCCGGTCACCAGCATCCCCTTGGCTGAGCCCTTCTTTCCCAGGTGCTCGACACCCCAGTTGATGGCCGTGTCCACCAGTTCGGAGAAGAAGCGCGAATAGGTGCGATGGCCGCGCATCGCGAAGCCCGGCCCGAGCAGCGCGCCGAGCCCCTCGATCGTGTAGCCGGGGCGCAGGTGGCCGTGCTTTTCGTCCGTCTGCCCGAGCGCGTGGCGCGCGCGCCGGAGCAAGCTGTGCTTGAGGTGCGGCGTGTTCACTATGAGTCGCCCGCCTGGCTTCAGGATCCGGCCCAGCTCGCGCGCGAAGCTGGCCTCGTCGGGGACATGTTCGAGCATGTCCACGACCACGACACGATCGAACTCGGCGTCGGCAAATGGCAACGGCCCAGCGTCGAGCTTGTGCACGTCGCTGCCGACCAGGCTGCGGATCGAGGCCACGGCTTCGTCGGTGAGATCGGCCGACGCCCAGGAGCCGCCACGCTCCCGGAGCAGCAGGCTGATGACGCCGTTGTCGGAGCCGAGGTCGAGGCAACGCAGCCCCTCGCTCGGCCCCAGGCTCTGGGCGAGCTCGTGCAGCTTGCGCTGTTTCAGCACCGACTTGCCGAACAGGCCGACGGCCCAGGGCCTCTCAGCCACGGCGCTGCGCCTCGAGGATCACGGGCGAACCGAAGGCGTGCGTCAAGCCCGTCACGCCGGCGAGGCCCTCGAGGACACGGCTGAGCGGCGCGAGACCCAGCGCACGATGCAGCGCCATGGGGAAGAAGAACTGCGGTCGCCGCGCTCCGGGTTCGAAGTCGTGGGCCTGGAAGGCCGCCACCACGTCGAGGTCGCGGAACACGGTGAAGGGTCGCGTGTTGCCCTCCAAGCCTTTTTTCAGGCCGAAGAAGGCGCCTCCAAGCGCGTTGAGGCTCCGCCGCGTGGGATAGTCGACGATCACGGCGCTGCGCGTCACCCGGCACAGCTCGCCGACGAGATCCGCCCAGCGTGTGACGTGGGGCAGGAGTCGGAAGGCGAGCGCCACGTCGAAGGAGCCATCGCCAAATGGCAGCTGCAGCAGATCCCCCGCCTGGAAGCGGGCGCGGCCGGTATCGACCCAGGGGCGCACGCGTTCACGGCACACGTCCTTGCTCCCGAAGACGGTGACCTCGTGGCCCGCATCCACGAGCGCTCCCGTGAGTTGGCCATGCCCTCCGCCCACCTCGAGGACTGCGGCTCGGGGTGCCAACAGCGCGAGTGTCGTGCGCGCCTGGACCGCCAGGAAGTACTCGCCCACCGTCCCGGCAAAGCGCCGCGCATAGTCCTCGGACGAGGTCTCGACGTCGGCGTCCTCGCGGTCCCCAGCCATGGCTCCAGTGTATGCTCGGCGCTCCATGGCCGTCGACGCGGCGCTCCTGATCATGGCCTTGTTCTGGGCCGCCAACATGATCGTTCTCAAGTGGTTGCTCGGCGTGTTGCCCCCGCCGATCCTCTCGAGCGTGCGTTTCGTGCTGGTGGCTTGCATAGGGCTCGGCGTGCTGGGCGTGAGCCGTGGGCCGTTCACGATTGCGCGCCGCGATCTGCCGCGGCTGTTGTTCTCCTCGTTCACCGGCATCACGCTCTACCAGATGCTCTTCATGGAAGGTCTCAACCGAACCACGGCCTTCGTCTCGAACCTGCTGCAGGGCACCGAGCCGCTCTGGGCCCTGGTCCTGCTTTCGCTTAGCGGCGCCTCGGTGCTACGGCGCCAATGGACCGGAGTGCTGGTTGCCTTCTTCGGTGCGATCCTGTTCTTCCTCCAGGACGTCGGACGCGGCTTCACGGTGGCCTTGGGCCGGGGCGACCTGCTGAATCTTGCGAGCGCCGCCTGCTTCGCCGTGTATGGCATCGCGTGCAGACCGCTGTTCGAGCGCTATCCGGGCCGCACCATCATGGCGCTCTCGATGAGCTTCGGCGCCTTGCCGCTCGTCGTCTGGTCCGGCCCCGAGCTGCAAAGCTTCGATTGGGCCTCTCTCACGCCGCAGGTCTGGGGCGCACTCGCGTTCTCCAGCGTGCTGCCAGTCTACGTCGGCTACTGGATCTGGAACTGGGCGATCACGAAGAAGGGCCTCGCTCATGCTTCGCTCTACATCTTCGTCGATATCATCCTGTCCGGCGTCGCGTCGTATCTGTTTCTCGGCGAGCGCTTCGGGCTGCTGCGCCTCGCCGGCGCTTCCATCATTCTCGCCGGCGTCCGTCTCGCGCGCTGAGGCTCAGGAGCCGAGATGGCTCCGTGGCGATCGACGACGGCTACGCTCTAGCCGCCTTGCCCCAGCAGCTCCGTGAGGCAACGGATCAGGTCGTTGTCGGTGAGGATACCGACGAGGCGGCCGTTCTGGACGACTGGCAGCGCACCGTACTTCGTGGTGTGCAGCGTCTCCGCAGCCTCGACGAGGCGTGTCGTCTCCAAGGTCGTGATCGGCTTGTTGATCATGATCCGGGAGACGCTGGTCGTCTCCATCACGCGGTCGAAGTCTTCCTGCGAGTCCGAGAGCGTCGAGGGCTGGGCGCGTTTCAGATCGCCTTCGGCCAAGAGGCCCACGAGCGTTTCGCCGAGCAGGATCGGGATCCGGCGGATGCCGTGGAGGCGCATTACCTCGACGGCGCGCATCAGAGAGTCCTCCGGCCCCAGCGTCACGGGTTGGCGTGTCATCGCGTAGCCAACCGTCAGGTGATGCGTCCAGGCGGGGACGCCCCGGGGCAGGGTCGCACCGCACTCGGGGCAACGCAGGTTCATAGCCCTCGAATCCTACCTCACTGCGGCGTGGGCGTGGCCTCGGCCGCTGCCGGAGCCGGCGTCTCGTCGGGCTCCGTCGGCTCCGGGCCGTTCCCATCTTCAGGCTCGGGCGGCGGCGGCTCGGCGCCGAGCTTGCCGATGTCGCGCTTCACGTAGCCGGCGCGAGCCATCAACCATTCGACGCGGCGCTCTGCCCGAGCATGGCGCGCGGGGTCGACGCGCGGATTGATCCGCCGCGGGTTCGGGATCATGGCTGCAAGCCCAGCGGCCTCGTCGGGCGAAAGCTCTGCCGCCGACTTCCCGTGGTAGCGCTGGGCGGCGGCCTCGCAACCGTACACGCCGTCGCCCCACTCGATGACGTTCAAGTAGAGCTCGAGGATCCGTGTCTTCTCGAGGTCGTCTTCGAGCCACGCCGTGACGATGAACTCGCGAGCCTTCCGCGTGAGGCTCTTGTGGGTCGAGAAGAACAGGTTCTTCGCGAGCTGCTGCGTGATCGTGCTTCCGCCTTGCGCGAAGCGGCGCTTCTCGATGTCCTTTTCCAGGGAGGCCTTGATGGCATCCCAGTCGACACCCTCGTGCCCGAAGAAGCGCGCGTCCTCGGCAACGATCACCGCGTGGATCAGGTTGCGCGAGATGCGCGAGAGGGGCGTCCAAGTCTGTAGCGTGCGGGGCTTGCGTTTCGCGGCCATCGCCTCCGCCTCGCGCTGCCGCATCACAGCCGTCTGGCCGGGGTTGTTCTTCGCGAGCGCGCGGATCTCGTCGCGCGACGGCAGGCCCCAGAATGCGAACACGGCGTAGGCGAGCCCGGCGACCAGGCCGCCGAGCACGAGACGTCTCACGCCGCGCGGCGAACCGGCACGACCTCGCGCAGGCCCTGGGCGAAGGCCGCGGTTTCCTCCTGCGTTCCGATCGAGATGCGCAGCCAGTTGTCCATGGTCGGGAACTTCCGGCCCACCAGGATGCCGCGCTGTTCGAAGGCGGCGATCACCGGCGTGACGTCGCCGCCGACGTCGATCATCACGAAGTTGGCTTCCGAGGGGATGTAGCGCCGGCCATCCCTTTGCAGCTCCACGCACAGCCAGCGTTTGGTGCCGTTGAGCAACGCCCGCTGCTGCTCGGCGTGAGCGGGATCCTCGACCGAGGCCAGGCCGGCGGCGAGAACCGCTGCGTTGCCGTTGCTCCAGATCGACTGGCCGCGGAGCGCTTCGGCGTTCTCGCGCGTCGTGATCGCATAACCGAGGCGCATGCCGGCGAGCCCGTAGATCTTTGAGAAGGTGCGGGCGACGACGAGGTTGGGGCGCTCCGCGATCCAGGGCACGACCGACTTGTAGCGTGGGTCCTCTACGAAATGGTGATAGGCCTCGTCCACCAGCACCGTCGCGGTCTTTGGCACGAGGTCCAGGAATGCCGCCAGCTCGTCGGCCGAGACGATCGTGCCGGTCGGGTTGTTGGGGTTGCACACGTAGACGAGACCGGTCCGCGCGTCGCAGGCCGCGGCCATCTTCGGCAGGTCGTGGCGGAAATCGGCGGTCTGCGGGACCTTGACGCCCTCGGCCTTTGTCACGCGCGCGTATTCGATCACCGCCTCGAAGGTGGGGTGGTTGACCACGACGGTACGGCCAGCCGCGAGAAACGCCATGTCCGCCATCCTCAGCACCTCGCCCGAGCCGCAGCCCAGCACGATCTGCTCCGGTGCGACGCCGTGGTGACGGGCGAGTACTCCCTTGAGCTCGCCCTCGGCGGCGTCCGGATAGCGCGACGCAACCCTTTGCGTCGCCGTCATCGCCTCGCGCGCTCCGGCGGAGGGCCCGTACGGGTTCTCGTTGGAGTTGAGCAGAATTGGCCCTTTGGGGCCGGCGTCTGCGCGCACCAGGGAGGTCAGGGGCTTCGGCAGAAGCGTTGCGCCTACGCCGGCGCCAAGGGCGGCGGCAAACGAGCGTCGCGACAACGAGGAGAGGGGCATCGCAGGTCTCCTTCAGGTTCGGAGAAAGGTGCGGGGAGTGTATCATCCGGATCCCGGCGGCCCGCTGTCGCCGCGCACGGAGGTTCAGACTCCAGTGGATTTCAGCTTAAGCGAGGAGCAGCTGCTCCTGAAGAAGACGGTTCGCGACTTCGCCGAGGCGGAGCTCAAGCCCCACTCGCGGGAGTGGGACGAGAAGCAGGAGTTCCCGCAGGAGGTGTTCACCAGGCTGGGAGAACTGGGCCTGATGGGCGTTGTCTGGCCGGTGGAGTATGGCGGGGCCGGGATGTCGACCCTCGACTACGCGATCGTGATGGAGGAGCTGTCCCGCGCGGACGCCGGTGTCGCGCTCTCGGTCGCGGCCCACAGCAGCCTCTGCTCCGGCCATATCTATCTCGCCGGGAGCGAAGCACAAAAAAAGAAATACCTCGTGCCCCTGGCCAGGGGCGAGAAGATCGGCTGCTGGGGCCTGACGGAGAACAGCGCCGGATCCGATGCCGGCGGGACGAAGACCAGCGCCGTCCGCGACGGAGCGCACTGGGTGCTGAACGGCTCGAAGACCTTCATCACCAACGGCCGCAGCGCGGACACCGCGGTCGTGATGGCCGTCACCGACCGCTCGAAGGGCAAGAAGGGCATCTCGGCTTTCATCGTGGAGCGTGGGACCAAGGGCTTCCGGCCCGGCAAGAAAGAAGACAAGCTCGGCGTCCGCTCCTCGGACACGTCGGAGCTGGTGCTCGAGGACTGCCGCGTGCCGGCAGAGAACCTGCTCGGCAACGAGGGCTACGGCTTCATCGACACGCTGCGGATCCTCGACCGCGGCCGGATCGGGATCGCCGCCTGGTCGGTCGGAATCGCGCAGGCGGCTTTCGAAGCCGCGATGAACTACGCGCGCGACCGTAAACAGTTCGGCCACGCCATCGCCGAGTTCCAGGCCGTCCAGTTCAAGATCGCCGACATGGCGGTGCAGGTCGATGCCGCCCGCCTGCTGATCCACCGCGCGGCGGCACTCCGAGACGCGGGCAAGGAGCACACGACCGAGTCCTCGATGGCCAAGCTGTTCGCCAGCGAGATCTCCGTCGCCGTGGCGCTCGAGGCGATCCAGATCCACGGCGGCTATGGCTTCACCAAGGACTACCCGGTCGAGCGTTATCTGCGCGACAGTAAGCTCGGCACGATCGGCGAAGGCACGAGCGAGGTACAGCGCCTGGTGATCGCCCGCGAACTGCTGTCGCTGCGCGGCATGGTGCGGTAGAGGGGCCTCTGCCGAGCGCGCTTGCCGACGGCGTGCTGCGAGGGGACGTGCGGGCCATAGCGCGCGCGATCAGCCTCGTCGAAGACGGCCAGGCCGAGGCGCGCGCGCTGATCGCCGCGCTTTTCCCGAAGGCAGGGCGCGCGCTCGTGATCGGTGTCACGGGTCCGCCGGGCGCTGGCAAGTCGACGCTGGTCGATCGTCTCGCCGCGCACCTGCGCCGGCAGGTTAAGACGATCGGGATCGTGGCCGTCGACCCCACGTCGCCCTACAGCGGTGGCGCGATCCTCGGCGATCGCATCCGCATGCAGGCCCACGCCACCGATCCTGGCGTCTTCATCCGCTCGATGGCGACCCGCGGCCATCTCGGCGGCCTGGCGGCGGCCACCGGCCACGTGCTCACGATCCTATCGGCCGCGGCCAAGGACGTGATCCTGGTCGAGACCGTCGGCGTCGGGCAGGACGAGGTCGAGATCGTCGGCGCCGCCGACGTGAGCCTGGTCGTGCTGGTGCCCGGCCTCGGCGACGAAGTGCAGGCGCTCAAGGCCGGCATCATGGAGATCGCCGACGTGTTCGTCGTGAACAAGGCCGATCGCGAGGGCAAGGAGCGTGTCGTGGCCGAGATCCAGTCGATGCTCTCGCTCTCGAGCCACGCTGGCCATCGTCCGGAGATCGTCGAGACGGTCGCGACGGACGACCAGGGCATCGAAGCGCTGCTCGCGGCCGTCGAACGCTTCCGTGCACAGGCCGAGGCGAGCGGCGCACTCGCGAAGAGGAAGCGCTCCCAGATCGAGCAGCAGTTCCGGGAGGCGCTGCAGCAGCGGCTGATGCAGGCGGTTCAGGCGAAGGCGCTCCCGGCGCCCGAGGCCGCCCGGCTCGTCGATCGCCTGGCCGTGCGCGAGATCGACCCGTTCACCGCCGCCGAAGAGGTCGCCGTGAGGATGGGGCTCTAGCCATGGCATTTCGCGTTCTGAAGATCGATCATCTCGGCATCGCCGTGCCGAGGGCGGGCGAGGCGGCGCTGGCCTTCGAGGCGCTCGGCTTTCACGTCGAGGCCCAGCATGACGTGCCGACCGAAAAGGTGAAGGCCGTATTCCTGCCGGTGGGGGACTCGCACCTCGAGCTGCTGGAGCCGACGGATCCGACCTCGGTCATAGCCAAGTTCCTCGAGAAGCGCAGCGGCCTGCACCACATCTGCGTGCTCGTGGACGACATCGACGCCGCGCTCGTGGAGCTCAAGGCTCGCGGCGTACGTCTGCTCGACGAGATGCCCCGCGTGGGCGCCGGCGGCTGCCGCGTGGCCTTCGTGCACCCGAAATCCGCAGCGGGGGTGTTGCTGGAACTGAAGCAGGAATAGCCCTGAGGCCACCGGTGTGATCTGAGCGGGCCCGGTGTGGCATGACCGCGTGCCAGAGTGCGGTGTTGTGAAGATCCGAGAGTTAAACTGAAGTGAGCATGCGCTATCTCGTGGTCTACGAAAAGGGGCCGACCAGCTACTCGGCTTATAGCCCGGACCTGCCCGGCTGTGTCGCTGCGGGAACGACGTTCGAGGAAGCGCGCGAGAACATGCGTGGTGCGATCGAGTTGCATGTCGCCGGTCTTCGCGAAGATCGACTGCCGGTGCCGGAGGGGCGCGGAGCGGACGAGACCGAAGCGGAAATCGTCGAGGTCGCGTGATGGCCTAGGTCATGCGCGGCGACCTAGACCTCGCTCGTTCTAAGGTGGCCTGAGCCGCTTCCATGGCGGGGACAAAGGCCACGAAGAACGACACCACCGCCAACCTCGGATTCGAAGCGAAGCACGCCGAGCTCGCATCGCAGGAGAGCCAAGGCGCGGATCCGGAAAACCCCGACGAATACCGCTCCGCAAGAATCTTCTGGGCGCCGAAGGAAACGCCCTCGCGACAACAACTCACTGAAGGGCGTGCTGCCGAAAGACTTCGGCCGCGCCGGCCTCGCGGTTGAGTGGCCCACCGCAACGTCGCGGAGCAGCGGGAGGGTGTGCTGCTCGTCGAGGACGGCAATCACGGGGAGTATCGGCCTCGGCCTGATGAATTTGTTGACGTCGGTGTAGCGTTCGTTGCAAGCCGAGCGCGAGCGTCCTAGTATCCACGCGCGATGAAGAGCGAAAGCGCAGAAGTCGGAATCATCGGCGGCAGCGGGCTCTACGAGATCGAGGGCTTCACCGACCGGCGTGAGATCAGCGTCGAGACGCCCTTTGGATCGCCCTCGGACGCCTTCATCGTTGGAACACTCGAGGATCGCAGCGTCGCCTTCCTGCCCAGACACGGGCGCGGCCACCGGATCCTGCCGCACGAGCTGCCGTTCCAGGCCAACCTGTGGGCGATGAAGTCCCTGGGCGTCGAGCGGATTCTCTCCGTGTCCGCGGTGGGCTCGCTCAAGGAGCGCTACGCGCCGCTTCACATCGTGATCCCGGATCAGTTCGTGGACCGCACGCTCGCGCGCAAATCGACGTTCTTCGGGCGTGGCCTCGTGGCCCACGTCGGCTTCGCGCATCCGTTTTGCGGGCCGCTCTCCGCGGTGGCTGCCGAGGCCTGTGCCGAAGTCGGGGCTACGCATCACAAGGGCGGCGCCTACGTGTGCATCGAGGGACCGCAGTTCTCCACGCTCGCCGAGTCGCAGCTCTACCGCTCCTGGGGCATGGACGTGATCGGGATGACGAACCTGCAGGAAGCCAAGCTCGCGCGCGAGGCCGAGATCTGCTACGTGACCTTGGCCATGGTCACGGACTACGACTGCTGGCATCCCGAACACGACGCGGTCAGTGTCGACCAGATCGTGGACAACCTGGGCAAGAACGCGCAAACCGCGAAGGCCGTGCTGCGCGCCGTGCTGCGGCGGTTGCCCGAGAGTCGCGAATGCGAGTGTGCGCGGGCGCTGCGGCACGCGCTCTTCACCGCGCCCGAGCTGGTTCCCGAGGAGACCAAGCGAATCCTGCAACCCATCATCGGACGCTACATGCCCGTGGCAGCGCCCTAGTGCCGATCCTCGTAGTGGGAAGCGTCGCGTACGACACCATCGAGACGCCGTTTGGCAAGGCCGAGCGCGTGCTGGGCGGCAGCGCTTCCTTCTTCTCGGTCGCGGCGGCACTCTTCGTGCCCGTGAACCTGGTTGGCGTCGTCGGCAGCGACTTCGGCGAGAAGCAGCTCGCTGCCTTCAAAGGACGCCGGATCGACCTCGAGGGCCTCGAGCGCGCGGAAGGGAAGACCTTCCACTGGCAGGGGAAGTACTCGTACGACCTGAACGCGCGCGACACCATCGCCACCAACCTCAACGTCTTCGAGTTCTTCAAGCCACGCATCCCTGCGAGCTATCGCCGCTCGGAGATCGTGTTTCTCGGGAATATCGATCCCGTGCTCCAGCTCGAGGTGCTGAACCAGGTCGAGAAACCGCGCCTGGTGGCCTGCGACACGATGAACTTCTGGATCTCCGGCAAGCTCGAAGCGCTGGAGAAGACGCTCGCTCGCGTCGATGTGCTGCTGATCAACGACGCCGAGGCGCGCCAGCTCTCGGGCGAGTGGAACATCGTCAAGGCCGCGCGCGCGATCCGCACGATGGGCCCGCGCACCCTCGTCATAAAGAAAGGCGAGCACGGCGTGTTGATGTTCTCGGAGCACGGTTCCTTCGCCGCGCCGGCCTACCCGCTGGAGAGCGTGTTCGATCCCACGGGCGCCGGCGACAGCTTCGCCGGCGGGTTCATCGGCTATCTGGCGGGGGCCGAGAACGAGAGCGACGAAACTCTGCGCCGTGCTGTGATCATGGGCAGCACGCTCGCGTCGTTCTGCGTCGAGGCCTTCAGCCTCGACCGGCTGCTCACGCTGACTCGCACGGAGATCGACGACCGCTTCTTGCTCTTCAAGCGTCTCACTCACTTCGAGAATCTCTAGCACGTGCATCTCACGGCTCTCGCCGACCGGCCCTAGCTGAGGTTCGTGCCCGACTCCAGCATCGTGTTCACGATGGTCAGGAGCTTGTTCGCCGTGAATGGCTTGTTGATGTACATGACTGCGCCCGATTCGAAGCCCTCGGCCAGCGCCTCGCCGCCGCCCTTCGCCGTCAGGAAAATCACGGGGATGTCCTTTAGGCGCGGGTCTTCCTTGATCTTGCGGCAGACCGCGAAGCCGTCCACCTCTGGCATCATCACGTCGAGGAGCACGAGATCGAAGCTCCGCTCGCCCAGCAACTTGAGCGCCTCGGCACCGCCGCCAGCCCCGGTCACCTCGAAACCCTTCTGGGCGAGGATGGTCCGCTCCAGATTCAGGATGTTCTCGTCATCGTCGACCACAAGGATGCGCTTCGCCATCAGCAACCTCCGGGGTCCGACCGGTTAACGCCGGATTGCGCGGGAATTCTAGCAATCTCGCCCGGGCTTGTCAGCATCGACTCCATCTCCCAAAGCAGGAAGAACAGCGTGCCTGGGCGCGTGCGGATCGCGGCGAGCGCCGCGGCCGCGCTCAGAAGGCTTCTCGCCGCTCCCACCGCCGGCTCCTCGGATGGGCCGAGCCACTTGTCCAGGAAGCCGCGGACCAGGTTCTCGTCGCCATCGTCCCAGGCGCCCTCGAGCTTCCGAAGCACGCGCCGCGCCAGGGCGCGCTCGCCACGTGAGGGCCGGGGCCACTCACCGCGGCCCTTCGCCGCGGCCCCGAGTACGCGCAGGCGGGCCTCGAGCAGTGCGAGATAGGCGTCCCGGTCGCGGCTCGCCTTGAGCACCCGCGCCACGGCCCTGGTCAGGGCGTGCCTCACGGTGCCTGATGCAGGTAACTCGCCACCACGGCCGCCGCGCGAGCCGCGGCGCCGGGCTCGCCGAGCCGGCGGCGAACCTCCGCCAGGTCCTCGCGCATCTTCGCAACGCGGGCGGGATCCTCGAGAAGGGCAAGCGCCTCGTTCGCCACGCGCTCGGCGGTGAAATCAGCCTGCATCAGCTCGGGCACCACGCTGCGACCGGCAATCAGGTTGACCATCGCGAACTGGTTGACGCGAAGCAGGGGCCGGCCCAGCGCATAGGTCAGCGGCGAAACGCGATAGACGACGACCATCGGTAGCCCCTGCAGCGCCGCCTCGACGGTGGCTGTACCCGAAGCCACCAGGCCAGCCGAGGCCGAGGCGAGGGTCTCGTGGGTGCGACCCCGCACCAGATGCACGCCGGGTCGCGCCCGTGCCGTGGCGAAGATGTCCTCTGGCAGGTTAGGCGCTGCGGCGAGCAGGAACTGGATGTCCGGGCGCCGCACGGCGATGCGTTCGAGCGCGCCGAGCAGAGGCGGCAGGTTGTGCCTGACTTCCTGTGGTCGGCTGCCGGGAAGTACCGCCAGGACCGGCTTGCCCGGATCGACGCCGAGCTCCCGAAGCATGGCTGCCTTGTCGGCCACCGGCTTGACGTGGTCGAGCAGGGGATGGCCGACAAAGCTGACCGGCACGCCCGCTTCGCGATAGAGCGTCTCCTCGAAGGGGAACAGCACCAGCATCCGGGCCACGGTCTCGCGGATCGCCCGGATCCGGCCCCGGCGCCACGCCCACACCTGGGGCGAGACGTAGTAGACGATGGGGATGCCGCGCCGCTTCAGCTCGCGGGCGAGGCGCAGGTTGAAATCGGGGTAATCGACGAGCACGGCGACATCGGGCCGTGCTCGATCGACCTCGGCCAGGATCCGCTTGAAGATCGAATGCAGTTCGGCGAGATGCTTCACGACCTCGAGCAGCCCGACCACCGCAACGTCGCGCAGGTGCGCCACGAGCTCCACGCCGGCGGCGGCGGCTCGGTCGCCGCCCAGGCCGAAGGCGTCGAGTTCCGGCCGGTTGGAACGTAGCTGGGCGACGAGCTCTCCGCCATAGGCGTCGCCCGACGGCTCGCCGCAGGAGAGGAGCAGGCGCGGAGGGGCTTTCGGACTCAACCTGGCGAGTATAGGGCCTGTTTCACAAACCGTAGGGCGCGGCCTTGTCCCCTGCGAAGGACACTTCCCCAGCCGGCCTCTATCGCCAACATCTTGATTCCCGGCGGCTTCCGCCTTCGGGTCCGTCGGCACATGGATTGCTCTCGTGGGTGGCAGGACAATGGTGCTGACGGGGAGGACGACATGAGCGGACGGCAACTGACGGTAGCGATGGCCCTGGTAGCGGTGGTGGCGCTTCCGGTTCTCGCGGAGGACGCCAAGCCGCGCGGCTCGAGTGGCGGGTCTTCCGGCGGTTCGGGCCACGCCTCCCATCACGGTGGTTCCGGCGGTGGATCCGGTTCGCACCGCGGGGGCTCGGGCTACCGCCCCTCCGGCGGCAGCTCGTCGCACCCCTCGCCTTCGCTGACCGACGCGCAGCGCCGACATCCCCGCGCGGGGACGGGCACCGGCTGGCGCTATCCGGGCTA
>CAYTWT010000294.1:0-4393 GCA_964442185.1 uncultured Acidobacteriota bacterium
CGTTCTTGTCGTAGGTATTGATCCGCAGCAGGTACTGCTCGACCAGCGAACGGCAGCTCAGTCGCCCGTCACGCATGGCCGCGTGGATTTGCGCGATGGTGGCTTCCTGGACTTCGAAGGGGGCCATGGTCCGTGCCTGGGGCGCGACGGCCAGGAGCAGCGACAGAACGAGCAGTCGGGTGATCACGGGGAGATTCTAGCGGAGGCGCCGCTCAGGGTGGGCCAGAGGATGGGCCGCGGCCTGTTCGAGCGGATCTGGCGCGCCTGAATCGGCCGAGACGCATTATCAGGAGGGACGCAAGCGCATGCCGACAAGCGCATGCAGAAGGGATGCACAGGTAGGCCAGAAAAAACCCGACCAGTCGAACGACGAGACAGGACAGCGTGAGAATGCTTGGATCTGATCGGCTGAGCACAGCCACTTCGATCTGCTACTTCGATCTTGACCCTGTCCCACGAATGGGCGTACGGTGCCTCCGTAGCCGTCGTCGCGGATGAAAACGCCTGTCGTTTGATTCAGTAGGAGAAGAACCATGAAACGAATAGGTCTGCCAACTCTAACGCTCATAGCCGCGGCTCTCTTTGCCGCGTGCGGAGGAGCCGCCGAAAGGAATCCTGCGGCAAGTAACGCCAAACCGGCGAATGCGAATGCAGCCGCCAAACCCGCCGCCGCGGCACCGACGGCAGACGCGCTTCTGGCCCTGGACAAGCAGGCGAATGAAGCCTATGTCAAAGGTGATTCGCAATTCTTCGGAAGCTTCTTGAGCGACAAGTTCGTCATGCGTGAAGGCGGGCAGCGAATGGACAAGGCCGCCGTCGTGAGGATGATCGCCGGCCTCAAATGCGATGCCAAGACCTGGAACCTCGATGAGCAGCAGATGGCAAAGATCGACGCCGACACCTACGTGTTGATCTATCGGGGCACCTGGGATGGAACGTGTACCGGGCCGGACGGCAAATCCATGAAGATCCCGAGCCCGACCCGAGCGGCAACGATCTGGGTCCGCAGCGGTGACAAGTGGCAGGCTGCTTTCCACGGCGAAAACCTGATCATCGACCCAAAGAATCTTCCAAAGGCCGCGACCGCGCCGCCTTCAAAACCGAAGCCCGCCGCTCCGACCCCCGATCCGAGCACCGACGCCATGGTGGCGCTCGAAAAGTCCTTATGGGAAGCCTGGAAGGCACACGACGCTAAGAAAATCGAAGACGTAACGGCCAATGACCTTTCGTTTATCGACATATTCGGCAACTCTTATGCCAATAGAGCCGACACGCTAAAAGCCTGGACTGGGGCCATTTGCGACATCAAGAGCGTCGGCGTCACCGACGGAGTCGCCTCCGCACTCTCGCCGAGTGTCGAGTTGCTCACGCACACGGGAACGGCCGACGGCACCTGCTACGGCCAGGAAGTTGGGGCCGTGCACGGCACGTCTGTTTATGTAAAGGATGGCGACGCGTGGAAGCTGGCATTTACCATGAACATGCCGGCGATGTGACCGGCCGCTTCTTGAGAAGCGGTAAAACCAAAAAAGGGAACCCGCGGGTTATGGGGTTCCCTTTGCCTATTCGATAAAGCGTGTCAATTCCAGATCACGCCCATCCGTCGAGACCTACCGAACGAGGGCGAACACAGCCCAGTCCTGGTTGCCGTAGAGCCTGGGCAGGCGGCTCGCACGGTCGGCGCGTGCCACGGCATAGTCGGCGCCGAGGCGCCGGCCCAGCTCGAGCAGTTGCTCGTCGGTGAACCCTTCGTAACCGGGCCCGGGCGCCCGCAGGGCTCGCATGCGCTCTTGCCAGGCGAACCCGAAGCGCGCCGAGAAGAACTGCTGTGTGCCGTCCTTCCATTCCCCAGCGATGGCTCGCTCCGAGAAGGCGCGGAAGCCCTCGCGGTAGGGCGGGGTCAGGAGGACCGCGCCACGGGGCGTGTGGTCGCGCGACCAGACCTGGACCTCGCGCCAGGCCTCGCTGGCCTCGCGCGCCTGGACCTGGGCATACATGTGCGGTAGCAGCACCAGCAAGGCCACGGCCACGACGGCCAGGGCCAGCCTGGATTGTTGCGCGGAGGGCCTTCGCCGCGCGGCCACGACCAGCAGCATCAGCCCGGCGCACGTGACCAGCTCGGGTTCGGCGAGCAAGTTCCTGAGCGGCGCGATCACGGCGTTCAGGGGCACCGAACGGGGGACGGAGAGCGCTCCGGTCCAGGCGGCTGCAACCAGGGCCAGAGTGGACGGTACGATCAGGCCGGGTCGCGTCGGTAGCGTGGCGAGCGCCGCCAGCACGGCGGTAGCGACCAGCCACGGTTGTGCGAACACCAGGCCGCTCAGCCCAGAAATCGCCGCCGCGCGCGCGAGCCCCGCTTGCCGTTGCAGGCGCCATAGGCCCGCGCCGATGGCGGGCAACAGCAGCAGCGTCAGCCACCCCGTGCTGCGCAGAAGCTGGGCCCGAATCAAAACCGGGGACGGCCAGAACTCGGAAAAAACCAGCGCGGCGAGGGACAGCGCCGCAACCGCTCCGAACGCGGCCAGGAGCAGAGCCTGAGTGCGCCGTCGCGCGGTCAACCTGGCGCAGACGAAGGCTAGTGCGAGGATCGCCGCGTAGCTCCCGAAGACCGGGGGCGCAACCGAAAGCGGGAACGTATGCAGGGCGGAACGCTCGCGCATCAGCGCCAGCCACGCGCCCTCCTGTTGTGGAGCCGGCCCGGCGCCGCTCCCGGCCTGCGCCAGCACGGAGGGCAGCGCCAAGAGCAGCGCGAGGAGCAGGCCCTGCGCCAGCTGGCGAAGCATCCGGGCCCGCGCCACCGCAGGCTGGCGCAAGACGTCCACAGCCGCGAGCGCGACGAGTACCACCGTCGCGTGCACCGCAAGCAGCAGGTGCAGGTTGGCGACTGCGCCCGCCAGGGCCAACGCCGCCAGATGACGGCGCCGAACCGCGAGAACCAGCGCCCAGATCAGCAGCGCCTGGGCGACGTGCGTGTGGGTCAGCCGAGGGTGGAAGGTGAACTCGCCCCCCAGGCTCCGAAGCTGGGAGAGGTAGAGGACGCAGGCCAGCGCAGCGGCCCCGCGCGAACCGCCCAGGGCCCGGCCCAGCACGAACATGCCGGCCAGCGACACCAGGTGGAACACCGCGAACAGCCCAAAGTAGACGCCCTCGATGTCGCCGGTCGCGCGCACGAGCTGGGCGGCCAAGTGAAAGAAGAAGGTCGTGTAGCCCGCGAAGGATTCCAAGATCAGGTCGCCCCGATAGAGTTGCGGGTCGAGGATGTGCCGAAGGAAGGGGATCTGGACACTGTGATTGGAATCGCCGAAGTGGTAGCCCTGCAACCCCAGCGAGGCCACGGTCAGCAGGATCAGCATCGCCAGGTCGCAGGCACGGCGCGAGATCCGCACTTGGCCGTTGTCCTAACTACCCGGATCTATTTCGACGACTTGCGGGATCACGTGGACGCCCGGAGCGCCGGCCGGGACGGGCACGGCTTCAGGCATGCTGGGCCGCCGTCCTTCCGAAAATGCCATGCGCCACGTGACCTGCCGACCCGAGGCGCCCGATGAACGACATGTGGCGAATTATAGCGTTCGCGGGGACAAGCTCACGCACCACGCCGAGGTGCCCTCATCGATGGCGAGAGCTATCGCGTCCACGAAAGTCAGAAGGAGGCCACGGAACCGAGGAAGCGGCCGTGACCAGCGATGCCGCCAGCCGCAACCGATACGTCCAAGCCGTGCTCGACCTCTATCGAACCGTGCCGGGCGTGCTCGGTCATGTGCGGCGCGCCGACCGCGACCTCGCAGGATCAGGAACAACGCCTTCGCTACACCCGGGCTCCCGATCCGCTCACTCCAATACTTCCTGCCCATGCTCCGCGAGGTCATCGAGCGCTGCTGATCTCCCGGGGCTACTCCCCCGCCTACCTGCAGCAGCAGATGGGCCACGCCAGCATCGAGCAGACGGTGGGGACGTACGGAAGCTGGTTCCCGGTCTGACGCTCGGTCGAGGCAGCCCGGGAGGCGAGGTGCTGATACTCTTGGTGCGACACGATGAACCGCCGCCCGTCCTCGCGTGCCAGGATGCGGCGGCCCTCGTGTTCCTTATCTCGGCTCTTGGCGTCGGGCGCGGACAAAAGGGCGAAAGCGACTTCGGCCCTCTCGTAGGATATGCGCAACAGCGACGTCGCGACTGATGCCTGCATGCCGCTCTCCCTGCGCTTCGCTTCACCCAGGTCCACGACGTCTACTCGCAGCTCGTCTACCCCCTCAAGGGCGGCTTGGTCCGGACGGTGCTGGTGAGCGGGCGCGTGGTCGGCCGCGACCGGAGGGTCACGAGCGTGGACGAGGCGGAGGTCCTGGCCCGGGCCCGCGCGATCGCGGCGCGGATGCGCTGATCGCGCGGGCGCGCG
>CAYTWT010000295.1:0-3504 GCA_964442185.1 uncultured Acidobacteriota bacterium
TGCCACGAGAAGGAGACGAAGGCGTGGACCGGGTCGCACCACGATACGGCGATGACCGAGGCGATCGAGGCGACGGTGCGGGGCGACTTCTCCGGAACCACCTTCGAGGGCGACGGGATGAAGGCCCGCTTCTTCCGCGACGGGGGGAAGTTCTTCATCGAGACGGATGGACCGGACGGGAAGCCGGCGGTCTTCGAGGTGGCCTACACGTTCGGCTGGGATCCCCTCCAGCAGTATCTGATCCGCTTCCCGGGCGGACGCATGCAGGCGTTCTCGGTGGCCTGGGACATCCCGGGGAAGAGGTGGTTCTTCCTCTACCCCGGCAGGCGGATCCCGCGAACCGACTGGCTGCACTGGACGCGCAACGGCCAGAACTGGAACGGCATGTGCGCCGAGTGCCACTCCACGAACCTGGTGAAGGGGTTCGACCCGAAGACCGACACCTACAAGACGAGCTGGTCGGAGCTCGACGTGAGCTGCGAGGCGTGCCACGGCCCGGGCTCGCGCCACGCGGCGTGGGCCGAGGTGCCGCCGATGGGAAGGGCCCGCCTCGACAACGCCGGCCTGGTGATGAAGACGTCGGGGATCACGAACCGCGCACTCGTCGAGCTGTGCGCCCCGTGCCATTCACGCCGCAGCGAGCTCGGCGACTACGATCACCGCCGCTCGGAGCTGCTCGACAACCACCTGCCGGTCCTGCTCTCCGAGGGGGTCTACCACCCGGACGGGCAGATCCTCGACGAGGACTTCGAGTACGGCTCGTTCGTCCAGAGCAAGATGTTCCGCATGGGCGTTCGCTGCACCGATTGCCACGACGCCCACACACTGAAGCTCCGCAAGGATGGGAACGGCGTGTGCATCCAGTGCCACGCGGCCAACGCCTACGACGACGCCCGCCACCACTCCCACAAAAAGGAGTGGCAGGGCCGTCCCAGCGCTGGGGCGCTCTGCATCTCCTGCCACATGCCGAAGTCCCCGTTCATGGTCGTCCACCTGCGGGCCGATCACAGCATCGGCATCCCGCGACCCGACCTGACGAAGGACCTCGCCGTGCCCAACGCGTGCAGCCGCTGTCACGTGGACAAGCCGCTTTCCTGGGTCAGCGCTGCGTTCGACAAGTGGTACGGAACGGCCCGCAAGCCGCACTACGGCACCGTCCTCGCGGCGGGGCGACGGGCGGACCCGTCCGCCAAGGCCGAGCTCCTGCGGCTCGCCGGCGACAGGCTGTCCCCGACGCTGGTCAGGGCGACCGCGCTCTCGCTCCTCGGGCGCTACCGGGGAGTCGACGTGACCGCTGCATTTCGGGCTGCCCTCCTGGATGAGGAGCCGCTGATGAGGAGGACGGCGGTCGCGGAGGCTCCGATCGAGGACGAGGCGGAGCGCGCTTCCCGCCTCGCGCCGCTCCTGTCCGATCCGTTTCGCGCGGTTCGCCTCGAAGCGGCCGCCCAACTCGCCGGCACGGCCCCGACACTGCTGCAGCCCTACCAGCAGGAGGCCCTGGCCACCGCTGTCGCCGACTACGTCAAGGCGATGGAGTACTCCCTCGACTTCTCGTCGGCGGGGCACAACCTGGGACTCCTCTACGAACGCATGAACGACCCGTCAAGGGCCGAGGAGTACTACCGGAGGGCAGTCGCGGTGGACGACCTCTCGTACCCGCCGAAGGTGAACCTGGCGCTGCTCCTGGCGCGGCAGGGGAAGAACGAAGAGGCCGAGACGCGCCTGCGCCAGGTGCTCGCCTCGAACCCGGAAGAGGCCCAGGTGGCCTACTCCCTCGGCCTGCTCCTGGCCGAAACGGGCAGCATGGAGGAGGCGGCCACACTGCTCGCCCGGGGTGCAGCGGGGATGCCGTCCTATGCGCGCGCCGCCTACAACGCGGGGCTCGCCCTCTCGCGGGTCGGGCGCGCCGCCGAGGCGGAACGGATGCTGCGGCGGGCGGTCGATCTGGATCCGTCCAGCTACGACCTCGTCTTCGCCCTGGGTGACTTCCTCCTGCGCCAGGGGCGATTCGCGGATGTCGGTCCTGTCGCCGACCGGCTGGCCGCGATCGACCCCTCACGCCCGGAAGCGGGCCAACTCAGGAGGCTCGCCGCCAGCCGGAGGTAAGCGCTCACGGCTCTCAACGCGCGCCAAGCCTTCGATAGGTCATGGCGCTGCTGATAGGCCAACGCGGTACCACAACGTGATGCCATTCTCTTGGGTTCCCGGCTGTGCTTGGCCACCGGACCATTTTCCCAGGCCTACCGGCCGCCAAGCCGGGCGCAGGCTCTTGAATGGCCACCGTGGGTCCAACACTCCAGATCAGCAGCGAGCGCCGAGCCGCTCGCCGCGCGTTCGCCTCGGGGGCAGCGATGCACGCCTATGCGGCTCCTCGATCACGCACGACCACCTCAACGTCGCAATCCAAGACCTGTAGCAACGAAAGGAGCTGATCGAGCGATTTTCGATAGTTCGTCTGATCAACGAGCCGATAGAACTGAGACGCCGACGTACCAAGACGGCGAATGACCTCTCGCGTCGAAAGAGGGCTCGCCTTGATCCTACGCTGCGCCTCCAGCGTCAACCGGTAGAGACGTTGGTCTCGGATATAGGATGGGTCCTGGTTGTAATCAAGAACCTGATCTGCGTGCACGTAGCCACGCGCGCCAGAGCGAAGCACGTACCAAAACGCCTCGCGCGCAACCTCGGGATCAATGATGATCTCCTGCACGGTGTCGGTCGCCGACGGGTTCGGATCCGTGCGCGAGTAGGGATAGGTCAAGACACGCGAGCCTAGGCTCACTTCAAACACCTTGCGGCGATTGTTTGCCTCAACGGACCGAATCTTCATAGCAAGCCCTCTGCCTCGAGTGTGGCGATCAGCTGGACGATCCTCGCCGATGCCTTGCCCACCATGGCTATCCCGTTCTCGAGATCCCATTTCACGACCAAGAGACCGTCACGGTAGACGTGCACGTGACGCGGTGAATGATCACCTTTCCACGAGACGAAGATGAACCCGCCGCGCCTGATCCGCGCCACACATAAACGTTACCAATGGCGGTAACGCTTGTCAACGTGGCGGGCTTCGCGGGGAGCAAGAGGACTAAAGCCCTCGCAGTGCGGGCTGGCCCCACGCCTCTCGCGCCCGCAGAGCCTTTCATGGCAGCACGCGGCGGGCCTGCGCCTGAGTCAGGCTATCGGGTCCAAGAAGTCCGACAAAGCTTCGGTGCGGGGCCCCACCCGATCCGCCCTCCGTTGGCAGGCGTAGCTGCCGAATGGCACTCGATGGCAGCCAAAGCAGGTTGTCGCCTGCCCCAGAACAGACACGGGATAGACGCAGCGGCCCTCGGCCGCCGGGGTGATCGCGCTAAGTCGTTGCCGGAGTTGGTGGAGCTGATGGGGATCGAACCCATGACCTCGTGAATGCCATTCACGCGCGCTCCCAACTGCGCTACAGCCCCACGGCGACGAAAAGCGATGCTATCAAGGCCCGCACTGCGGGTCAAACCTCGGGTTCGCGAG
>CAYTWT010000296.1:0-39618 GCA_964442185.1 uncultured Acidobacteriota bacterium
CAATCACACAATAAGGACCTTCTCGGGGTTGATCCCTGCGTCGGGCGCGGGCTAGACTCTCCGACGGACATGCAGCCCCCCCAAGCGGACCCGCTCCTCGACGCGCTGATCAGCGATTTCGGCGGGAACTACACGTTCGCCCTCGACCTGCTCGAGCAGTACCGGCAAGACCGCCGGGCGGTCGAGAAGAGCTGGCGCGACTACTTCGATCGGATCGGGGGCTTGCCGGCCGAAGGCGACGATCCGCGCGCGACGACCCAGCCCGCCGCGGTCGCTGTGCCGGTGCAAGGTACCGTCGTTGCGGCGGCGCCCACCGCTGAGGCAGCCCCGCCGGCGCGCGAGGCGACGCTGGTTCGCGCCGAGCCGCAGGCGTCGGTAGCCACTCGCTCGAAGGCCATGATCGTTCCCGCGATCCTGCCCGGCGACATCGCGCAGCCGATTCGCGGCGGCGCGATCCGCATCGTCGAGAACATGGAAGCCAGCCTCGGCGTGCCGACCGCCACCTCGATCCGCACCATCCCGGTGCGCACGCTCGAAGAGAACCGCCGCATCCTCAACAAGCATCGCGACGCGACCGGAGGCTCGAAGATCAGCTTCACGCACCTGGCGGCGTGGGCCATCCTGCGGGCTCTGGAGGCGTTCCCGCGACTGAACGACGCCTATGCGGAGCTGGACGGGCAGCCGCACCGGATCCAGCGCGACAGCGTGCGTCTCGGCCTCGCGGTCGACGTGCAGCGCAAGGACGGCTCACGCAGCCTGCTCGTGCCGAACATCAAGGACGCCGGCAAGCTCGACTTCGCCGGCTTTCTGCGCGCCTACGACGAGCTGGTCGCGAAGACGCGCAAGAGCGCCATCACGCCCGACGACTTCCTCGGCACGACCATCTCGCTCACCAATCCCGGCACGCTCGGCACCACCTCCTCGGCGCCGCGCCTGATGCCCGGCCAGGGCGTGATCGTAGCCACCGGCGCCCTCGACTACCCGGCCGAATACCGCTCGATGGCCCCGAAGACCCTGTCGCTGCTCGGCATCAGCAAGGTGATGACGCTGACGTCCACGTACGACCACCGCATCATCCAGGGCGCCGAGTCGGGGATGTTCCTGGCGCGGATCGAGGAGCTCCTGAAGGGCGAGGACGAATTCTACGAACGCATCTTCGAGGACCTGAAGCTGCCGCACCGCCCGGTCCGATGGGAGATCGACTCGGCTCCCGGCCTGGGCGGAGCCTCCGGCGGCCGCGAGGAAGTGGAGAAGCAGGCCCGTGTCATCCAGCTGATCCACGCCTACCGCGTGCGCGGCCACCTGGTCTCCGACCTGGACCCGCTCGATTCGAAGCGCGCGCCGCACAAGGATCTCGATCCCGCGACCTACGGCCTGACGCTGTGGGACCTCGACCGCGAGTTCATCACGAACGGGCTCTCGGGACGCGACCGCGCGACGCTGCGCGAGATCCTCGAAACGCTGCGCGACACGTACTGCGGCACGATCGGCGTCGAGTACATGTACATCGCCGACCCGGAGCGCAAGGAATGGCTGCAGGAGCGCATGGAGTCCTCCCGCAACCGGCTGCCGCTCAACACACCGCAGCGCAAGCGGATCCTCGAGAAGCTGGTCGAGGCCGAGGGTTTCGAGAAGTTCCTGCACACCAAGTACGTCGGTCACAAGCGCTTCTCGCTGGAGGGCTGCGAGGCGCTCATCCCGCTGCTCGACCGGGTGTTGTGCGACGCGGCCCGCGGCGGCGTCAAGGAGGCCGTGATCGGCATGTCGCACCGTGGCCGCTTGAACGTCCTCGCCAACAGCGTCGGCAAGCCGCTGGCCCAGATCTTTTCCGAGTTCGAAGGCAGCGTGGATGCCGACTCGACCCAGGGCTCGGGCGACGTGAAGTACCACCTCGGCGCCAACGGCCAACACACCGCCGACACCGGCGAGACCCTGGCCGTGAGCGTGTCTCCCAACCCGAGCCACCTCGAGTTCGTCAACCCGGTGGTCGAGGGCATGGTCCGAGCCAAGCAGGACGCGCTGGACGACCAGGAGCGCGCCAAGGTGATCCCGATCCTGCTGCACGGCGATGCGGCCATCGCGGGCCAGGGCATCGTGGCCGAGACCTTGAACCTGGCCGGCTTGGAAGGCTACGCCACCGGCGGCACGATCCACATCGTCGTCAACAACCAGATCGGCTTCACGACCCTGCCGCAGGACGCGCGCTCGTCGACCTACTGCACGGACGTGGCGAAGATGGTCCACGCGCCCGTCTTCCACGTGAACGGCGACGACCCCGAGGCCGTCGCCTACGCGGCCGCGATCGCCTTCGAATACCGCCAGCGCTTCAAGCGTGACGTGATGATCGACATGGTCGGCTATCGGCGCTGGGGCCACAACGAAGGCGACGAGCCGTCGTACACGCAGCCGATCATGTACTCGAAGATCAAGAGCCACACCTCCGTCGGGCAGCTTTACGGCGAGCACGCGCTGCGTGCCGGCTGGATCTCCCGCGAGGAGCTCGACGCGCTGTGGGCGCAGAAGAAGGCCGAGCTGCAGCGCGACGGCGAGGCCGGCAGCTTGGCCGTGATCGCGCGCCGCGCCCAGGTCCCGCTGACGCCGGTCGAGTCGGGCGCGATGCGCGCACGCTTGAAGACGGTGTTGAAGGTGCTGGGCTCCGTGCCGCAGGGCTTCGAGATGCACCCGAAGCTGGCTTCGCACATCAAGCGCCGGGCCGAGCTGCTCGCGGGCCGCGGCGAGGTCGACTGGGCGACGGCCGAGTCGCTGGCCTGGGGCACGCTGCTGCTCGAGGGCGTCCCGGTGCGGCTCTCCGGCCAGGACACGGGACGCGGCACCTTCAGCCAGCGTCACGCCGTCCTGTACGACGTCCGCACCGGCAAGGAGTACGTCTCGCTCAACGGCGTGGCTCCGACCGGGACGCGCTTCGAGGTGCACGACAGCCTGCTCTCCGAGGCCGCGGTGATGGGCTTCGAGTACGGCTATGCCGTCGCCGAGCATCGGACGCTCGTGATGTGGGAAGCGCAGTTCGGCGATTTCTGGAACGGCGCCCAGGTGGTCGTGGACCAGTTCTTCGCCGCCTCCGAGACCAAGTGGGGCCAGCCCCACGGCCTCGTGCTGCTGCTGCCGCACGGCCACGAAGGGCAAGGACCCGAACACTCCTCCGCCCGCATCGAACGCTTCCTGACGTTGTGCGCCGAGGACAACATGCGGGTGATCTACCCCTCGACGCCGGCGTCGCTGTTCCACCTGCTGCGCTGGCAGGGCCGCGACTCCATCGAAAAGCCGATGGTCGTGTTCACGCCCAAGAGCCTGCTGCGCCACCCACGCTGCGTCTCGTCGCTCGAAGAACTTTCCGACGGGCGCTTCGAGGCGGTGCTGGACGATCGCGCCGCGGATCCGGGCAAGGTGCGGCGCCTCGTGCTGACGAGCGGCAAGCTCTACTACGACCTGCTGAAGGGCCGCGAGGAGAAGAAGGCCGATCACGTGGCGCTGCTGCGCGTCGAGCAACTCTACCCGGTGCCGGGGGCCCAGCTCGCGCGCGTTCTCTCCCGCTACTCGCCCAGCGCCGAACTGGTGTGGGCGCAGGAGGAGCCGCGCAACATGGGCGCCTGGCGCTTCCTGCGCGAGCAGTTCCTGGAGGCGGTCGTGCCCGATCCCGGCAAGCGCGTGCCGCGCTACCTGGGTCGCGACGCGAGCGCCGCCCCGGCTCCCGGTTCGCACAAGCTGCACGTGGTCGAGCAGGAGCACATCGTCGCCAAGGCACTGGAGGCCTAGCGAGCTGCCGCCGCGCGACGAATCGGGGGCGAGCCAATGGGCCGAGTTGTGGCCGCTCGACCCTTCCGTCGCTTATCTCAACCACGGCTCCTTCGGCGCGTGCCCGAAAGCGGTCCTGGAGCATCAGGCGGCGCTGCGTCTGGAGCTGGAGCGGGAGCCGGCCGACTTCCTGGTGCGCGAGCTTCCCGGACGGCTCCAGGCGGCGCGGGAAGCGCTGGCGGGATTCGTCGGCGCCGACGCCGCGGACCTCGCGTTCGTGCCCAACGCGACGACCGCCGTCAGCACAGTATTGCGATCGCTGGCGCTGGCGCCGGGCGACGAACTGCTCACGACCGATCACAGCTACGCCGCCTGTCGCAAGGCCGCCGAGTTCGTCGCCGTGCGCGCCGGAGCTCGCGTCGTCACGGCCCGCGTACCGTTCCCGCTCGCGAGCGAGGATGCGGTCGTCGAAGCCGTCCTGGCGGCGGTGACGCCGCGGACTCGTTTCGCCCTCATCGATCACGTGACGAGCCCGACGGCGCTCGTGTTCCCCATCGAACGGCTTGTGCGGGGCCTCGCCGATCGCGGCGTCGAGACGCTGGTCGACGGCGCCCATGCGCTCGGGATGGTGCCGCTGGCACTCGCGCGGCTTGGAGCCGCGTACTACACCGCGAACGCGCACAAGTGGCTGTGCGCACCCAAAGGCTCGGCGTTTCTCTTCGTGCGGTCCGACCGGCAAGCGGACCTGCATCCGCTGGCGATCAGCCATGGCTACGAGCCCGAGCGCGCCACGAGTGCGTTCCGGGCCGAGTTCGACTGGGTTGGCACTACCGACCCCACGCCCTGGCTCACGATTCCCGCGTGTCTCGACTTCCTCGGCGGCCTCCTGCCCGGCGGCTGGCCGGAGTTGATGGCGCGCAATCGCGCGCTGGCGCTGCGGGCTCGAGCCATCCTGTGCGAGGCCCTGGCGCTCGCCGCGGCGTGCCCCGAGTCGATGATCGGCGCGATCGCCTCGGTGCCGCTGTTGGCGCCAGCCGCCGGCTCGCCGGTCGCCCGTCTCGACCACGAGGCGCTCATGAACTGGTTCCGCAGGCGGGGCATTGAGACCTGGTTCTATCCCGGGGTCTCGGGTGGAAAACTGATCCGCGTCTCGGCTCAGCTCTACAACCACGAGGCCCAGTACCACGGGCTCGCGCTGGTGCTGGGCGAGGCCATGCGTGGCGACTGAGGCTCGCGGCATCGAGCCGCGCCTGACGGCCTTCGACACCACGATGGTCGTCGTCAGCCTGGTGATCGGCATCGGCATCTTTCGCGCGCCCCAGGTCGTCGCTACGGCGGCCGGCTCGACGAGAGTGTTCTTCGCGGCCTGGACACTCGGCGGGCTGGTGAGCCTGATCGGCGCCTTGACCTTCGCCGAGATCGGGTCTCGCGCCCCCCGCGCAGGCGGCTACTACCGTGTCGTGGCCGACTGCTACCACCCGGCCCTCGCCTTCATGCTGAACTGGGCGCAGGCCATCATGCAAGGCGCCGGGGCCGCGGGTGTCGCCTTCATCGGCGCCGAGTACCTGGTCCCGCTGCTGTTCTCACCTGGAGCGCGTACGCCGGCGAACGTGCCCATGACGGCCCTGGCTCTGATGCTCGGCCTGCTCGCCCTCAACTTCCTCGGGATCCGCGCCGGGGCACGCACCCAGAACGTCCTCTCGGTCGCGAAGATCGCCATGATCCTGGGCCTCGCGGCGGCGGCCTTCTGGCCGGGCATCGCCGTCGCCGCGACCGGACCGGCAAGCGCTGGCTTGCTCCCGGGAAGTCCATGGGCCGCGCTCTGGGCGGCCTCGATCGCCGTCTTCTACACCTACGGCGGCTACCAGAACACGATGAACCTGGGCGGCGACGTGCGCGACGCGCAGAAGAACCTGCCGCGGGCCGTGACCGCGGGCATGGCCATCGTCGTGACGCTCTACCTGCTCATCAATCTCGCCTACCACCACGTCCTGGGCACGGCAGGCATTGCCGGCTCGAGGCTGGTCGCGGCCGAGCTGGCGCGCGCGGTCTTCGGCCCGGTGGGCGAGAGCGTCGTCTGCTTGGCGATCTTCCTGTCGGCGGCCGGCTTCGTGAACGCGACCATCCTGCAGGTGCCGCGCAGCTACTACGCGATGGCCGAAGACCACGCCCTGCCCGCCGCGTTTCTGCGCGTCGATCCGCGCTCGCAGGTCCAGGGCTTCGGGCTGCTGTTCTTCGGGGCCACGATGCTGCTGCCGGCCTTCCTGCTGGGCTCCTTCGAGAAGCTGCTCAACTACGTGATGTTCACGGACTCGCTGACGCTCGTCGTCGTCGCCTCGACGGCGTTCGTGCTGCGGCGCAGAGCCGGCGCCGGCGACGAAGCGCGCGGCTACCGTATGCCCGGCTATCCCGTGCTGCCCGCGATCTTCGCGCTCTGCCTGCTCGGTGTCTCGCTCCACGTGTTGCTCGCACAGACGCGTCTCGCGCTCGCGGGTGGCGTGGTCCTCCTGGCCGGCTGGCCGCTCTTCTTTCTCGCGCGGCGCCTGGTCAGGGCCGCGTAGTCGCCTCGCCCGAGCCCCGCAGGCGGCGTCAGCTCTTCACGTCGCCTTCGGCGATCAGCATCCGCTGAATGCCCCGTGCCAGGCCCGTGGCGGGATCGGCGTCGACCACGACCGCGGCCAGGCGTGGGTCGCCCTTGGCCGTCTCGAAACGCGCGGGCATGCCCGTGAGGAAGCGCTGGATGATGGTGTCCTTCTCGACGCCGATGACCGAATCGTAGGGCCCGGTCATGCCGATGTCGGAGCAGTAGGCCGTGCCCTTCGGCAGGATCCGGTGGTCACAGGTCGGCACATGCGTGTGCGTGCCCACGACTGCGGTCACCAGGCCGTCGAGGTAGTAGCCGAGCGCCATCTTCTCCGACGTGGCCTCGCCGTGCATGTCGACGATCACGATCTTCGCCTCCTTGTGCAGCCGCTCCAGTTCCTCCATGGCCTTCGCGAACGGGTCGTCGATCGAGCCGTTCATGAAGATGCGGCCCGAGAGGTTGAGGGTCGCGACCGGCGTGCGCGAGTCCTTGCCCTTGCCCACGTGTGAGCCGCGCCCTGGTTGGCCGGCCGGGTAGTTCGCGGGCCGCAGCAGGTCCGGCAACTGGCCGATGTGTGGCAGGATCTCGCGCTTGTCCCAGATGTGATTGCCCGATGTCATGCAGTCGACGCCGAGCGCGCGAATCTCTTCGCAGATCTCGCGCGTCACACCGAAGCCGCCGGCAGCGTTCTCGACGTTCGCGATGCAGTAGTCGATGTCGTGGCTTCGGAACACCTGGGGCAGGGCCTTCTTCAGGATGGCGCGCCCCGGGCTTCCGACGATGTCGCCGATGATCAAGATCTTCACGGGGGTATTATCCCATCCATGGACCTCGAGACGCGCCTCCTCGGCTTGGTTGCCGCGACGAAGGGGGATGGCGGTCTGGCTCTGCGGAAGGCGCTGCGGGGCGATCTCCTGGCGCTCGCGCCGTTCGACCGAGGCGAGTTGGCTTTTGTCCACGAGGGAGGCATCGAGCGCTGGCGTCTGGACGAGGGGTCTTCGCCGGCGGCAGCCGACGATCTGGTGCGCCACGTTGCCGCTCATCCGGTCGTGGTCCGGCTCGACGAGCTCCACGAGGCGGAGCCGTTTCCGAAGACGCGTAGCTCGATGCAGGCGCTGGGGCTGCGTTCGCTGCTGGCGCTGCCGCTTTCGGGCGCCGGTGGCGCCGAGGGTGCCCTGGTCCTGGCTCGTGACTACGGCTGGGCCTTCGCCGGCGCGTCGCTCCGCAAGCTGCTGCCGCTTGCCTCGATGGCTGGCCTGTGCCTCGAGCGGGTGTTGCTGCTGAGCGAAAGCCCCGCCCCCGAGACGCCCGTCGAGCCGCCGCCCGTCAGGAGACCGATCAAGCCTATACGGTGATCGGCTTGGAACGCGGCTTCGCCGGGAACGTCTTCGGCGCGGGCTTCGGGCCCGAGTTTGGGAAGACCCGAGGCTCGAGGGGCGGGACGAGGGCGAGCCTCAGCACCTCGTCGAACTCCTCCACGAGGTGGAACTCCAGGCCGCGTTTCAAGTTCGTCGGCACCTCGTCGAGCTCCTTCTGGTTGAGCTTCGGGCACACCACCTTCGTGATGCCCGTGCGCCGCGCGGCCAGGATCTTCTCCTTGAGTCCGCCGATCGGGAGCACGTTGCCACGCAGCGTGATCTCGCCGGTCATGGCGAGGGAGCGTTTCACGGGCCGGTTCGTGAAGACCGAGAGCATCGCGGTCGCGATCGTGATGCCCGCCGACGGGCCGTCCTTCGGAATCGCACCCTCGGGCACGTGGATGTGGATGTCCTGGTTCGCGAAGTAGTCGTCCCTGATTCCATAGAAGCGGGCGCGCGTACGCGCGAACGAGAGCGCGGCCTGGGCCGATTCCTTCATCACCTCGCCGAGCTGCCCGGTCAGCGTCAGGCGGCCCTTGCCCTTCATTGCCGTGGCCTCGACGAACAAGACATCGCCGCCCGTGGCGGTCCAGGCGAGGCCGGTGGCGATCCCCACGGAGTCCTTCTTCAGGATCTCGTCCGGCAGCACTTTTGGAGCCCCCAGATACTTCGGCAGCGAGCCGGGCGTCACGCGCACCGTCCGCAGGTCGCCCTGGGCGGTCTTGCGCGCGACCTTGCGGGCGACCTGCGCCACCTCGCGCTCGAGGTTCCGGAGCCCCGCCTCGCGCGTGTAGGAGTTGATCATGCCGCGCAGCGCCTTGTCCGCGAAGATCAGGTTCGCCGTCGTCAAGCCGTGCTCCTCGAGCTGCTTCGGCACCAGGTGCCGCGTCGCGATCTCGACCTTCTCCTCCTCGGTGTAGCCGGAGAGACGGAGCAGTTCCATGCGGTCGAGGAACGCGGCCTGGACGGTGTCGGTCATGTTCGCCGTGCAGATGAACATGACGTTCGAGAGGTCGAAGGGCACGCCGAGATAGTGGTCGCGGAAGCTGTTGTTCTGCTCGGGGTCGAGCACTTCCAGCAGCGCCGAGGACGGGTCGCCGCGATAGTCGGCGCCGATCTTGTCCACTTCGTCCATCATGAAGACCGGGTTGTTCGAGCCGGCCTGGTGGATGCCCTGGATGATCCGCCCGGGCATGGAGCCGACGTAGGTGCGCCGGTGGCCGCGGATCTCGGCCTCGTCCTTGACGCCGCCCAGTGACAGCCGCACGAACTTGCGCCCGAGCGCCCGCGCGATCGACTTGCCGAGGCTGGTCTTGCCGACGCCGGGCGGCCCGACGAAGCACAGCAGCGGGCCTTTCATCTTGTCCTTGAGCTTGCGCACCGCGAGGTACTCGACGATCCGCTCCTTGATCTTCTCGAGGCCGTAGTGGTCCTCGTCGAGGATCCTTTGTGCCTCGTCCAGGTCGAGGTTGTCCTTGGTGCCCTTGCCCCAGGGCAGCGTCACCATCCAGTCGAGCCAGTTGCGCAGCGTGGCCGTCTCGGCCGAGTCGGGGTGCATGCGCTCGAGCTTCTTCAGCTGGCGCTCAACCTCCTCGAGGATCGGCTTCGGCATCTTGGCCTTGTGCGCCTTCTCCTTGAGCTGTGCGATCTCCTCGGCGAGCTCGTTGCCTTCCCCCAGCTCGCTTTGGATCGCCTTCAGCTGCTGGCGCAGGAAGAACTCGCGCTGCGAGCGGTCCATCTCGCCCTTGGCCTGGGACGAGATCTCCTGCTGCATGGTCAGGACCTCGAGCTCCTTGGCCATCAGCTCGTGGACGCGGCGCAGCCGCTCGAGCGGGTCGAAGGCCTCGAGAATCTCCTGGGCGCCTTCGACCTTGAGGTCGAGATTCGACGCCGTCAGGTCGGCGAGCCGCCCCGGCTCCTCCATGTTGGTCGCGATCACCACGACCTCCGGCGAGATCGGCTTGCCCAGGTTCGCGGACTTCTCGAGCGCGCCCTTCACGTTGCGCATCAGCGCCTCGACCTCGAGGCTGCCCTTGTCCTGGACCTCGGGCTCGGTCACGGATTCGATGCGGGCCTGCAGGTGCGAGTGGCCGTCTTCGAAGGAGACGATCTTGGCGCGGCCGACGCCCTGCACGAGCACACGGATCCGCCCGTCGGGCAGCTTCAGCATCCTCATGATCAGGGCCACCGTCCCGACCGGGTAGATGTCCTCGGGGCTTGGGTCTTCCTTCTCCTGCTCGCGCTGCGCCGCGAGCAGGATCATGCGCTGGTCCGCCAGCGCCTGGTCCACCGCCTTGATCGAGCGCTCGCGGCTCACGTACAGCGGCACGATCATGAACGGGAAGATCACGATGTCCCGGAGCGGAAGCACCGGCAGCACCTCGGGGATCTTGATCGGCTCGTCGTCCTTCCTCAGTTCTTCGGCCATGCTCCTCTCACTCTTCCCTCCGGACCGGGATCACAGTCTCCCGGCCCCGGCGATCTTTGAGGCGTGGCAGCGTCACGATCAGGAGTCCGCCCGAGAGGCGGGCCTCGGCCTTTTGCACTTCCACGGTGATATCAATGGGGATGACCCGTTTGAAGCGGCCCTGTGGCCGTTCCATGCACACGAACGCGGCGGCGCCGCCCGTCGGCTTCTTCTCTCGCCGCTCGCCCACGATCACGAGCTCGTGGTCTTTGCAGGCGAGCTTCAGCGACTCCGGCACGAGCCCCGGCACCTCGACCACGACTTTCAGGTTGCCCCCGCTCTCGTAGACGTCGGCGCTCGGCAGCCACGCTGCGGAATCGGGCCGCTCGGCGCGCTCGGCCTCGGCGAGCCGCTCGAAGAGCTGGTTCACCTCGCGCTGCAGCAGCGACAGCTCCGAGAGCGCGGTTCGCGCCGAGCGCCTGATCACGGCCACGGCCGGAGTAGATCCCACCTGGGACCGCGCGGTCAAGCCCGAATCGCGAAGCGCCGCCTAGGTCCGCTTGAGGACGATCAAGGTTCGGTCGTCGGTGGCCTTGGCGCCGCCGGAGAAGGTGTCGAGGTCGGCCAGGATCCGGGCTTGCAGCTGCGCGGCGCTCAACTCGTGGCTGCGCAGGATGGTCTGCGTGAGGCGTTCCTCGCCGAACTCCTCGCCGGCCTTGTTCCAGGTCTCGCTGACACCGTCGGAGAACACGACCAGCGTGTCGCCCGGGCGCAGCGCCACGCGACCGTGGGCATAGGACACGGAGTCGAACATGCCGAGGACCATGCCGCCTTCCGTGAGCTCCTCCACCGTGCCGTCGGCGTGGGCCAGGATCGGCGGGTTGTGCCCCGCGTTCACGTAGGTGAGCTCGCCGGTGGCCGGTTCCAGACGGCCCATCGCGAAGGTCGCGTACTTGCCGTCGGGAACGTTCTGGCACACGGTCCGGTTGATCCGCACCACCGCCTCGGCTGGTTCGAAATCCGTCCAGGCCGCACGCACCGCCGCGCGCAGTACGGTCATCAGCAGCGCCGCGCCCGTGCCCTTTCCCGAGACGTCCCCGAGTGCCAGGTACAGTCGGCCACCGGAGCTGACGTAGTCGTAATAGTCGCCACCCACGGTTCGGCAGGGGTGGTTCGAGCCCGCGATGTCGTAGCCGGCGATCTCGGGCGGGGCGCCGGGCAGCAGCCGGCGCTGGATCTCTGCCGCCTTGCGCATGTCGTCTTCGAGCTGCCGCTTCTCGATGTTCTCTTCGAGCAAGCGTACGTTCTCGATCTGAACCGCGGCGATGTTGGCGAGGGCGGTCACGACGTTCACGTCGTCCTCGGTGAACGAGTGCGAGCGCTGCATCGAATCCATGTAGACGAGACCGATCACGGCGTCGCGCTCCTTGACCTCGGCCGTGAACCACAGCGGCGCGCACAGCGCGGAGCGGATCCCCGAGGCCAGGATGCTGTCCTGGCTCTTGAAGGCCGAGTCCTCGAGCAGGTTGGGCAGCAGCAGCGAGACGCGATGGTCCATGGCGCGTCGGGCGATGGAGCGGCTCACGCGCGTGATCGGCGCGCCCGCGCGGCTCTTCGAGGCCTTGATCACCGGCTGCGGGTCGCCTGGCTCCACCAGCAGGATCGCCGCGCGCTCGGCCGGCACAGCCTCGAGCAGCAGGTCGAGGATGCGCTCGAAGAGCTCGGCCAGCGAGCGGTGCGTGAGCAGGTCGCTCGCGGCCTTGCTGAGGGTGCGAAGCAGGCGGTTCTGGCGAATCAGGTCGTTCTGATCCAGAACCGGTTTGGTGGCGATGTCAGAGATCTCCCTGGCCGAGAAGACCTGCGTTCCCGCCGGCTCGAAATCCATATCGGTGTCTTCCGCAGCCGTATTCGAGAAGGTGAGCCGGTGCTCGCCGAGGGTGATGAGATCGCCCTCCTGCAGCTGTTGCTCGCCCGCGAGCCGCGTGCCGTTCAGCAGCGTGCCGTTCTTGCTGCCCAAGTCGACGAGGGCGAAGCCGCCCCGGCCGGCGCGGATCTCCGCGTGGTGGCGGGAGAGCCACTGGTCGGGGAGAAAGATGTCGTTCTCCCGCGAGCGCCCGATCGTGAAACGCTCCTTGTCGAGCGTCACACGCTGGGCTGCGCCGTCTGCGCTTTCGATGCGAATCTCAGCCATGAAGGGAGCCTCGATTCTACACCCCGTCGGCTGGACTCCGGGGTCGGCATCGCCGGAAGGGCCCGCTCCGCCGCGCGGGGCGCTGGTTCGGTACCCCCCCCGATCTATCGACGCGGCTTGCGGCGCTTGGTCGCGAAGTAGCCCTTGCGGACGCGGACCTCGGCGTCGGCGCGATCGATCTTGACCTCGATCTTGCGGAACAGGCTGTCGGGCGGCAGCTTCGGCGAGTAGGCCAGCAGGTAGTGCTGGTGCAGCTCCTCCGAGATCTGGGCGAAGACGCGGATCAGGTCGCCCACCTTGTCCGTGAAGAAGTACTCGCCGCCGGTCTCGCCGGCGATCTTCTTCAGGAATCCGCCGGGGGCCGAGCCGCCGAACCCGCCGCGGATCCCGACGCCGTAGATCGTCGCCTCCACGGCCCGCGCGTAGTCGATGACCGCGGATTCCTTGAGCGAGCTGGTAGTGTCGGCGCCGTCGGAGAAGACCACCAGGGCCTTGCGCCCCGGCCGCTCCCGAACCCGCTCGAGAGAATACTGGATCGCGTCGTAGAGGCTCGTCCCGCCCCAGGCCTGCAGCCCGTCGATGAAGCTCTCGAGCCGGTCGCCGTCGTCAGTGAACTCGGAGCTGCCCTTGACGCTCTCGTTGAACTGGACGATCAGCGCCTCGTCCTCGGCCACGAGCTTGCGCACGAAGCTGGTGGCGGCCTCCTGCAAGAAACCCATGTTCGGTTTCATGCTGCCGCTCGCGTCGAGCACCAGTACCACCGAGAGCGGGATCTTCTCCTCGCCGCCCTTGGCCTCGCGGAAGATCGTGACGTCCTGCGGCACGCCCTCCTCGAGCACCGTCACGTTCTGCGGGCCGAGACCGGAGATGAAGTGCCCGGACTTGTCGTGGACCACGGCCGTGATCGAGACCAGGTCGACGTCCACCTCCAGCGTGAACGGCTTCGGGGTCGGCCGCGGCTCCTGGCCGAAGGCCATCGGCGCCGCGAGCGCCGCCAGCAGCAAGGCCCCGGCCTTGGGCCGCCTCACGCGGTTCGAACCACGCCGCGCTGGCGCCGCGCGAAGCGGCGGGCCGCGAAGACCGCGACCAGCAGCAGGCCGAGCAACACGACGATCGGGACCAGAACGGCGAGCAGGAACATCGCCAGCGCCAACAAGTCTTCGAGCAGGCTCACGATCGGGTTGGCGAGACCGGCCGTGAAGACCGTGGAGAGCGCCCGCAGGCCCGACTTGGTCAGGTGCGGGACGATCGCGGTCGGCGCGCCCACGGCGATGCCCAGGGCGATGGCCGTGAGCGGGTCGGCGAAGCGGCCGAGCACCGAGGCGGCGAGCAGCGCGCCGGCGAGCGGACGCAGCACGCTGGAGATCGCATCCAGGCCGTGATCCACGGCCGGGATCTTGTCGCCCACGATCTCGAGCACACTCGCCACGCCGAACAGGATCAAGGCGCGGTTCGAACCCAGGAACTCGAAAGCGGGGCCTAGTTGCAGCAGGCCGGCGCGATGCAGGCCGCCGGCGAGCAGCAGCGGGAGCCAGGCCCGGATCCCGGCGCAAGCCGCGAGCGCGATCGCGAGTGCCACGCCTTGCAAAACCTCGACCAGCGTCGCCTCGTCCATGGGATTCGAGCTTACTCCATCCCCATCTCGATGCGGAAGGTCTCGAGGCCCTTCATCTTCTTCTTCGGAAAGCCCGAGAACTCCAGGCGCCCCGCGTCCTGCTTCACACGCACGAAGCTGGGGGCCTCAGGCTTCAGCTCGACGTAGATCGAGTTCGCGACCAGCTCGCGCACAGTACCCGTCGTCGCGTCGCGGCCGAAGTAGGCGACCCGCAGCTTGCGCTCGCCGCCGCGGCCCGCCGGCAAATCGATCCGGAGGGTGATCCGCCCCGGACGTGTCTCCGGAGCGGCGACGCGGACACCCTCGGCGCCGGACGGATTCACGCTCTCCGGGCCGAAACCGAAGGCGTTCACAACCGCCCCGGAGATCTCGGGGTCGGGCTTCGCGTCGGTGTAGCTTGCGACCACCTCCTCGTCGAGGCTCACCTCGAAGCGCAGCGTGGGGTCGAAGGCGCCTTCCTTGGGCGGCGACCAGGCATGCCAGAAGCTGGCGCCGCTCACGACCAACACGAGCTGCGGCCCTGCGGCGGCTGCGGGCGTGGGCGCCGCCGCGGCCACGGCGGCTGCGTCGAGCACCTCTTCGCGACCGTCGTCGTGGACGATCTTCAGCACCCTGCCGCGCGGGATCGCGAGCCGGCCGTAAGCGGTCTGCACCTTGTAGATGCCGGCCTCGAGGCCCAGGGTCTTGCCCGAGATCCTGTCGCCGTCGTCGAGCGTGTACACGTCGGCGAGCGCGGGCACCGCCAGCGCGAAACACAACAAGGCGAAGCGGCGCATCCCTCAGCCCTTTTTGAAGAGCTTCTTGAGAAAGCCGCCCGGGCCGCTCTTGGCCTCGGCCCCCGGCCCGCCCTCGGGTGTCAGCTCTACGACCTCGGCCATGGCTTCTTCGTGTTCGGGCTTGAGTTCGACAACACGCTGGAACTCGTGAAGCGCGCGACTCTTGAGGCCGCTCGCCTTGTAGAGGTTTCCCAGCGCGAAGTGGGCCTCGACGTTCTTGGGATCTTCCTTGATGACGGCCTGCAGTTGTTCTTCCCCGCGCTTGGTCCACTTGGGGTTCTTGAGATAGGCCTTGGCGAGCAACACGCGGACACGCTGCTTGGTCTTGCCCTCAGCCCCGCCGAGGGCCGGCTCGAGGAGCTGGATCGCGTCCCAGAACTTGTCCTGGCCGTACAGCTTGTCCGCCTTCCGCAGGGACTCTTCGGCGAGCCGCGCCTCGTGGGCGGGATCGGGTGGTGGCCCCGGTTCGGAGGGGCTCTGCACGAACGTGCCGGCCGTTGGCGCACGTGGCGTGCGCGAAGCGAGATCGGCCTCGTAGTTGCCCCGTGTGCGCGGGTTGCGGAGCACCTCGTAGGCCTCGCCGAGGCGAATGAAGATCACCTCGATCTTGTCGCGCATGTCCGAGAGGGCCGGGTCGTGATGCGTGTCGGGATGGAACTTCTTCGCGAGCTTGAAGTAGGCCTCCTTGACCTGCGCCTCGCTCGAGGCCCTGGGGATGCCCAGCGCCTCGAAGTGGTTCTTGGCCTTGAGGCCGTCGTGGGCCTCGAGCACCTCCTGCCGGCGCGCCTCGCGGGCCTTCGCCGCCTCGCCGTTCGGGGGCGCGGGCGCCGCCGAGGCCGCGCTCGGGGCGGGCATGGGCGCCGGCACGGGGACGGCGGGCGCCGCCGGGAACGGCGCCGCGCCGGCTTTGGCCGGCTGTCCCACTGGCCGGGTGTCGGGTTTGGCCGGGGGTTTCGGCGGGAGCGGCAGGAACTCGACGACGCCGGTCGAAAGCAAGCCGAAGAGCGACCGCATCGTGTCCTCGGGCGCCAGCGGGATCACCTGCAGCAGTTCGCGCGCGCTCAGCGTCCCGTCGATGCGCGACAGCACGTAGCCGTCGGCCGGGGTCAGCGTGATCTTCTGGAAGCGCAGCAGCGGATCGTTCGAAAGGCCCAGGATGCGGTCGATGTCGCCCAGCGCGAAGCGGACCACGTCAGGGTCGTCGATCTTCCGCACCGCCTCGAGGATCATCTCGCCCGTGGAGAGCTTGAGGCTCATGTCCGGCTCGAGGCCCGGCTCTTCCTTTTCCTCGAAGTGGTACTCGCCCTCGGACCAGGAAAAGACCTTCAGCAGGATCTCGCGAACGTGCAAGGCAAGCGCGTCCTCGAGCTTGTCGCGGTCCAGGATGCCGAGCTCCACCAGCACGTTGCCGAGCCGCTTCTTGTCGCGGAGCACGAAGCCCGTAGAGCGCTTCAGGTCGGCTGCCGTGATCACGCCCTGTGTCACGAGCGTCTCGCCGAGGCGTTCCTCCTTGACGTTCGTATCGCCGTGGACGATGTGGCCGACGCGGAAGTAGACGCTGCGGCGCTCGGCCGCCCGCGTGAAGTGCAAGAACCCGGTCTTGCGCCCGACGTAGAGCTGCCGGAGGACCTCAGGGAGCAGACCCTCGGTCAGGGGACCCTTCATAGTGCCGTGAGGCGGCAGTATAATCCCCGCGAAGCTCCAATGGAACCTAGCGAACGTCGCCAGCACAAGCGAGTCCCGCTCGACGGCCGCATGGTCGGCCGCGCGACGATGCTGGCCGACTTTCGCGTGCTGGCCCTGGCGGAGAGCGGGGCTTCTCTCGAGACGCGGCTGCCCATGACGCTGGGCTCGACCTGCGATCTGAGCCTCAGTCTGGGCGAGGCGACGCTCGAGCTCAAGGGGCGCGTGGCGAAGCTCGAGCGCCAGGCGGACGCGGAAGAGGGACCCTTCGCGGTGGACGTCGAGTTCGTCGCGTTGGACCCGGCCGATCACGCGATCCTGCGCTTCTTCCTGGATCCTTCACCCAAGGCCTCCTAGGTGAGCCAGGAAATCGCCGCCGGTTTCGTCCGTGCCCAGGTGAGCGTGCGCTTCCTGGACATCTCGACGGGCGGGGCGCTGCTCGTGGTGCCGGCGGCCTTCGAGGTCGGCGCGATTCACGACTTCGCCATCGATCTGGGCGGCGACCTGATCTGGGCGCAGTGCGAAGTGCGCCATTGCCGCCGCGCCGAGCGCGGGCCCGGCTATCACGTGGGGCTCCAGTTTCTCGGCATCGACCCGCAGGACGAACGCGTGCTGCGCGAGTTCGTGGCGCGAAGTAGATAGCTACTTCTTCTTGGCCGGGAGGCTCTTCGCTTCGAGTGTCGAGAAGCGATGGACGAGCGGGATGTCGCGCATCGTCACGAGGCCGGGCCGAGCGGCGAACAGCTTCGGAATCGCGTTGATGGTGATCGCGGCCGTCGCGAGGTCGCCCGCGATGCCGCCGGCGATCGTCATGTCGATCGAAGGCACGCCGTCGATCAGCACGTGGTCGCGCGGTGACTCGGCGCCCACGTACATCTGCAGGTCCAGGCTCACCACCAGCTCGCCGTTGCGATAGCCGCGGGCCGCCTGCTTGATGCCCGCCGCGTTGCCGGCCGGGATGCGCAGGTAGGCGGTGTCGAGGTCGCGCGGGGCGATCGCCGGCTCCAGCGTCTCGTCGACCCGGTCGAGCTTCCAGCCCAGGCTGGCCGCGATCATGTGCACCGACTCCGGCAGCCCGACGTGGCGCACGCTGCCCTCGGTCTTGGCCCGGTTGAACTGCGCGATCGTCAGGCCGGCCCCGACCTTGCGCTGCAGCGGCAGCCGGCGGGTGGCCGCGTCGACCACCCGCGTGACCGAGACGCGGCTGACCTGGGCGCAGGGCGCCGTCAGGAACAAGGCCAGCGCGTCCATCACGTAGCCGGGGTTGACCCCGGTGGCCAGCACCGAGACCTTTTTCTTCCGCGCCATCTGGTCGATCTCGCGGAACGCCCCGGCGCGCGAGGGCGTCGGGTAGGCCAACTCCTCGCAGGTCGTCACGACATGCAGGCCCTTGTGCACGAGGGCCGCGATCTGCGCCTTCACGTCCCGCACCGAAGACGTGGTGGAGAGCACGGCGATGTCGGCCTTGGTCTTGCGCAGCAGCTTGGCGGGGTCGCCCACGACCTTGAGCCGCAGCTTCTTCGGCAAGCCGAGCACTACGCCGAGGTCCTTGCCAGCCTTGTCGGGAGAAAGATCGGCGGCGCCCACGACCTTCAGGCCCTCGGTCTCGAGCGCGAGGCGCGCGATGCCCTGGCCGATCGGGCCGAGGCCGATGTGGACGACACGAATCTCCCGGCTCAGCGCTCCACCTCGATCCTGCCGACCTCCTCGTCGGGTTCGGCCGCGACGATTACGGTCGTGGCGACCGGCAGGAGGCTCGTGAAGTTCTTGCCCGAGGATTCGAGAAGGACTTCGTAGTAGCCCTCGGGGGCGACACGAACCAGGCGGCCCTTGGCGACCTTTGCCCCCAGGGTGTTGGCGAGGATCTCGCTGTAGATCCGGATCGGCGCTTCGCGTTCAATCATCAGACACCCCCGCGAGGCCCTTTGGGATCAGCGACTTGGATCGGTCGCGAGCCAGGTTGATCGTTGTAAGGGCGGCACATACTAGCACAACTCCCGCGAGGGTATAATCGGAGCGACCGAAGCTTAGGAGCCTATGCCCAACGCCATCGATCCTGCGTTTCTGAAGGCCTCCGACCTGTTCGAGAGCCAGCCTGACGAGGTGCTGAAGGCGGTGCTCGCTCAGGGCAAGCTCGACGAGTATGGCCCGGGCTCGATCGTGTTCCGCCAGGGCGAGCAGGGAGACCGACTCTACATCGTCAAGAGCGGCGCCCTCGAGGTGCTCGCGGTTCCCGCCGACGGCGCCGAGCCGATCCCGGTCGCCTACCTCGGCGCAGGTGAGGTGCTCGGGGAGCTTGCGCTGCTCACCGGCTCGCCGCGCACGGCCACGGTGCGCTGTCCCGAAAAAGCCGAGCTGTTCGTCCTCGAGAAGCCGGTCTTCCTGGACCTGATGGTCACGCTGCCGGCCTTCTCACGCAACCTGTGTCTCGTTCTCGCGAAGCGGCTCGAGGCGACGACACTCAAGGTCCCGAAGGTGTCCACGAAGCAACTCCAGGGCAATCTCAAGTACTTCGACCTCGCGACCGTGATCCAGACCCTGATCGGCGCGCACCAGACCGGCAACCTCACGGTCGTGCAGAAAGGCGGCCAGCAGAAGATCGCCGAGCTGTTCTTCTTCAAGGGCAACATCGCTCGGGCCAAGGTGAGCCAGCTCACCGGCGACGACGCCGTATTCCAGCTCTTCCAATCGCCGCTCGAGGGCGAGTTCTCGTTTACGGGCAGGAGCGTGCAGGAGGACGAGGTGCAGACCGACGTGACACTTCCCGGCATCTCGTTGCTGATGGAGTCGGTGCGGCTTCAGGACGAGCTGCCGATGCTCCAGGCGCGCATCCCGGACGCGTCGAAGCTGTGGAAGCAGAAGGCCGCGCAACTGCGGTGGGAGGATCCCGAGAGCCTCGAGCTCGCGGTCGCGGTCTGGTCCCGTTTCAAGAGGGGCGCCTCGATCGCGGACCTGCACCGCGACATCCCGCGCTCTTCCTACTTCATCTACAAGACGGTGCTCGGCATGCTCGACGCCGGAATAGTGGAATAGGAGATTCGGCGCCTGGCTCCGTCTAGACCTTGCCGGCCTCGCGGATCTTCTGCTCCAGCACACGGCTTTCTTTGCGCGCGTCCAGGATCTCGTCGGAGAGCCGCGAGATCTGGTGCCGCTTGGCGAGAAACAGGTAGTTCGCCAGCTCGAGGGCGATGCCGCTCGCGATCGCGACTCCCAGGGCCTCGAGGCCGAGAGCGCTGGACACCAGCCGGTCCCTCTGCCCGACCTGCCAGAGCACGTAGATGAGCGCGAGGCCCAGGCCGTTCACGCCCATCCCGAAACTGCCGCGCGCCGCGCGCAGATCGGCCTCGAGTCGCTCGATCATCTGGCGGTTGGCGGCCAGGGCGTCCTTCAGCGGCGTCGCGTCGGCGATCACCAGGCGGAGCATCTCGCCGCGCGCGATCTTGTGCTTCGTTCCGCAGGAGCCGCACTTGATGTGGTCGCCCTGCGCGTAGGAATCGGGCACGACCACGTCCGCCCGGCAGTGGACGCAGCGCGCGCGCTGGGAATGTTGCTCCATCACGCCTCCGACTGCTAGGCTGACCCGCCTAGAACCAGACTCAGACTAGCATGAGCGCCGAAGGCTCTGGAAGTGCCGAAACCCAGGGCCTGCTGATCCACCTCAGATCTCCGGCAGCCTCGGGCGTTTGCCGCCGCTTCGCCCACGGCCGGGATTATAATGCCCGAGTCAGGGCCGCCCCCCTTCCCCTGTCTCAGGAGTCGCTTGACCGAAGCCGGTGCCATCGGGACGCGGCCGTTGCGGTTCAGCCTCCAGGCGAAGATCGTCCTGCTGGTGCTGCTGTGCGTCGGGACCCCCCTGTTTTCGATGGGCCTCTACGGGCTCCGGCTGAACCGGGAACTGCTGCAGGAGAAGGTCCACGAGAACCTCACCAACCAGTTGTTCCGAAAAGCGACCGCGCTGGCCGACTGGGTGAAGCAGGCCCAGGCCGATGTCCGGCCCTGGTCCACGACCAAGTACGTGCTGGAGGGCGCCCAGAGCCTGACGGGCAGGCGGCGCGCCGACGCGACCCGGGCCCGCGCGGAAACGAACGAATATCTCAGCCGCGTGATGGGCTTCTACCACACCTACGATTCGCTGTTCCTGGTGAACCTCGACGGCGAGGTGATCGCGTCGACGCGCGAGGAGCGGCTCGAGGAGGGCGTCAAACGCCTGCTCGCGCCCCACATCGACAGCGAAGGAGTGAGCCCGATCTACCGTTCCGAGTTCCTGGGCGGCCGGGCCACCATGGTCGCCTACCACTCGGTCGCCTCTGCGCAGGGAGACGTGATCGCCTTTGTCGTCGCGCGGCTCGATCTCGACGACCTCGAGTCGCTGCTCGACACCCCCGTGGACGCCGAGACCGCGTTTCTTTCCATCGACCTCAAAGACGCCCACGCGACCCAGGCTACACTGATCGACTCGACGGAGCCGCCCGCGTTCTGGCTGCTCGACGCCGGTGGCGGCGTCGTGGCCGAGGCCGGCAAGGTCACGGCCCGGCCCGGCGAGCGGAAGTTCGACGGCGAGTTGCCGATGGGAGCGCCGCTGCTGGGGCCGGTGCTCGAGGCCCGGATCGCGGGCCACGGGCCTTCGGTCTACACGGCGAGGCGCCTCGAGGGGGAACTTCCGGGCTTCCTGGTCGCGTCGATGCCAAAGGACGTCGCGTATCGGTCGATCCGGGAATCGAAGCAGCGCCTGCTCAAGTGGGGGGTGCCCGGGTTGCTGCTGATTCTGGCGCTGACCGCGCTCGTCTCGCGCCGCGCGCTCCACCCCATCCTGCTGCTCTCGGATGGGGCCAAGCGGGTCAGCATGGGGGAGGACGTCTACCTGCCAGCCACGGGCAACGACGAGATCGCCGAACTCACCGTGGCTTTCAACGACATGGTGACGAAGGTGCGTGAAGGCCGACAGCGCCTCGAAGAGGCCCGCGACCAGCTGGCTCAGACCAACGAGGGCCTGCGCGCCGCCAACCGCACGCTCGAGACGCTCGCGATCACGGATGGCCTGACCGGCCTCTACAACCACCGCCATTTCCAGGACACGATGGACAAGGAGATCCGACGCTGCGACCGGGAGAGCCGGCTGCTGAGTCTGTTGCTCATCGACATCGATCACTTCAAGCAATACAACGACCGCTTCGGTCACACGGAGGGCGACTCGGCGCTGCGGCGCGTGTCCGGCCAGATCGCCGCCAAGATCCGTTCGACGGACATGGCCTTCCGTTACGGCGGCGAGGAGATGGCCGTGCTGTTGCCCTCGTGCGGCAAGGAGCAGGCGACCGAAGTGGCCGAAAAGATCCGCACGGCTGTCAGTTCCAGCACGGCGCGCAGCGGCCGCTTCGGGGCGAAGACCACGGTCTCGATCGGAGTCGCGACCTTCCCCGCGGACGGCCGCGTAGCCCGGGCCCTGGTGGACACGGCCGACGCGGCTCTCTACCAGGCGAAGGCAGAGGGCCGCGACCGCGTGATCCAGGCCGGTGGCCCCGTGCAGATCCAGGCTTCGGAGACCAGCCAGTCCGAAAAGAAATCCGAGAGCGCCGGCTGAGCGGCGGAGCGCCGAATTCACTTCGGCGCGGGCGACTGGGAGGGAGCCCGAAGGGCCCGGGAGGGCGCCTGTTTTCTCGTACTCCCTCGAACTCCCGACGCGCTATTCCAACAACGGCCGGTAGACCCAGCCGTCGCCGCCCTCGATCTTGACCCTCAGCCAGTCCCCGCGCATCGCCAGCGCCTCGAAGCTGTCGCCCTTCTTCGCTTTGCCCACGACGCGGGCCGTCGGGCTCGGTTCGCTGCGGATGTGGAGGGACGTCGCGACCACCGTATAGCCTCTCTTCTTTGGCGCTTCCTGCTCGGTGTTTTCGGTTGGCGTCGTGCGCCGCCGATCCTGCAGCAGCTCCTGCGCCTTCTGTGCGAAGAACGAGGCGGCGCCGTAGTTCTGGTCCACGATCTGCAGCTCGGCTCGCTCGATCAGCTCCTGACAGCGCGCGAGGTTGGCAGTTCGGCCGCGCTGCTCCTGATAGCGCTTCATCAGGATACGCGCCTCGGCGATCGCCGAGGAGGCCTCCGCCTTGCTGTCGAGCCCGCGCAGTTTTGCCTTGAGGCGGATGACCTCGCTCTCGGTCAGTTCCAGATCGCGGGTCAGCAGCACGAGCGTGTCTTCGAGTCGCCGCCGCTCCTCGTCCGCCTTCTTGAGCTTGCCCTGGAGCTTGTCGGCCTCGGGGGCCGCCGTCTCCACCTCTGGCAACCTCGGCGCCGCCTCGGCCCTCGCCGAGAGGCGCGTGGCGCACTCGGCCTCGGCGATTGCGAGGCGCGACAGCCAATGGGCATCGGCGCTCTTGCCAGCCGCGGCCTCGGCCTCTCCCAGATAGCTCTCCGCTCGCTTCATGCAGTCCGACGCCCGAACGGGCGCCCCGGCGGCGCGGGCGGCGGCGACGGCGTCGCGAGCCGGCTGCAGGTCCACCGCCCCACGCGCGGGTGCTGTGGCGCAGGCAGCGAAGGGAAGGGCCGCCAGCAGCAGTGACAGGAGCGCCCGACGCTTCATTCTCGCGAGTCTAGCATGCGCCCCGCGGCGTTCAGGGAGCCGCTCGTCCGAGCTATGATGGAGGTGTGACGACGTTTTGTATCTCCGGTGCGTGCAGCCGCTCCGGCAAGACCGCGCTCGCAGCCACCATCCTGCGCGCGCTTCCGCCCGCCACCGCGACCGCGGTGAAGTTCACGACCACGGAGGACGTGTTCGAGCGCTGTCCGCGCGGCACCGCCTGCGTCGTCTGCGACATCGACGTGCCGTTCCGGATCCTCGACGACGAGAAGACGCTGCGGGAGCCGGGCACCGACACGGATCGGCTGGCGCAGGCCGGCGCGGCGCGTGTGCTGTGGGCCATTGCCAAGAGCAGCGCCGTCGCGGCGGCGTGGGGTGTCGTGCGCTCGCGACTCGGCCCGGGCCCGGTCGTCATCGAGGGGTCGACCGTGGTCGAGCTGGCTGTTCCCGACGTGCTGCTCTTCGTCGTCCATCCCTTTCTTTCGCCGTCGCGCTGGAAGCCCACCTCCGCGGCCCTGATGGCCCGTGCCGACGCGATCATCGTGAATCGCCCCAGCGCCGAGACCCGGCCGCCTTCTGAGCCAGTGATGGCCGAAATCGCCCGCTATCGAAAGCTCGACGACGTGCGCGTCGCCGACGTGCTGAGTCCGCTCGCCACCTGGGCCCCCGATCTCCACGAGAAAGTGCTGCATGCGCATCTCGCTCGCGCATAGCCCCGACAGCGACGACGCGTTCATGTTCTACGGCCTGGCTTCGGGCCAGGTGAAGGCGGACGGCCTCGAGGTCGTGCACACCCTGACCGAGATCGAGACGCTGAACCGCGAGGCGATGGAAGGCAAGCACGAGCTGACGGCGATCTCGTTCCACGCCTACCCCTACGTCGCCGACAAGTACGCCCTGATGTCCTGCGGCGGCAGCATCGGCGACGGCTACGGTCCGCTGTTGGTCGCGCGCGAGACGCTGGATCCGAAGGCGATCGAGGAGAAACTCGTCGCGGTGCCCGGCACGCTGACGAGCGCCTACCTGGCCCTCAAGCTGTTCGCGCCCGGCGTCGCGACGCGCGTCGTGGCCTTCGACAAGATCCTGGCTGAAGTGCGCGAGGGACGCGCCGATCTGGGTTTGATCATCCACGAAGGCCAGCTCACGTTCGGCAGCCACGGGCTGCACAAGATCCTCGACCTGGGCGCTTGGTGGAAAGAAGAAACGGGCCTGCCGCTGCCGCTCGGCGGCAACGCGGTGCGCCGTGATCTGGGCCAGCAGCTGATGGCACGGCTGACGCGGCTGGTGCGCGAGAGCGTGCGCTATTCGCTCGACCACCGGCCGCAGGCGCTCGAGTATGCGATGAGCTTCGCGCGCGGCATGCAGCCGCAGATTGCCGACCGCTTCGTCGGCATGTGGGTGAACCAGATGACGCTCGATTGCGGCGAGCGCGGCCGCCGAGCCGTGCAAGAGCTGCTCGACCGTGGCCATCAGGCCGGGGTCATCCCGCGGCGGGTTGTGGCCGAGTTCGTGGCGGCCTGACGCCGATGCCGCGGAAGCAAGGATTCTTTCCAGCGCTCGCCCTGCCCGACGTCGCGGGCGCTGCGGAGCCGCTGTCGCAGGCCTGGGCCAGCGGCCCAGCGCTGATCTTGATCGGCCACCGCAACTGCAAGACGACGCGCGAGACGCTGCCCTGGGTCGACCGGATCCACCGTCGTCGCGGCCCGGGCACAACGGTGCTGGCGGTACTCCAGGATGACCCGCCCACGGCTCGCGAGCTCGTCGCGACCCAGGCTCTCGAGCTGCCGATTCGCCTCGAAGCGGATCCGTACCCGCTCGCCGCGGCCCTCGATCTCACCACCGTGCCCACACTCTTCGCGGTGAGCGCGGCGGGCGAGATCACGGCCCTCTCCGAGGGCCTGCGCCGCGCGGATCTCGAGGCCTTCGGCCGGCACGTCGGCGTCACGGGCGAGCTGTTCACGGCCGAGGACGAAGTGCCGGCGGGGAAGCCGGGTTGACTGCCGCGCGAAGCCTCGTCGAGGTGAGATGGCCATCGGACTCCTGACGCTCTCGCTCGTGGGGACGCTCTCGCTCGCGGCCACGATCGGGATCGGCTACGGCGTTCCGCTGGGCGCCGCCGCGATCAAGACCCACTTCCTCGCGGCGCTCGGGTCCACGACGCTACTCGTGATGGCGCATTCCTTCATCCTGTTCTTCCTGATCGCCACGGGTGTCGAGCTCAAGGAGATGGAGAAGGCGCACGGCTGGGGCGATTCGTTCCGGCGCCGTACGATCGGCCTCAAGGGCCGCGTCTTTCCGGTCGCGACCCTCACGCTCGGGCTCGTGATGGCAAACTTCATCCTGGGCGCCGCGGCACACACGCGGGCGATCCCGGCATGGCTTCATGCGCTCCTCGCCTGGTGCACGCTGGGGGCCTCAACACTCACGCTGTACCGCGAGTACCGTGCGCTCGGCGACAACAACCGGCTGATCGCGGAGGCCGGCGTGAAGCGCAGAGGCGGCGCCAGCGCTCCGCTCCGGTCGTGACCGGGATCACGTTCCGGGGCACCGAGTTCGGCGTCAAATCCGGTCTGGGGGCTGTTTCTGCCCCCGTTCATTGGAGACACACATGAATCGATACCTGCTGTCGTTGACCGTGATCCCGGCCGCGATGCTCGCGGCCTGCCAGCCGGCGGGCAACGCACCGGCAGCCTCTCCGGCTCCCGCAGACGGCGCCGCCCGGTCGGCATCCGGTCCACGCGCGGCCGGCGGCCCTCCCGCGACCAGCGCCCCTGCGCCGACGCCGCGGCCCGTCGTGATCCCCGAGGGCACGACACTGCACCTGACGCTCGAGAACTCGCTCTCTTCGGCCACGAGCAGCTCCGGCGACGCCGTACTCGCGAAGCTGACGGAGCACGTGAGCGTCGGAGGCAAGGTCGTGGTCGCTGCCGGCAGCGAGGTTCGTGGCCGCGTCACGACCTCGATTCGCTCGGGCAAGACCAAGGGCCGCGCGCGGCTGGCCTTCAGCTTCGACTCGCTCATGGTCAAGGGTGTGGCGCGCGACATCGCCAGCGTCGCGATCGACGTCACGGCGGAGCCGGGGAAGAAGAAGGACGCCGTGATCATCGGCGGCGGCGCGGGCGCGGGCGCGCTGCTCGGCGCGATCATCGGCGGCGGCAAGGGCGCCGCGATCGGCGCGGGGGTTGGCGCGGCGGCGGGCACGGGCGCCGTGCTCACGACGCGCGGCAAGGAAGTCGAGTTCCCGGCCGGCACGCCGGTCCACGTAGACCTCACCGCGGACACTCGGCTCGACTGAAGCTCCATCTCGTCGACGGCACCTACGAGCTCTTCCGAGCCCACTTTGGCGCGCCGCCGGCGCGCGCGCCGAATGGTCAGGAAGTGGGCGCGACGCGCGGATTGCTGCGCTCGCTGCGCTCGCTGCTGCACGCCGACGGCGTCAGCCACGTGGGCGTCGCCTTCGATCACGTGATCGAGTCGTTCCGCAACGAGCTGTTTGCCGGCTACAAGACCGGAGCAGGCGTGCCGGAGGAGCTGATGGCGCAGTTTCCGCTCGCGGAGCGCGCGACCCAGGCGCTCGGCGTCGTGTGCTGGCCGATGCTCGGCTTCGAAGCCGACGACGCGCTCGCGACGGCCGCAGCGCGCTGGGGCGACACGCCCGCGGTCGAGCAGGTGCTCGTTTGCACGCCCGACAAAGACCTGGCGCAGTGCGTTCGCGGCACGCGCGTCGTTCAGCTCGACCGGATGCGGCAGCGGCTCTTCGACGAAGCCGGCGTTCTCGAGAAGTTCGGCGTGCCACCCGCATCCATCCCCGATTGGCTGGCACTCGTGGGGGACACGGCCGACGGAATTCCCGGCATCCCACGCTGGGGCGCGAAGTCGGCTGCCGCCGTGCTCCGGCGCTTCTCCCGGATCGAGGCCATCCCCGACGACGCCTCGCGGTGGGGCATCGCTGTGCGCGGCGCTGCGGCGCTGGCCGAAAGCCTCGCGGCCCGCCGCGAGGAGGCCGCGCTCTTCAAGCGGCTGGCGACGCTTCGCGCTGACGTGCCGCTAGCGGAGTCGTTGTCGGACCTGGAGTGGAAGGGCGCCCGCCACGAGTCCCTCTGGAGCTTCTGTCGCGAGATCGGCGACGACAACTTCGCCGGCGGCGTTTCGCGCTTTCGAGACTAGGTCTCTTCGAGCACTCGCGAACGCAGGCGAGCCAGCCCCCACTGCGCGTGCTCGCGGACGAGCGGATCGTCGTCCTGCGCGAGGCGCTCGAGGATCGGCCTTCGCGAGGCGTCGCCAGAGTTGCCGAGGGCTACCGCGACATTGCGCAACAGGCCGCGGCGCTTGGCGCGCTTCACCGGATTCCTACGAAAGCGCATGGCGAAGGCCGCCTGCGTCAGGCCCGCGAGCTCGCCCAGGTCGGGCGCCGCGAGGCCGGCGCGCGCTTCGAAGGCCGCGGCTGCCCGATGTCGGCGCTTGCGATTCCACGGGCACACGTCCTGGCAGATGTCGCAGCCGAAGACGTGGCGGCCGACGCCCGCGCGCATCGGTTCGGGAATCGCGCCCTTCGTCTCGATCGTCAGGTAGCTGATGCAGCGCGTGGCATCGAGGACGTACGGTGCGGGGAATGCGCCGGTGGGGCAGGCGTCGAGGCAGGCCGTGCACGTCCCGCACATGTCGGTGCGCGGGACGTCCGGCTCGAGCTGGAGATCGCTCACCAGCTCGCCGAGGAAGAACCACGAGCCGTGCTCCGGATCGAGCAGGCAGGTGTTCTTGCCGTAGGCGCCCAGGCCCGCGGCCGCGGCGTAGGCCTTCTCCGCGATCGGCCCGGTGTCGGCGTAACGACGCGATCGAAACGGACCCAGCTCGGCGGCCAGGCGCGCGGCCAGGCGATCGAGCATGGCGGTCATCACGTCGTGGTAATCGTCGCCCCAGGCGTAGCGCGCGAGCCAGCCGCGCTCGGGCGGGGCCTCGGTGGAATAGGGCTCCGGCGTATCGTACTGGAGCGCGACGCAGACGACCGAGCGCGCCCACGGGAACGCCACGCACAGATCGCTCCGGCGCTCGGTCTGCGAGACGAGATACCCCATCTCGCCCGCGTAGCCTAGGGCCACCCACTCGGCGAAGAAGGCGAGCTGGGCAGGCGCCTCGGGCCGCGCGATGCCCACGAGGTCGAACCCGATCTCGAGCGCCGCCGCCTTGACGCGCTCCGCGCGGTTCTGTGACACTGCCGCGATTATGCGCCACGGCCTCGCCCTCGCGTCGCTCCTGCTCGTCGTCGCACCCGCACAGGCGCAGACGGTCTTCGAGGGCCGCTATGGGTTCGGGACCGAGTACCGTTTCGTGGACCTGAGCCACGCCTTCAAGGGCGGCCTCGTTCTCGACGCGCTCTATACCGGTGTGCCCGGCACGAACGAGCTGTACCTGGGCGTCGGCCATCAGTGGAAGCCGGCCGCCGGGGTCATCGTCTCGCCGATCCTCTATGCGGTCCTGGGCAAGGAGAACGACGAGGCCGGCGTGACGCTGGGCGCGCTGCTCGCGATCGACCGGGGTGGCTTCCGGAGCGTCGGCTTTCTCGGGCACTTCATCCGCATCGACGGCGACGTCCCGGACTACGACTTCGCGGATGCGCTGGATCTCACCCGCGTGATCGGCCGCGCGGAGCTCGGCGTTTCCACCGGCTTCTTCCACAGCCAGGGCGAGTGGGCCTGGCTCGTTGGCCCGACGCTCAAGTGGAACGACGCCCGCGGCCACTGGGCCGCGTCCGCCCGCGTCGGCGACGACAGCGAGTTCCGCGTGCTGCGCGTCTTCGTCTTCTAGGCAGCGGACTATAATCCAGTGATGTTGCAGGCCGCCTTGCCCGAGGCGATCACCGGAGCCCCTGCCGAGTTGTTGGCCGAGCGAATCACCGAGGCCAAGCGTGCGCTCGGGAAGCGGCTGGTGATTCTCGGCCATCACTATCAGCGCGACGAGGTGATCCGCCACGCCAACTTCCGCGGCGATTCGTTCAAGCTCGCCCAGGCGGCGGCCTCGCGCCCCGAGGCGGAATACATCGTCTTCTGCGGCGTGCACTTCATGGCCGAGTCGGCCGACATCCTGTCGGGGCCGCACCAGCAGGTCGTTCTGCCCGACATGAACGCCGGCTGCACGATGGCCGACATGGCCGAGACCTCTCAGGTCGAAGAATGCTGGGACGACGTCACGCGCGTGATCGGCGACGACGTCGTGCCCGTCACGTACATGAACTCGACGGCCGACCTCAAGGCCTTCGTCGGCCGCAACGGCGGCGCCGTCTGCACCTCGTCGAACGCGCGCGCCGTGATCGAGTGGGCCTTCGGCCGCAAGCGGCGCGTGCTGTTCTTCCCGGACCAGCACCTCGGCCGCAACACCGGCTATCGCATGGGCGTCCCGCTCGATGAGATGAAGGTCTGGGATCCCAACGAAGAGCGCGGCGGGCTCGCCGACGCGGAGATCCGCTCGTCGCGCATCCTGCTCTGGAAGGGCCACTGCTCCGTCCACAACCGCTTCACGCCGGAGATGGTCGATGAGCGCCGCAAGCAGATCCCGGGCGTCAAGGTGATCGTGCATCCCGAGTGCCGCTTCGAGGTCGCCCAGAAGGCCGACGCCATCGGATCGACCGAGGGCATTCTCAAGACGATCCGGGAAAGCCCGGCCGGGACGAGGTGGGCCGTCGGCACCGAGCTCAACATGGTGATGCGGATGGCGCGCGAGCTGGCGCCAGGCAAGCAGGTCGTGGCCCTGGACGACTGCTTCTGCCTGTGCGGCACGATGTTCCGCATCGACCCGCCGCACTTGCTGTGGTGTCTCGAGGCCCTGCTCGACGGACGCATCGTGAACCGCGTGAGCGTCCCTGAGGACGTGGCACGCGACGCACGGGTAGCGCTCGATCGCATGCTGGCGATCACCTGAAGCGCGCATGCTTCTGACGCCGCTGTTCGTCGCGCTGACGCTCGCGGCGCCAGCGCCGGGCGCTGCGCCCGTGCGCGTGCGGATCGAAACGGAGCTGGGCGCGATCGAACTCGAGCTGGATGCCGCCAGAGCGCCAGTGACCGCGGCGAACTTCCTGCGTTACGTGGCCGAGGGCCGCTATGACGGCGGTCGCTTCCATCGCACGGTCACGCTCGGCAACCAGCCGCAGAGCCCGGTGAAGATCGAGGTGGTCCAGGCCGGCGTCGCGCCTGAGCGCGAGAAGGACGATTTTCCGGCGATCGCGATCGAGCGCACGCGCGACACGGGCCTGCGCCACGAGGACGGCACGCTGTCCATGGCGCGGGACGGGCCGGACACGGCGACGTCGGACTTCTTCATCTGCATCGGGGACCAGCCCGAGCTCGACTTCGGGGGCAAGCGCAACCCCGACGGCCAGGGCTTCGCGGCCTTCGGCCGCGTGGTGAAGGGACTGGATGTGGTGAGGAAGATCCAGGCCGCCCCGGCCGAAGCTCAGACGCTCACGCCCGCGGTTCGCATCCTGCGCGCTCGCCGGTTGTAGCCGGCGGGCTCACTGGCCAAGCCTCAGAAGCCCAGTTTGAGCCCGAGCCGGATCGAGCGCGGGGCCTGGTAGCCGGAGTCCATCAGGAAGCGCGCGTCGCACACGAGCCCCTGCTCTGCGATCAGCGCCTGGGTGTCGACGCCCGACGCGTAGAACGCAGCCTCGTCCACTTCGATGGCCGGCCATCGCGCCGGCTCAAGCCGATTCGATTCGTACGGGTTCGCCTGTCTGTAAGTGACGGATCGGCCTGAAAATGTATCACAGGGCTCCCGTGACTTGACGATGTAGCCTCACGCAGCTACATTGGGAGCGTGAAGGCCGTCGGGGTCCGTGAGCTGAAGAACCGGTTGAGCGAGTACCTGCGCCTGGTCCGAGAGGGGCAGGACATCCTCGTCACCGACCGGGGCGAGGTCATCGCTGAGCTGCGGCGGCCGGTCCCGCCAGCCAACGCAGCCCACCCCGCCCTGATCGAGGCCCTGCGCAGCGGCCGTGCACGCCTTGGCTCCGCCAACCGCCCGGACCTCTACACGCCCCTCGCTCCCGTGCTCCCCGCGGGCGCGGCCCAGCGTCTGCTCGACGACGACCGGGACGAGCGCTGAACGTCTACGCCGAGTCGAGCGCCGTTCTCGCCTGGCTGCTGGGCGAGCCGGGCTCTGAGGGTGTACGCGTCACGCTCGTGGGCGCCGAGCTCGTTCTGAGCTCCACCCTGACGCTCGTCGAGTGCGATCGCGTCCTCATCCGTGCCGTTGCCGTCGAGGGGCTCGAGGAGGCAGTGGCGGCGGAGCGGCGGGCACGGCTCCGCCTGGCCGTCGAGCACTGGATCCTGTTCGACCTGGACCCGGAGATCGTCGACCGGGCCCGCCGGCCCTTCCCGAAGGAGCCGGTCCGGACGCTGGATGCCATCCACCTGGCGACCGCGCTGCTGGGGCAGTCACTGGTTCCGGACCTGGAGCTTCTCTCCCTGGACGATCGGGTGCGCGGCGCCGCGGCCCTGATGGGACTCCGCCTGCTGCCGCCGTAACGACCGTCACGCGATTCCTGGATCCGTCGGCAGCGGGGCAGACCATTCGACCTACTCGCCGAGGCTCGCCATCGCGGCGCGACAGAAGCCGGGGAAGGGCAGGGGCACCCGTGCAACGACGGCGAGGATCCGGCGCCGCAATTCGGGCTGATTCGCTGCGAGCGCATAGAGCTCGCGCCAGGCCGCGAGACCGCCGCGGTCGAGGATCTGAGCCAGCACCTCGTCACTGTCGAGGTCGAGCCGGCTGCGGTTCCAGCCGATGACTGCGCCCTCCAGGGCACGCGTGGTCAGGATCAGCCTCCGCTCAGTTGCGTCCGGGCAAGAACGCTCGCCCAATGCCGCCCCCGAGCGGCGAGATGCGCCCACTCGTTCCAGGGAGCGACGAGGCCCTTGTGGCTGCGAAGGTCCACGGCCGGCGCGTCCGAGGGAGCGGCGGCAGACGACCGCGGTGGGACGCGATGTCGCGCGACGCGCCGGTGGCGAGATCGGCGACGCTGAGGTCGGAGGCGGAGGCCGTGCGGAAGGCCACCACGAAGGCCCGGGCGGCGCCGCCCCTGAGGCCAGAGGCCGAGAGCGTCGCTCACAGCAACTTCAGTTCGGGCCAGTCGAGCGCGTAGCCCAGAGCGCGCTTCAGCTCGCGCTCGCGACTTGTCATGAGCACGCCAATTCGTTCGCCGAGCAGCGCCTTGGCCACCACGTGGACGTTGTCCATGTTGACGACCGACGCGCGAGACAGGCCCTCCTGCCGGCCCAGGCTCAGCTCCTGGGGGATGCGTCGGATCGTCGAAGTGACCTCGGCGACGATGACCTTGTTGAGGTAGGGATACGCCGAGCTCCGTGTCAGCAGGAGCACCGGCCGCCGCCCGATCGGCGCCGGCAGCTTGGCCCAACGGATCTCGTACTGCCTCACCGACGTGGCCTGCGACCTGGGCCCGAGCGCGCCTCCCAGGTGCTCGGATCGACGTGCGCCTCACCCGCCGAGTCGGGCTGCCGCCCGTAAGCCTCGGCCGTCGCCGCCTCCTCCAGCGCCCAGAGCGCCTGCCGAATCGCCATTCGCACGAACTCGGAGCGGCGCCGGGTGCGGCCGGGCGCCGCGGCCTCGAGCTTCGCTGCGATATCGTCCTCGACCTCGATCAGTAACTGCTTCATATACTCGAGTATAAAGAGCGTCGGGGGCCAGGTCTACTGCGCCCGCGGCCAGCTCACCCCATCGCGCGAAGGGAGCATGAGCCGAGACACCGACCTCGCCACCCTGGCGAGTCCCGCGAACTGGGCTCGTGCAAGCGCCCGCCCTCGCGCCTATGATGAAGAACGATGGGAGTGCCGATCACCTTTCCCGCAAACGAGGGTAGCTGCCCGGGGTGCCTGTCGGAGCCGTCCGCAGGCAAGGGCAGCGGGCGCGGTGTTGTCGTGATCCAGGAGTGGTGGGGCCTCGACGAGCACATCCAGTCGGTGGCCGATCGCTTCGCCGCCGCCGGCTTCGTGGCGCTGGCCCCGGACCTGTACCACGGCAAGGTGACGAAATCGCCGGACGAGGCGGGAAAGCTGCTGATGGCGCTCAACATCGCGCGGGCCGAAGCAGACTTGCGCGGCGCGGTCGCGTTTCTGGCCGAGAAGACCGGCCGCCCCGTGGGCACAGTGGGCTTCTGCATGGGCGGCGCGCTCAGCCTGTTCGCTGCGTGTTCGAACGGCGAGGCGGTCAAGGCCTGTGTCGTCTACTACGGCAACCACTCCAAGGTCAGCTACGATTTCGACAAGCTGCGCGCTGCGGTGCTCGGGCATTGGGCACAAAACGACGCCTTTGCCAACGCCGGGGTCCCGAAGCTCGAGGCGGCGCTGGGCGCGCGCAACCGAAGCTATGCGTTTCATCACTACCCCGGCACTCGGCATGGTTTCTTCAACGACACCCGGCCCGGGATCTACGATCGCGCCGCCGCGGACAAGAGCTGGCGTCGCACGCTGGCCTTCTTCAATACTTACCTCTGACGTTTCCCTCGCAAGCTAGAGGAGCCCGATGTCCAAGGAAACAGCCGACTACCACGACGCCGACCTGGTCCTGCGGCTTTACGAGGCGCGCCGCGAGAGCGTGATGCGTGACTCGCGCAGCGTCATGGCCGGCAAGTTCTGGCCCAAGAGTTACGAAGATGTCCAGGCGTTCGCGAGGCCCGAGCATCCGCTGAACCCCGCCTTCCGACAGATCTCGAGCTACTGGGAGATGGTCTACGGGATCGTGCGCCACGGGATCGTGAATCCCGATTTCTTCCTCGAATCGAACGGTGAAGGCATGTTCCTCCTCGCCAAGGTGCGCCCCTTCCTCGAGCAGATCCGGCGCGACACCTTCCCGACCGCCTTTGGCAACGCCGAATGGGTCGCCACGGAGACCGAGAAGGGACGGAAGATGTTCGCGATGTACTCGGCGCGTGTGAAGAAGCTGGCGGAATCGCGGTAACGACCTTGCCGCACTTTGCGGTGATCTCGGGCGGCGCCGAAGGGGCCTTCTACGTGCGGCAATTGCTCCGTGCTGGACGCTCCGGGAAGTTGGCCGTCGAAAGCATCGATGTCATCGACCGGGCGCCGGGCTGCGCCGTGGCGCGCGAGTTCGGGCCCGATCCGCGGGTGCGACTGGCGGTGTCCGACTGGCTGGACTGGCTCGAGAGGCGGCTCGACGCGCTGCCACCGGGCGCGCAGCTCGTTCCCTACCATTGGGCCCCCCACGTGCTGCTCGAGTGGCTGAGTCGCCAGGTGGCGCGCGCCGGCGGGTCGGCCGTACGCCGCGCGCCGCTCACGCCGCGCGGCCTGCCGTTCGAGGCGAGCGTCGCCCACGGCGACCGCGCGCTGTCCTACGCGGCGTGGCTCTGCCCTCCGGCGTGCATCGAACCCGCGCGGTGTCCGCATACGCGCGGCGAGAAGTCCTGGAGTCTCGCTGCGGACCTCGCCACCGCGCACGCTCCAGACGCCGTGGATGGTCGCATCGTCTTCAGGTCGCTGCACTTCGCCTACGGCGTGGGCACGATCCCGGTCGCCGACATTCTGGTTGCGCGGGATGCCGTGGTGAGGGGTCTGGCCGCCGGGTCGCGAACGTATCTCGTGGCGACGTCCAGCCACTGCCACGCCCTTGCGACTACCTTGCGGGTGGAGCGGGGCGGGCCTCGAGCTGCTTGAGGATGGCGGCGAGCCAGGCCTCGCCGTCCGTTTCGAAGCGTGCTGGCTTACGGCGCACGACACCGTCGGGATCCACGAGCCAACTCACGGGAATGCCGAGTCCGGTCGCGAGGAAGTGGGTCTCGACGAATTCCGGAGCCAGCAGGACCGGGAACGTGAGGCCATGCCTTTTCGCAAACTCCCTCGCGAGTTGCGGCTTCTCGTCGATGCTGATCGAGAGCACGATCACTTCCTCGCGCGCCACGAGGCGCTCGTGGAGCTTCTGGACGAACGGCAATTCGTCGCGGCACGGCGCGCACCAGGTGGCCCACACGTTCACGAGCGCGGTCTTACCCAGGAGGTTCGCGGGCGTCCAGAGGCGGCCTTCGAGGTCGGGAAGCGAGAAGGGCACGAGACGCGATTCGAGCGATGCTGCCTGTGCCCGAACGGGCGGCGCGAGCAGCAGCGCGAGGGCGAGGGCGGCTCTCACGCCTCCGATCATAGCGCGTGGGTTAGACTGGCGAAGGTGGAGGTGGCGATGTCCGGGTTCGTCCGCGTGATCGACGCGAGTGAGTTGGCTCCAGGCGCTTGCCGCGAAGTGATGGCGGCGGGGAGGCCCGTGGCGCTCTTCAACGTCGGCGGCGCCTACCACGCGCTCTCGAACACCTGTCTTCACCGAGGTGGCCCGCTCGGCCAGGGCGTTCTCGACGGACCCGTGGTCCTCTGCCCCTGGCACGCCTGGAGCTTCGACGTCACCACCGGCGTCAACACCATGAACCCCGAACTCAAGGTCCAGAGGTTCGACGTGAAAGTCGAGGACGGCCACGTCCTCGTGAAGGTGGATTAGCCGGGGCGTCCCCAACCGCGCGCCAGGATCAACGCCTCGACACGCTGCCGGATTTCATCGCGGATCTCACGAACCTTCTCGGCAGGCTGACCCTTCGGGTCCGGCAGCGCCCAGTCCTGGACCTCGAGACCCGGAAGGTAGGGGCATGCCTCTCCGCAGCCCATGGTGATCAGGCAACGGCTGCCCGCGGCGACCTCGGCCGTGAGACGCTGCGGCCGCGCGGCAGCCAGGTCGAAGCCCAGCTCGCTCATCACCGCAGCCACTTCGGGGTGGACACGATCCGCCGGTGTCGTGCCGGCGGAGATGGCTCTCGCCCGATCCGGATCCACGAGGCGGTTGAAGAAGGCGGCGGCCATCTGGGAACGGCCCGCATTGTGCCGACAAGCGAACAGGACCTGGTCCATCGGCATCACGCAGGCCCCCTCGGGACGAAGCGGGCGCCATCAAACTCGCTTACGCGATCGTAGTTCCGCGCAGTTCGCTGTGGGAAGAGTGCACTCGGCCCACTGCCCTGCGGCCCGGCATCACGGAGCGCGGAAAGTTCACGACGCCGGTAGCGGATTGGTGGGCTCAGAACGTGAAGCCGCCTCGGAGGTAGAAGATGTCGTCTTCATTGCTGTGCCCGAGCCCCGCGGAGAAGACGCTTCGGTCGTTCAGAAGCGAGAACCACAGTCCGCCACCCACACCGGTATGCCAATCGTTCGAGTCTTCCTCCTCGAGCCAGACGCGTCCGCTGTCGGCGAAGCCGAAGACGCCCCAGCGGCCCGGAAGAACGATGGAGATGCTGGAGAGCTTGAGTCGTATCTCGGCGTTGCCGTAGAGTGAGGCGTCGCCAATGAAGCGCCGCGAGCGGAAGCCGCGAACCGTGTAGTCAGGCTCGTTCAGTGAGCCCTTGCCCAGGCCGCCGCCGCCGATCGCGGCCGCTTCGAAGTAGGGATAAGGCCCCCAGAGCTTCTTGCCGCCGGCCCGAAGGGCCAGGGTCAGCCACTTGCCTGCCGAGAGGAATGCGCTCGCGTTTCCGCCGGCCTGCCCGAAGCTCTCGTCGACGTCCCAAGCCTTCGGAAAGAAGGTACCGCGAGCCGCGAACAGGATCCCGTGTTTCGGGAACGTCTGGCTGTCGCGACTGTCGAAGCTCAGCACGCCGTGCACGGCCAGCTCGCCGAACTTGCCCACGCCGTACGGTTGGGCCTCGTTGATGAACTGCGCCTGTCCCGTGTCGCTGTCCGTGTACTTCCCGGCCGGCCCGATGCTGAAGACCGACTTCTTGCCCCAAGGCAGCGAGAGGCTCGGGTAGAGCACGTACTGGCCGGCGCTCACCTTGAAGAAGTCCGTGTCGTGGGTCGTGGCGGTCTCGTTGCCGAACCCGTAGAAGCGCAGCACCTCAACCGCGGATCCGTACGCGTGGACGGCGAAGAAGGAGCCGTGGTTCTCGCGATGGAACTCGCCGGCGTAATCCACGCGACCGCCCTTCTCCCCGAAGGCGTAGCCGGCGCGCAGGATGTGCTGGCTCGCAAAGGGATGCTTGCGGAAGCCGTAGTTCTGCCTGGTGAGGCCGTAGCCGAGGAAGATGCCCAGGTCTCCGCCGTACGAGAGCCAGGGCGTGCCCCACGTCTCGCGGGTCCAGTCGCGTGGCGGGATCCATGGCGCATTCTTCGGTGGCGGGGGCGGCGTGTACTCGCGTTCGTCGAGGGCCGCGCCGACGGCCTGGTTACGGCCCTTCGAATCCGACAGCTTCGCGTCGCCGGACGCCGAAGCGTCCAGTGTGTCGTTGCCGCTCCCGCCGATCATCCGCACCCGGATGCCGCCCGGCTGGCCGGTGATCGTGACCTTGTCGTCGCCGCCCAGGGCATACAGGCGCACTTCCTGGGTCTCGGCCTTGTGGAAGGTGCGGCGGAAGGAGGGCCCGCCTGCGCCCTCGCGGGCGACCGTCACGGTCGCATCCCCGTTCGCCAGCCGCTTCACCTCAACGCGCTCCGGCTGGTCGGTTAGATAGAGGTCCACGCGGTCGGCGAGATGCTCGTAGTACTGCGTTGCGATCCCGGGAAGCGCGTCGCGCCGGCCCTTGAGGTCGGCGATGAGCCGTACGCCGTCAAGCGTGAACCACTCGGGCGGCATGGCCCGCGCGGCCTTCTCGATGACCTCGTCGGTGATCTGCCCGCGGAGCGTCGCGACGGCCTGCGCGAAGTCCTCGCGCGAAAGCGAGGCGAACAGCGGCCGGTCCTGCTCCCAGCCGTTGTACGTGAGCCCGCCGATCCTCGAATAGCGCGCCTCCAGATTCTGGAAGCGCGGGTCGCGGTTCCGGCCCAGGTCGAGGACGAGCCCCTCGTAGCGCGAGAAGGCCTGGTCGCGGTCCTCGGGAATCGGCTGCCAGAGGGGGCTTCCGGGAAACTTCGCCCAGCGCCACTGTTTTCGGTGACGGTCCCAGTCGCCCATGAAGATGTCCACGAGCCGTGCCCTGAGCAGGGCCCGCACGTCCACAGCATCGCCCTGCCCCGCCGCGAGGCGCCTGAACAGCTCCAGGTGATCGATGATCTCCGTCGCTCCATGGAAGCCGGGATTCGTCGGGCTGACTGCGCTTGGGTACTCGGCGAACACGCCGACGGCGCCGCCGAAGTCCTTCCGGAAATCCCCCAGGGCCGGATCGTCGGGCAGCACGACCATCCGCCAGCTCGGGCAAGGAATGGAGACGGCGTCCAGGATCCCGCGGGCGATCACTTCGCTCGCGGGGTGCTGCGCCGCCATCTGGTCCTGGAGCAGCTTCTCGATGAGCGTGCCCTGCAGCTCCTGCTCGAGGATGTGCGAGGCGTCCTTCTCGAGGCCGCGGAAGGTGTAGTTCTTCCCGTCCCTGCCTTTGAGCGCCAGGCCCTTCGTCTGCTGCCCGCCAACACGACGGACGACCGAGAGCCCGCCAGCCTCCTGCGAAAGAACCAGAACCTCCGCGGTGATCGGCGTGGTCCAGAGGCTGCGGTAGTCGCTCCCGAAGAACGCCCGGTAGAGCCCGCCTCTCGCGTACCGGGCGCCAGCCACGACCGTACGAGTGCGCCCCTGGTCCTCCGTCTGGGTGGCGGCCCGGCTGGGAGGCAGGCCGAAGGCAACCACGAGGACGACGGCGAGTGTGAGTTGGAAGCGGCGAAGTCGGACCACGTTCCCTCCTTGCCTGACGAAAGCGGCCCGGCTTCGGTCGAGCACCGTCAGGGTTCGGGCGCGTCAAACAGGACGCCCGCCGGCACATTATTGCTCTTCCCTTTGGGAACGAGGAGCTTCGGGGGACAGCTCGATGCCCGGTTCGTCGCGCAAGAGGCCCGACCCGCGATCACCAGCACGCGATCACCAGCAGAAGGACACCTTCCCGGCACGGCTCGGCGTGTCAAGCCGTGCGGCCGCGCGAGGCATGTCAAGAAGGGGGTTGGCTCGCGGGGTGCCCGTGAGCCAACCCCGTCGCGGCACTACTCGCTGAGACCCTCTTCGCTGAAGAGGATGTCCTCGTCGCCACCCGCGAACCCGCTCCTGCACTGGAAGCGCAGGGTCAACCTGACGGGCCGGCAGGTCGTGCTGCCGCTCCAGCGGACGGCGCCCGGCGGATCCTGCGTTGCGGAAACGCCGATCGGGTGCCTCGACTCGCAACTGATGCTCTTGGTCGAAGACCCGTTGCTTCCGACCTTCCACGAACCGACCGTTGGCCACTTGCTTCGGCGGTCCGTCAGGTCGGCGAGGCGCACGCGCAGGCCGCGACGATCGTTGCAGCGGTCCTGGAGAATCCAGCGCATGTTGACCTTGGCTGCAGCGTCCACGCCGCCCTCATCCTGCCCGATGACGCCCGGGTTAGCGTCCGTGATAGCGCTGGACGCCGTCGGGGCATCGCCCTTCCCGCAGCCGATCAGCGACGAGCCGCCGACGGCGGCAAGCAACACAGCGCGCAGGCCCCACTTCGCCGAGTCCAAACCGTAGATCTTCGTTCTCATGGCTTGCTCCTCCTCGGCGAGACAGAAGAGCAGGGCGCGTGCCAACGCCAACCGAGGCCGGTCCAGACCGTGCAACCGCTTCAGGCCATGGCCGTTGCCCCGCTTGGCCGCGCGACGCCCGGCCCATGGGGCCGTTTCATCGCTTGCCAAGCCGCTGCGCGAACTGCCCAGCGGCTTGGCGTGCTCTATGTTCCGGGCGCGCTTTCATTCGAGAAGC
>CAYTWT010000297.1:0-56355 GCA_964442185.1 uncultured Acidobacteriota bacterium
GCAGCTCTTCGGCGACCGGACGCTGATCGCGAACGCCACGGGCTGCTCGTCCATCTACGGCGGAAACCTGCCCACGACGCCGTACACGGTCAACCGCGACGGGCGCGGGCCCGCCTGGTCCAACTCGCTCTTCGAGGACAATGCGGAGTTCGGTCTGGGGATGCGCCTAGGTCTCGACAGCCACAGGGAGCAGGCCCGGGATCTGCTGCGCGGGCTGGCACCCTCGGGGTTGGAGGACGGGCTCGTCGCTGGGCTGCTGGAGGCGGACCAGAGCAGCGAGGCCGGCATCATGGCCCAGCGTGAGCGGGTGGTCGCACTCCGGGAGCGCCTCGCGAAGATCACTGGACCCGAGGCCGCGCGCCTCGCGCTGCTCGCCGACTACCTGGTGCGGAAGAGCGTCTGGATCGTGGGGGGGGACGGCTGGGCCTACGACATCGGCTTCGGTGGCCTCGACCACGTGCGCTCCACGGGCCAGGACGTGAACATCCTCGTCCTCGACACCGAGGTGTACTCCAACACCGGCGGGCAGCAGTCCAAGGCAACTCCGCTCGGGGCTGCCGCGAAGTTCGCTTCGGCGGGCAAGGAGACTGCGAAGAAGGACCTGGGGATGATGGCGATGGGCTACGGCAACGTCTACGTGGCCCGCGTCGCCTTCGGGGCGAAGGACACCCAGACCCTCCAGGCCTTCCTCGAGGCGGAAGCCCACCCGGGTCCGTCGCTGATCATCGCTTACAGCCACTGCATCGCCCACGGCTACGACATGGCCTACGGAGCCGAGCAGCAGAAACTCGCCGTCAGCTCTGGCGTCTGGCCCCTGTACCGGTTCGACCCGCGGCGCGTGGCCCACGGCGAGCCGCCCCTCAAGCTGGACTCGGGCCCGCCCAAGTCCGCCGTCAAAGACTACATGCGCAACGAGACGCGCTTCCGCATGGTCGAGACCCAGGACGCGGAGCGCTTCAAGAAGCTGCTGAAGGCCGCGGAGCGAGACGCCGCACAGCGCTTCGCGGTCTACCAGCAACTCGCCGGCGTGACCATCCCCCTTACGAAGGAGTAGGAGAGCGACATGGACCTTTCCACGACCTACCTCGGCCTCGAGCTGCCCCACCCGTTCATGCCCGGGGCCTCGCCCCTGGTGGATGACCTCGACGTCGTGAAGCGCCTCGAGGACGCCGGCGCGGCGGCCATCGTCATGCACTCGCTGTTCGAGGAGCAGATCGTGCGAGAGCAGGTCACGTCGTTCCTCCACAGCGAGATGCACGGCGAGTCTTACGCCGAGGCGCTTTACTACTTCCCGAGCCCGGACCGCTTCGCACTGGGCCCCGAGGAGTACCTGCGGCACCTGGCGCGGGTCAGCGCCGCGGTCGACGTGCCCGTGATCGCGTCCCTGAACGGGACGACCCTGGGCGGCTGGCTCGACTACGCGACGGCCATGGAGCAGGCGGGCGCCAACGCCCTCGAGCTCAACGTCTACTCCCTGCCCACGGACCCCGAGGTGAGCGCCCAGGAGATCGAGGACCGCACCGTGGAGATGCTGAGGGCGGTCAAGCAGAAGATCGGCATCCCGGTGGCCGTCAAGCTCTCGCCTTTCTACACCGCCCCCGCCCACTTCGCTCGCCGCCTGGAGCGGGCCGGCGCCGACGGCCTGGTGCTGTTCAATCGGTTCTACCAACCCGACATCGACGCCGAGAGCCTGGAGGTGTCGCGCCACCTGACGCTCTCCAGCTCGGCCGAGCTGCCGCTGCGCCTGCGCTGGCTCGCGATTCTCTCAGGGCAACTGAAGACCTCGCTGGCGGTGACGGGAGGCGTCCACGGCGCCACTGACGCCGTGAAGGCCATCATGGCTGGCGCCCATGCGGTGCAGATGGTCTCGGCGCTGCTCCGGGGAGGACCGGAGTACCTCTCCCGGGTGCGCAAGGAGACGGTCGCCTGGATGCAAGACCACGAGTACGAGTCGCTCACGCAGATGCGCGGCAGCATGAACCTCCAGAGCTGCCCCGACCCCGCGGTCTACGAGCGCGCCAACTACATGCTCATGCTGCAGGGATGGAAGGGAGCCGGTCACCGGGAAGCCTGAATCTCCGTATACCGCCAGCTCAGGGGCAAGGCATGACACTCGACGCTCTGTTCCGCCCGCGCAGGATCAGCGTCTCCGGCCGGATGGGCGCGCAAGTGTTTCGGCGGCCTGTGCGCAGATCGCGGCGAAGTGGCCTCTTCCATGGATTCCCTGTCCGGGCGGAGGTGGCGGCGCCTGGCACGGGGATTGTTCTTGTCTGGGCTGGGAGGAGCCGATGGGACGCGCGATCCCGATGGAACTGCCGCCCGAGGCTGCGTAGATGCCGCTGATCAGCGTCCGCGAGATCCTGGTGCCGACCGACCTGTCCTCGGGTGGCGAGGTGGCCGTCAACCATGCACATTTGCTGGCCGAGCGGCTGGGAGCGCGCCTCACTCTCTATCACGCGGCCGAGGTTCCCGAACACCGCTTTGCTCACTGGGCGTTCGCCAAGAACCACGTGATCTGGATCCAGGCGGAAAAGGACGCGCGGCACAGCTTGGAGCGCTGCGCGGAGCGCATCGGGGCCGGCTGCAAGGTCGAGGTGGAGCGCGCCGGCTCGGCCCACCGCGCGATCACGGCGTACATCAAGAAGACGCAGCCGGATCTGACCGTGATGGCGACCCACGGGCGCCGCGGCCTCGATCACCTGGTCCTCGGCAGCGTCACGGAGCAGGTGCTCCGGAATTCATACCGGCCGATCCTTTGCGTGCGCGAGACCGAGCATGCCGCGGCCGAGGCCCTGACCGAGGCGCATCCCTATCGGCGCATCCTCGTCCCGACCGATTTTTCCCTGGCCTCGCGACTGGTGTTCCCGATGGCCGTCTTCCTGGCAGGGGCATTCGGCGCCGAAGTGCTCGTGGTTCACGTGCGGAGCGAGCGCGGCCTCGAGCCGCGCGAAGCCGTCGTGCCGACAGAGGCCTCGCTGTGGTCGTTCGTCGAGCGCGACTTCGCGGGCATCGAAGTCAGAGTGCAGGTTCACACGGGATCGGCGTGGGAGCGCATCGTCCACGTGGCCCGCGTCGAGAAAGCGGACCTGATCGTGATCTCCACGCACGGCCACGACAGCCTCAAGGACGACATCCTCGGCAGCAACGCCGATCGCGTGGTCCGCAGCGCCCCCTGCCCGGTGCTCGTCGCTTGACGCCCGCCGCGCGCTCGGTCGCGCTTCCGCCCGAGCACGGCGCTTGGGGTTTCGTCGGGGAAGCTGCCCTGCTCGGCCTGCTCCTGGCGCCGTCCTGGCCGGGTGCGGCCCTCACGCTGGCCGGGCTCGGCCTCTTCCTCGCGCGCCATCCCGCCAAGCTGCTGCTGAACGACGCCTGGCGCGGGCAGGCCTCCGCGCGCGCGCCCCTCGCGCTGCGCTTCGGCCTCGGCTACGGGTTGCTGGCCGTTCTGGGCCTGATGCTCGCGACCGCGAGCGCGGGCGTGGGGCTGTGGGCGCCGCTGCTCGGGGCGGCGCCACTGGCGGCCTACCAGCTCGCCCGCGATTCCAAGAACCGGGGCCGCGAGCTGCTGCCGCAGCTGCTGGGGGCCGCGGCGCCGGGCGCCTTGTCGTCGGCAATCGCGATCGCCGGCGGCTTTTCCCTCGCGGCAGCCCTTACCTTGTGGCTGCTGCTCGCCGCACGCGCCACCGTCTCGACGCTCTACGTGCGGGCTCGGCTCCGCCTGGATCGTGGCGTCGCCGCCGACTGCGCTGCCGCCTGGGCGAGCCACGCGTTCGCCTTCGCGACGGTGGCGATCCTGGCCGCCTTGGGACACACGTCCTGGCTGGCGGCCGCGGCCTTTGCGCCGCTGCTGATGCGCGCCGTCGCTGGCCTCTCCCCAGGCCGCACGCCAGTGAGGCCGCAGATCCTCGGCCTGCAGGAAGTCGCCTACGGCCTGCTCACGGTCGGCCTCGTCGTGCTGGGCCAGAGGCTCTAGACCGGGAAGCCTGACCAGTCCGGCAGGTCGCGGACCCGCTCAGTACATGATGGTCTTGGTCAGGTGGTGCGGCCAGAAGGTCGTGTGGTAGTGGGTCCAGATGCGCGCATCGATCTGGGGAATGATGACCTGCCGGTCGGGCGGGCGGATGCTGTTGATGGCCTCGCACAGCAGAGCCGTGGCGTAGATGCAATGCGCCCGGATCTCCACTTCCCAAAGGCTGTCCCGGGGAATCAGCTGGTAGGTGTTGATGGCCTGCTCGAGCGCGGGCGAGTAGCTCGTGATCCCAAGCAGCCGCAAGCCCACCGGGACCATGTAGTCGGCGAAGGCCGTCATCTTGTCCAGGTCTTCGAGGCGGAAGCCGCCGGTCTTCCTCAGGGCCGAGTACACGAACCAGACGCCCAGTTGCGACAGCTTGTAGAACTTGATGGTGAGGCCGTCGTACGGGCTCACGTCGCTAAAGCGCGGGAATTCCTTGACCAAACGTTCGATCAGGCCGTTGCCGCCGGCATAGAGCCGGGGCGAGCACGACTTGACGAAGTTGCGGAAGTGGCCGGCGTACTTGGCTTCCAGAAGGCTTCCGACCTGGTGGAGGACTTCCATCTTCTCATCCAGCATCGGCAGCTCGATGTTGGCGGCAAAGATGCGCTCGAGCTCCCTTCGCGTCACCTGCGCCAGATAGCGCGCGTCCAGAACGGGAATGCCGTTGTCCAGGGCCCGCTTCATGCAGGCAAACAGCGCGTCCGAATCGGACCAGCTGCGCCCGGCGTATTCCACCTGGAACTTCGTGTGGGTCGAGAAATCGGTGAAGGCGGTGTCGATGCAGGCGGCGGTGAGGATGAAATCGATGACGTCGTCGGCGCTGCCCTCTCCGATGCCAAAGGGCATCTGGTAGTCCGGCATGGGCAGCTCCTCGTAGGCCATCCAACGCGCCACCTCATCGATCTTGTCGGCGTGGCTGTGAACGTCGCGGGAGCGCTCGATGACCGGGCGGATGCTGTCGAGCACCGGGCTGCCCGTGAGCCTGGGCCACGGCAGCGCAGAAGGAGCTGCGGCGAGAGCTTGTCGTCCCGCGGCCGACACGATTCCGATCGCTCCAAGGCCTTGAAGCAGCCGCCGTCGGCCGACGCCGGAGCCTGAGATCGCCTCACGTCCCGCCATTTGCCTCGCCATTGGCCGCCATCCTCCCACGCTTCCACCGGTGCGACAATCGCCCTCGCGACCCCGTGCTCATCCCCGCCGCTTGAACGACCAGGTGATGTCGAACTCGGCGGCCAGCGTGCCGTCCGCGGAGCTCCCAACCGAGCGAGCCACGAAGGCCTCGCTCCCGTCGCTCGCGGCGGCGCGTTCGACGGCGGCGTGCATGCCCGCCACGTCGGCAAAGGTGAAGCGCGATTCGCCCACGATCTTCTTGCTGAACACCGCACGGACCTCGCGCACGAGCATGGCCATCGAGACCGGCGCTCCGCCCGCCAGGACCATGGCCGGCGCTCCGGTCGACATCTCGGCGGCCATGGCCTGGGCGGCGAAGTAGGTCGAGCGGAACGGGTTCTGCGTCCGCCACCCGCCGGGCAAGGAGACCGTGCAGCGCGCCTCGTCGAGCGTGCGTAGCCGCAGGCCCGCGGCCGCGGCCAGCGGAAGCGTCTTCCACTGATAGAGCCAGAAGCGCCACGGGCTCAGGACCTGGCGGCGGATGCGTTCCGCCTTCTCGTTGAAGATCAAGGGCGGCCTCCCGATCACCGCCTATTTGACACCGATTCGGGTAGAGCGGGCGAAGCCAGGATCCCTGGGCCCTCCGCAGACTGGGCAAAGAGGCGCGACTCGGGTAGGCTCGAACCACCCCATGATCCGTAAATCCGTCGTCCTCATCACGGGCGCGAGCGGCGAGATCGGCCACGGGCTCATCGAGAGCCTGGCTGGCGAGGGGAGCCGCCAGATCATCACGCTCGACCTGCGACCGCTCGAGCCGCCCATCGCGAGCAAGGTCCAGCACCAGTATTCCGGCTCGATCCTGGATACCGACCTTCTCGAGCGGATCCTGGCCGAGTACGAGGTCGAGTTGATCTTCCACCTGGCCGCCCTCCTTTCCACCCGCAGCGAGTTCACGCCCACTACTGCCCACACCGTCAACGTGGACGGGACTCTGAAGATGCTCGAGTTCGCGCAGAAGGAGGGTGAGTCGCACGGTCGGCCGGTGAGCTTCCTCTATCCGAGCTCGATTGCCGCCTATGGCCTGCCGGACGCCGCCACCAAGTCGCGCGCCGGCAAAGTCCGCGAGGACGACTGGAACTTCCCCGTCACCATGTACGGCTGCAACAAGCTCTACTGCGAGCACCTGGGCCGCTACTACGCGGAGCACTACAAGATGCTGGCCCCCGAGTCGCGGGCGGGGCGCGTGGACTTCCGCGCGGTGCGCTTTCCCGGCCTGATCTCCGCGGTGACGGTGCCGTCGGGCGGGACCTCCGACTACGCGCCGGAGATGTTGCACGCGGCGGCGGAAGGCAAGCCCTATCCCTGCTTCGTCCGTCCGGACACGCGGATCCCCTTCATGACGATGCCCGACGGTGTCGGCGCCCTTCTCAGGCTGGCCGCGGCGCCGCGGGAGTCGCTGACCCGGTGCGTCTACAACGTCGGGGCCTTCAGCCCGAGCGCCGACGAGATCCGGGCCCGGGTGGCGCGCGCCTTTCCCCGAGCCGAGATCAGCTACCAGAACGATGCGAAGCGGCAGGCGATCGTGGACAGCTGGCCCGCCGAGGTGGACGACTCCGCGGCCCGGCGGGACTGGGGCTTCGCCCCTCGCTACGGCGAAGCCCAGGCCTTCGACGACTACCTGATCCCCACCATCCGCAAGCAGTACTCGGCCTGAGCCAGGAACCGGCGGTCGCGGCGCCGGCCCTCAGGGAAGTCCGGCCAGGCCGATGTGGAACTCGATGCGGTTGGTCTCGGTCTGGCGCGGTGTGAAGGTCACGCTGCCGCCGGGGGCGTCCTGGAGGTCGCCCTCGGCCAGATAGCGGACCTTGCCGCTGCCCAGGAAGCGCGCGCCCAGGTCGAGCGCGAGCCCGCCGCTCTGGCCACGGCCGAGGGGCATGAGGACGCCGATGCCGCCGCCGTAGGCGAACGCCGTGTCGTCGTAGTTGGTGGAGAAGGCGGTGGGCAAGAACCGCGGGTCCTCCCGGACCGTCGAGTCGGTGCTGAAGTACGAGAAGCCCGCGAAGGCGGTCAGGTAGGGCCGGATCGATCCGCGCGGGGTCACCAGCTGAGGCCCGAGCCCCAGGGTCGCCACCCCGGGCGTCCCCAGGCCAGGTGGCCGCCCAGCCCGTAGGCCGTCCCCACCTGGTCGGCGAACTCGCCGAGCGGCTGGCCGACGACGAACGACCCGCCGAAGCTCAGCTCGAAGCCTTCCGCCGGGCCCGCGCCGAGGCGGGCCGGCGGGAAGCCGAGCACGACCGCGAGACCGACGAGCACCCACCCGGACCTCGACCGCATCCCCGTCCCTCCGCGCTAGGTTCCGCCCAATGCCTGCCGCGCCGTGACCACGTCGACGAGCCCCCGACAGCCATAGAGCACCGGAAGGACGGCCTCGGCTCCATGCTCGCGCCGGAGCCGAGCGACCTCCTCGGTGCCGGCGCGATAGGCGGGCAGATACATGCGCCCGAGCAGGGGGTGACGTCCCCAGGCCCCGGACAGCTTGTGGGCCCGCTCCTCCGAGACGAGATAGTCGCGGCGCAAGACCGTGGCCACGTCCTTCTGGGCCCAGCCCTCCTTCCAGGTCAGATACGAGGACTGGTTCTTCGCGTCGTCCTGGAGGAGAGCGAGCAGCACGCCGAGCTGGAGATCTTCGTCGGGCAGGTCTTCTACCGAAGTGACGCCGTGGGCGATCAGGATGGCGTTGTTGGCGATTCCCTCGAAGAGCGCCGCCGCCCGCGTGTTCATGGTGAGGACGGAGGCCTCGAAGCCCACCTCGCGGCGCACGAAGAGGTTCTGGAGATACGCGAACGTGGTGACGTGCCCGGGCACCACCTCGTGGCTGACGAGCTGCTGGAACTCGGGGACCGAGATCTGGAGCGAGGCGTTGATCTCGTAGGTCGCCTCGTACTGCGGGCTGCCGTCCGGGTTGCGCGCTCGGCCGAGGTAGTTCATCGACCCCGAGAACCACGCGTCCTGGATCGCGAGGAAGCGGATGTTGGCGCGCGGGACCTGGTGGAGTGCCGTCGGGAGGTGGGGAAGCAGGTGACCAACGGCCCGCGCATCGAACGCCGCGATGAAGGCGTCGCCGAGGGCCGGGATCGACTTGCGCGGGACCATGCGTTCCTGGCGCCAGGCCTCCACGGCGCCCAGCAGCTCGGCGTCGGTCTGCGAGGGATGGCCGACGCGGCCGAGAAGCTCCGCCACGCGCCTGCGCTTCGCGATCGGGTCGGAGGGCTCGGGTGGGGAGCCGGTCGACGCACGCACCGAGCGTTCGTAGGGCACCGCCTCGCCGCGGCCCACGATCTCCTGGCCGAGGTCCCACATCGCGTGGAAGCACTCCGCGAGGCCCTGCAAGTAGGCTCCGCGAAGCCCAGGGACCGCGGCTGCCTCGGCCCGAAAGCCCGCCAGCGTTTCTCCGAGGCCGATTCCGTCCACGTAGGCCTGGATGGCCTCGCGATCGAGCTGCTTCGCCGCCACACCGCCCTTCTCTCGCACGCGGGCGGCGGCGGGGTGCGAGTAGGCCGCGCCCATTGGCTCGTCCGAGAACCACGAGTCCGCGATGAAGCGTCCCGTGCCCGAAGCGCACATCACGTCGCCGCCCCAGAGGGTGTCGATCCCGAGGATCACGTCCGCGACGAGTCGGTCCAGGCGGTCCATGGATCAAGCCCCCTTTTCGATGCTGCGGTTGGACTGCCACCAGAGATAGACGCAGAGCCCCACGAACATCACCGCAGACACCGTCTGCGACACGGGGATGTCGTCGTAGAAGGGGGTCTTGATGCGGTCCTCGGCATACCAGGGCAGCAGGCGCAGGGCCGCGCCCAGCACTCCGCCGAGGGCCCCGCCCGCCATGAAGCCCGAGGCGATCACGATTCCGCGTTCACGAATGCGGTTGCCGCTCCCCTCGCCGGTCGCGTCAGCTCGCTTCCCGATCCAATGCGCGAGAAGCCCCCCCACCAGGGCGGGCGTGTTCAGCTCGAGTGGCAGGTACATCCCGAGGGCGAAGATCAAGGCCGGCACCCCCAGCATCTCCATGATGAGAGCGATGATGCCCCCCGCCCCGAACAGGATGTAGGCCACGGGGCGCTGGCTCATGAACCCTTCCACCAGCGATTTCATGATGGCGGCCTGGGGCGAGGGGAGCACGGGGCGCAGGTCGCCGGGGACGGCCTCGCCGAACTGGAAGGTCCGGGCCAGGAGCACGATGGTGAGCCCCGCCGCGAGCGCCGAGATCGCGATCCCGTAGAACTTCACCTTCTCCTGGGCCGCCGGGGTCGAGCCCAGCCAGTAGCCGGCCTTGAGGTCGGTGATGGTCTGCCCCGAGAGCGAGAGGGCCGAGCAGACCATCCCTGCGATCGCCATGACGAAGAACATCCCGGTGGGGCCCGTGAGGCCGAACCTCAGCAGGACCATCGAGGAGACGATGATGGTGAGCATCGTCATCCCCGAGACGGGATTACGTGCGGTGGTGGCGATGGCGTTGGCGGCCACCGACGCGAAGAAGAACGAGAAGGCCAGGGTGAGGACGAGCCCCACGAGAACGACGACGAGCGCCGCTCCCAGGCTCGCGAAGAAGGCGCCCACCGCGACCGCGCTCAGGACCACGCCCACGAGGAGCGCGGTGATGGGAATGTCCCGGTCCGTCCGCTCCTCGGTCGTCGCCCCGCCCGCGCGGAACGCCCGGGCGGCGATCGAGAACGACCCGATCACGATCCGCAGCGACTTCAAGATGCCGAAGATCCCGGCGGTGGCGATGGCGCCCACGCCCACGTAGCGGACATAGCCCCGGAAGATCTGGCCCGCCGTCATCGAGGCGATAGGCAGGGTAGCGGGATAGACGGTCATCTCCGGCGCGCCCCAGCCGATCATCCAGATGAGCGGGACGAGAACGAAGTTCGAGAGGAAGCCGCCCGCGCAAAGGATCATGGACGACCGCAGGCCCATCACGTAGCCGAGCCCGAGAATGAAGCCGATGGCGTCGAAGCTGAAGACGACCTTGGCGCGATCGGCCAGGGTCTTCACGGCGGGGATGAACTGGAGGTCCACGAACTCGCGCCATACCTGGAACGTGGTCACGAAGAGGTCGTAGACGCCCGCGATGGCGGTGGCTTCGAGCAGGAGGCGGGCCTGCGATCCGCCCTTCTCGCCGGTGACCAGGACTTCGGTGATGGCCGTGGCCTCGGGATAGGGGAGCTGGCCATGCATCTCCCGCACGAAATAGCGCCGCAGCGGGATCAGGAAGAGGACGCCGAGCGCCCCTCCCAGGAGGCCCAGCGCGATGGTCTGCAGGGGATGAGGATCGAGCTTCAGCATGTAGAGGGCGGGCAGGGTGAACACGGCGCCGCTGGCGAGGGCGCCCGCGACCCCGCCGATGGCCGTGATGATCACGTTCTCCAGGATCGTCGAACGGCGCTTGTAAACGCGCGCCAAGCCGATGGCCAGGATCGAGATGGGGATCGCCGCCTCCATGCCCTGGCCGACCTTGAGCGCCGAGTAGCAGGTGGCGACTGTGAAGATCGCGCACAGGAACAGGCCCCAACCCACCGATCGCGCCGTGACCTCCGGGGGAGAGCTGGACGAGGGCACGAGAGGCCGGTAGGCCTCTCCGGGTGATAGCGGCTTGTAGGCGTTCGCGGGCAGCGACGTCGTCTCGGGCGAATCCATGAGGCCTCCGAAGGCGCGGCGGCGCGAGCTTCGGACGCGCCTGCCGGCCCGATGTTACACTCGGTCGGCTCGCTCCCCGCTTCGGCGATGATCGCGAGCTGGCTTTCCTTGTTGCCCAGGTCCATGCCAACATGGGCCATCGCGGTTCGCCTCCCGATTGCGAGCTTCATCTCATGTATCGTTTCAGCTACCTCGCCTGGCTGGCCCTGATCTCGCTGAGCTTCTTCCTGGCCGAACGTGCGCTGCCCGCGCGCCGCGAGCAGCCCGCGCTACGCCCGCAGCTGGCGAACGACCTCGTGCTGCTCGTGTTCAACGGGCACCTGTGGGCGGTGGTCACCGGCGCGTTCACCGGCTGGCTGGTGCTGCGCGCGAACGACGTCCTCGAACGGCTCGGCGCGCGGCCCGAGCATGGCCTGCTCTCCGGCCTGCCCTTTGCGGCCCAGTTCGCGCTGTACCTCGTGGCCAGCGATTTCCTGCAATGGTGCGTGCACAACCTGCTGCACCGCGTGCCCTTCCTGTGGAGCTTCCACAAGCTGCACCACTCGGCGAGCGCGCTGGACTGGGTGGTCAACTTCCGCTTTCACTGGATGGAGCTGGTGGTCTACCGGAGCTTGCTCTACGTTCCGCTGCTGTGGCTGGGCGGCGACGGCCAACCGCTCTTCGCCGTGGCGGTGTTCGCGACGGCCTGGGGCCACTTCAACCACTCCAACCTGGCCTTTTCGATCGGTCCGCTGGCGTACCTCTTCAACTCGCCGCCAATGCACCTGTGGCATCACGATGCGTCCGACGAAGGCGGCCCGGCCAAGAACTTCGGGATCGTGCTCTCGCTGTGGGACTGGCTGTTCGGGACGGCCTACTGGCCGCGCCAGCGTGCGCCAGCGCGCCTGGGGTATCCAGGCGACGGCGAGATGCCGCCTGACGTGCTGCGCCAGGAGCTCTTTCCGCTCACGCGCAGGCGTTGATCGAGATCACCAGGCCGATCAGGAGTGGGCCCGCCTCCAGGCCGAGTCCGACCGCCACGCGACCAGGGCATCGGCGGCCATCGGCCGGGCGATGAAGAAGCCCTGAGCCAGGTCGCAGCCGTAGGAGCGGAGCAGCTCGAACGACTTCCCGTCTTCCACCCCTTCGGCCACCACGGTGAGCCCCAGGCTGTGGCCAAGCTCGCTCGTGGAGCGGACGATCGCCTGGTCCGAACCTCCGTTGCCACCCATCCCGATGACGAACGACTTGTCGATCTTGATCTCGCTCACCGGCAGGTTGCGCAGGTAGGTCAGCGACGAGTAGCCGGTCCCGAAGTCGTCGATCGAGACACCCACTCCCAGGTCGCCGAGGTGGCCCAGGATCTCCACCGCCCGGGTGGGGTCAGTCATGACCGCGCTCTCCGTGACCTCGAGTTGCAGGCGGCTCGGGGGCACCTGGTGAGCGGCCAGAAGATCGGTGATCCGCTCCGTGAGCTGGGGGTCGTGCAGGCTGCGGGCCGAGAGGTTCACGGCCACGTCTAGCCCCAGTTCAGCTCTCTCCCAGGCCCGGCACTGCTTGACCGCCTGCTCCAGGACCCACCAGGTGAGCGGCTTGATGATCCCGGCCTGCTCGGCCAGGGGGATGAAATCCCCGGGCTGCACCAGCCCCCGCCTGGGGTGACGCCATCGCAGAAGCGCCTCGGCGCCCACCACGCTCCCCGTCGCTACGTTCACCTTCGGTTGGTAGGAGAGGAACAGCTGGTCTCCCTCGATGGCACGTCGCAGCTCGCCGAGCAGCGCGAGGCGGCTCGGGTCGTAGGGGTCGCACTCGGCCGAGTAGACGACGCAACCGCTGGCCAGCCGTTTCGCCGCCTGCATCGCGAGGTCGGCCCGGCGCAGGAGGATCTCGGCCTGTTGGCCGTGCTCGGGGGCGGCCGCGATGCCGACGCTCGCTCCGACCTCGATGGGCAGGTTCTGGACCATGAAGGGCCGCTCGAGCGCGCCCCGGAGTTTGTCGCCGATGTGCCGAGCCAGGGCCACGTCCGATCCCGGCAGCAGCACTCCGAACTCGTCGCCGCGCAGCCGGGCGACCCGTTCCGGCTCTCCGAGCACGTCCCCCAGCCGCTGCCCGAGCTCGCGGATGATCAAGTCGCCGTTGTGATGGCCCAGGGTGTTGTTGATCTCCCGGAAGTGGTCCAGGGCCAGGATCAGCAGGGCGAGGGGCCTGCCGTCGCGGCTGCTCTCGGCGAGCGCCTGGCCCAGCCGATCGTGCAGCAGGAGCTGGTTCGGGAGCCCGGTGAGCAGGTCGTAGAAGCGCATGCGCCGGATCGTCTCCGCCGCCAGCTTCTGCTCGGTGACGTCCTGTACGAAGCCGCGCACGAACTTCGCGCGACCCTCTGCGTCCCGGACCACGCGACCCTGGTCGTGCCACCAGGCGACGTGGTCGTCGCGACAATGGACGCGGTATTCGGAGAGAAAGGTCTGGTCGCTGGCGCAGCTTCGCTGGAACTCGCGAAGCACCCGCTCCGTGTCCTCGGGGTGGATGCGCCGGGCCCAGGCGTCGGGCTCGGCGAGCCACTCCACAGGCGTGAAGCCGGTCATGGCCTCGAGCTGCGGCCCGAGGTACGCGCGGCTACCCAGCTCGTCGGCCCAGGCCACGTAGATCAGGGCGGGGATCTCCTCGACGAGCGGGCGGTAGCCGTCCTCGGGCTCCGCGTCCCGCCGCGGCGCGGCGGCGCGACGTTCCCCGGCTTCCCGAAGCTCGCGCTCGACACAGCCGCCGAGCCGGCCGAGGGCGTGCGTCCCGAGGCAGTCGCGGGCGCCCGCCCGCATGACCTCCACCAGCTCTTCCTCGGTGTGCTCGTCCGACAACACGATCACCGGCACGTCGATCCTCCGCGTGCGGAGGAGCTCGAGAAGACGCCGGGCGGGAAGCCTCCCCCAGGTGCGTTGGGCGACGATGAGATCGCAAGGGTCCCGGGAAACGTTGAGGAGCACGTCGGCCTCGTCCTCCGCGACGACGAAGCGCGTTGCGTAACCGCTCTCGTTCAAGGCCGAGTCGAGCCGCTGAACGTCAGGACCGGAGCCGCCGACCACCAGGAGACTCAGCGGCCGTCCCATATGTTCCAAGGTGCTCCTAATAACGCCCCGGTGCTGTCCCTGTCCACGCCACTATACGATAACACGACGTCTATTCGTCCGATTATTATACGATAACGAACGTCCCGAACGCCTTGGAAGGGAATCCGCGATGCGCTCGGAGCAGGTGCGCACGCAGGTGCGCGGTCCGTTTCAATGCTGCGGTAGCAGGTGCACGGGGCGACGGCCATCGAGGAACTTCAGGTTGAGTCTGCGCAGCTGCTTCGGGCCGACATGGCTGCCGACGATCAGGGCGCGCCCCTCGAAGCTGCCGCCCACCTCGCGCAGCTGGATGACACTGCCCACAGCGAATCGATGCGTCGTCAGGACACGCGCGCCGCCCAGGCTCAGGTTCTCGGCCACCGTCCGCTCCCGGTCGAGCAGCGCGCCCCACTCGTCGACGTAAAGGAGCTCGAGTTCCACGACCGTGTCGTAGCGCTCGTGGTTCCTTTTCCCCTCGAAGTCGATCGAAGGCACGGAGCTCGTCGGGACCTTGCGCTCTGGCGCGCCCGGGTTGGCCTCGATGTCCGTGGGCAACAGAAAGCGAGCCCGCGGGTTGCGTTCGTAGCCCCGCGGAGGCTCCCGGCCGAAGAACATCACTCCCACTCGGCAGCCGTCGTCGTCCACCAGGATGTTCCGCACGATGGCGTAGACCTGGTAGGCCCCCGAATCTTTGCCATAGTCGCGCATGGTCCTGGGCACCGGCGCCGAAAGGTGGACGACCTGGCCCTTGCGGAGCGGCATCTTGGCGCGGAAGGCCATGCCCCCCGAGCACACATCCTGCATCAGCCCCTCTTCCTCGCAGACGTCCCCGTTGCGCGCGTGTGTGCGGACTTTGACGGGCATCAGCAGGGCGAGTCGCTCTTCTCGTCTTGCAGCCGCGGATTGAACCGTTTCGGTCATGGCGGAGGGAGCCTGCCGAGAATTCACTTTAAGTAAAAGTAGACAACCTACGGTGCATTAAGCACTAGTTGGCGTACCGTGTCAATAGGGGAGCGTCTTCAAATGAGGGCTCGAGACTGCCTGCGGAATGAACCAGTCTAGCGGGGTCCCCCCCTGGAGCGGATCCAGCAGAAGTTCCGGGGTCCAGGCGGAAGGTTCAGCGAGAGGCGAGGGTCGGCGGGACGCCCTCGTGCCGGTAGACGGCGGCGGCCTCCACCAGGCCCTGGAACAACCCGCCGAAACGGGTCGGCTCGCGCCAGAACGCCTCGGGGTGCCACTGCACGCCGAGCGTGAAGGCGGCGCCTGGCAGCTCGATGCCCTCGACCACGCCGTCGGGCGCGGAGGCGGTGCGGACCAGCTCGTCGCCCAGCCGATCGACCGCCTGGTGATGGAAGCTGTTGACCTCCAGCTCGCCCGGGCCCAGCAGCCGCGCGAGCCGCGTCCCCGGCACCAGCTCGACGCGGTGGGCGATCTGGACGCGGGGCCGGTCCGGGTCGTCGTGGGACACCGAGGTGCCGATCAGGCTCGGCACGTCTTGGAGCAGCGTCCCGCCGCGGGCCACGTTGAGCATCTGACAGCCCCGGCAGATCCCCAGCACGGGCAGGTCGCGCTGGAAGGCCGCACGCAGCAGCAGCATCTCGAACTCGTCGCGCTCGAGGTGGGCCCGCTTCACGCTGGCGTGCGGCGCCTGGCCGTAGATCTCCGGCGAGATATCGGCCCCACCCGAGACGATCAGGCCGTCGAGGCGATCGAGGCAGCCCGGGTGGAGGGCGGGCCCCGAGGGGGCGAGGACGACGGGAATGCCGCCGGCCAGCTCCACGCTGCGCAGGTAGTCCCAACGGAGAATGTAGGTCTCAGGGCGCTGCGGGTCGTTGCCGGCGGTTACGCCGATCAGGGGTGGGGCGCTCATGCTCCGACCCTAGTGGATGCTCACCGGCGGAGTCAACCGCGACCCTTGGGCCTTGAGCCCGCCGATGTGATCGCGAGCCCGCCAGAGGCGGGGCCCTGAACCAGAAAAAGCCCGGGACCTTGCGGGCCCGGGCGTTTCGGATGGTGCGATTCGCGGAGTCTAGCGGCTGAGGGTCACGTTCGCGGCACGGGGTCCCTTGGGGCTCTCCGTGATCTCGAACTGGACCTTGTCACCTTCGTTGAGGGTGCGGAAACCTTCCGCGCGGATCTCGGAGTGGTGAACGAAAACGTCAGGACCACCTTCGCGAGAGAGAAAACCGAAACCCTTGGACTCGTTGAACCACTTGACAGTGCCTTCGATCATGAACGTTCAGGCCTCCTAAGCCTTTGCCTAGCAGCGACGTGACCTGCGCGCTCACAAAACGAAAGCTACCCACCGTGGGCGGCTCCTTCCGAAACGCCAAGCAACGGCCGACTAATGCAATATGAAGGATACTCTTGCAGACTCGAAATATCAAGACAGCCACTGGCGATGCGCAGCGCGGCACGCAAAGCATGGAACGTTGCCAATGACGGTTGACCCACGATCGGCCCTCGACGCGGTGGCTCTCCGCGTGTTCGTCTACGACTGGCTGTTCTCGCACAGCCTACCGCCGACGGCCTGCGAGATCGCCGAACACTGGCGGACCGACGAAAACTCCGTGAAGCGGATGCTGGGCGCGCTCAAGATCGGCAAGACCGTCCTCGTGCATCCGAAGAGTGGTGAGATCTGGATGGCCGGTCCATTCGCCGCATCGCCCACGCCGTACCGCGTCATCGGGTCGCGCGCGTCGTGGTGGGCGAACTGCGCGTGGGACATGCTCGGCATCGCCGCGCTGGCAAGCGAGCCCGTGCGGATCGAGGCGTCGTGCACCGATTGTCGGGAAGCAATGACGATGCACGCCGATCCGAGCGCGGGCGCCAGCGATCCCGGCATCGTTCACTTCCTCCTGCCGGCGCGGCGCTGGTACGACGACATCGGCTTCACCTGAGCGAACATCTCACTCTTCCGGTCGGAAGAGCATCTCGACCGCTGGCTGCTCCGGAACCGCGCCGACCGCGGTGCGGTCCTCGGCCTCCCGCAGGTGTGGCGGCTCGCGGTGGCCTGGTATTCGGACCCGCGGCAACCTGCGTGGCGTCCGCGCACGCGCGACGAGACGCAGGCCCTGCTTTCATCGGTGGGTCTGGTCGGCGAGTTCTGGGAATTGCCGCGCTGAAGTGTCCGGCGCAAGCCTTCGCCATGATCATGCAGAAGCGGATGGTGCGAGAGCTGTGGCGCGCGATCGAGTCGGGGCTTCCCGCCGATGGCGCCGAAGGCGTACGACCAAGCCATGCTGGGTCTTGAGCGTCAAGGGGGTCACCGAACGCAGCGTGGCGCGGTTGACGGCGAGCGCCGCCGGGGCTAGGGTCCCGTCCAAACGGAGGCAGCATGCGCTTGCGAGGGCGGCGACGCTTCATGGGGTCCCTGGCCGGGGCGGCGGCCGGAGTAGCGGGCTCGGCGACCACCGAGGCCCAGGCGCCTGCGAAGGTGCCCGTGCCCGAGGCCAGCCGCTCCCTGGGCGCGACGCTGCGTGCGCTGAACGAGAGCGCGGGTCTCGGGGTCACTCCGGACGAGATCGACCGCGCGGAGGCCTACGCGACGGGTGCGATCCTCGAGACCCGGGCGAAGCTCCGACCGCTGGTCCTGGACGAGAGGCTCGACCTCCCCGTCGTATTCCAAGCGCGGAGCGAACGTTGAGCGCCGCCGAAATCGTCTACTCGACCGCCGCCGAGCTCGCTGTTGCCTATCGCTCCAGGCGATTTTCCCCCGTGGACGCCCTCGAGGCTCACCTCGCGCGGATCGCGGCTCTCGACCCAAAAATCGGAAGCTACATCACGCTCACGGCCGAGCGGGCACTTGGCCAGGCCCGCGCGGCGACAGTCCGTTACCAGAAGGGCGCGCCGCTCTCGAGCCTCGACGGCGTGCCCTTCGCGCCCAAGGACATCTTCGCCACTCGCGGCATCCGCACCACCCACGGCTCCAAGCTGGGTGCGAGCCACGTGCCCGACGAGACGGCCACCGCGGTGGCCCGCCTCGAGGAAGCGGGCGGGGTGATGCTGGGCAAGCTCAACCTCCTCGAGTTCGCCACGGGCAGCGGCACGGAATCGGGCTTCGGGCCCGCTCGTAATCCCTGGGACTTGACGCGCGATCCCGGCGGCTCGTCGAGCGGCAGCGGGGCCGCGCTGGCTGCCGGCCTCACCCCTTTGAGCCTGGGGACGGACACCGGAGGATCCATCCGCAACCCCGCCGCGCGCTGCGGGGTGGTGGGTCTGAAGCCGACCTATGGCCGGGTCAGCCGCTACGGGGTCACTCCCCTTGCCTGGACCCTCGACCACGCGGGGCCCATGGCGCGCAGCGTGGGCGACACGGCGCGGCTGCTGCAGGTCATCGCGGGCTTCGACGCGAAGGACGGCTCGAGCGCGCGCGAGACCGTAGCCGACTATTCCGCCGCTCTGGGTGGAGGCGACTCGCTCTCCGGCCGGAGCTTCGCCGTGGCTCCCGAGCTTCTCTCCCCGCTCGAGCCCGAGGTGCGCGTGGTCTTCGACCGGGCTCTCGCGCATCTCGAGTCGTTGGGCGCGGGGCGCACCTCTGCCCAGCTTCCGAGCGTGCCTGCCATGAACATCGCCTGCGAGGTCCTGGTTGGCTCGGAGGCGGCCGTCTATCACGAGGAGAACCTGCGCCGGCCGGAGCGCCGGGCCCTCATCGACCCTGCGGTGCGGATGTACGCCACGAGTGGCCGGTTCTACATGGCCACCGACTACGTGAAGGCACAGCGGCTGCGCGGGCAGCTCCAACGCGAACTCGACACTGCGCTGGAGCGAGCCGATGTCCTCGTGTGCCCGACCGACCCAACTCTGACCCCAAGGGTAGGCGAGGCCCCGAAGCTCGAGGGGCGCGAGCAGATGTGGTTCGAGTACGGCACCGTCAACCTGGGCAACCTCACGGGGGCCCCCGCGCTCTCCATCCCGTGCGGCTTCACCCCCGATGGCATGCCGGTCGGGCTACAGCTCTTCGGCCGGGCTTTCGACGAAGCGCGGCTTCTTTCATTCGCCTACGCCTACGAGCAAACCACGACCTGGCGCCTCAGGCGGCCGCCGCTCGAGGGCGTGCTCGCGAAGGGCTGAGCCTTCGAGAGCGCCGTGGCGGCTAGAAAGCTCTTGGCAAGCCCGAGCGAACGGCGGATACTGCGCATGACTCAGACGGCCAGGTCGCCGCTGCCGAGGCGACAGCCGCGCGTTTCCTGTTCGTCGGACCGGTCGGGGGCCAGGCGCCCCCCAGGAGGGAATCTCGCATGAGCACCGTTGTCAAGCCGTCCGCAAACGCCACACTCCCCAGGCTCGCCGCCGGATTCACGCCGTCGGTCCCGATCCGGGGCCGCTACGAGAACTGGATCGGGGGAGGGCAGGTTGCGCCGGTTCGCGGGCAGTACTTCACGAACCCGACGCCGATCACCGGCCAGCCACTGTGCGAGGTCGCTCGCTCGACGCACGAGGACGTCGAGAAGGCCCTCGACGCCGCCCACGCGGCCGCTCCCAGCTGGGGCACGGCCTCGCCCGCGCACCGCGCGAACGTCCTCAACAAGCTCGCCGATCGCCTCGAGGCCAACCTCGACACGCTCGCCTTCATCGAGACCATCGACAACGGCAAGCCGATCCGCGAGACGACACACGCCGACATGCCGCTGGCCGTGGACCATTTCCGCTACTTCGCCGGCGCCGTGCGGGCGCAGGAAGGCGGCATCTCGGAGATCGACCACGACACGATCGCCTATCACTTCCACGAGCCACTCGGTGTCGTCGGGCAGATCATCCCGTGGAACTTCCCGCTGCTGATGGCGGTGTGGAAGCTGGCCCCCGCGCTGGCCGCGGGCAATTGCGTGGTGATCAAGCCCGCCGAGCAGACGCCGGTTTCGCTCATGGCCTTCATGGAGCTGGTCGCCGACATCCTGCCGCCCGGTGTGGTCAACGTGGTCCAAGGCTTCGGCGCCGAGGCGGGCAAGCCGCTGGCGTCCAGCCCGCGGATCGCGAAGATCGCCTTCACCGGGGAGACGACGACCGGCCGGCTGATCATGCAGTACGCCTCCGAGAACCTGATCCCGGTGACGCTCGAGTTGGGGGGCAAGTCGCCCAACGTCTTCTTCGCCGACGTCATGGAGGCCGACGACGATTTCTTCGACAAGGCGCTGGAGGGCTTCACCATGTTCGCCCTGAACCAGGGCGAGGTCTGCACCTGCCCCTCGCGGGCGCTGGTGCAGGAGTCGATCTACGACAAGTTCATGGAGCGGGCGGTCGCGCGGGTGAAGCAGGTGGTCGAAGGCAACCCGCTCGAGGCGGGCACGATGATCGGCGCCCAGGCGTCCAACGACCAGCTCGAGAAGATCCTGAGCTATCTCGACATCGGCAAGAAGGAAGGCGCCCGGGTCCTGACCGGCGGCGCGCGCCGCGTCCATCCCGGCGAGCTGAAGGACGGCTACTACGTCCAGCCGACGGTCTTCGAGGGCCACAACCGCATGCGCATCTTCCAGGAGGAGATCTTCGGGCCGGTGCTCTCGGTCACTCGCTTCAAGGACTTCGACGATGCGCTATCGATCGCCAACGACACGCTGTACGGGCTCGGCGCCGGCGTCTGGAGTCGCGACGCCAACACCTGTTACCGCATGGGGCGCGGCATCAAGGCCGGCCGGGTGTGGACGAACTGCTTTCACGCCTACCCGGCGCACGCGGCCTTCGGCGGCTACAAGCAGTCAGGCATCGGCCGCGAGAACCACAAGATGATGATGGATCACTACCAGCAGACCAAGAACATGCTGGTGAGCTACAGCCCGAAGAAGCTGGGGTTCTTCTGACACGCTGATGGAGGAGACGCTTTCACTGGGCGTTCCGCGGGTCGCGATCACGGACGCAGCCCAGGAGGTGGTGCGCGCGCTCCAGGCTGAACACGGACCGCTGATGTTCCACCAATCGGGCGGATGCTGCGACGGAAGCTCGCCGATGTGCTACCCCCGCCACGAGTTCAGGGTGGGCCAGCGCGACGTGCATCTGGGCGAGATCGCGGGGACGCCGTTCTACATCGGGGCGCAGCAGTACGAGTATTGGCAGCACACCCAGCTGCTGATCGACGTCGTCCCCGGGCGGGGAGGCGGCTTCTCGCTCGAGGCGCCGCTGGGCGTGCGGTTTCTCACGCGGTCACGGGTGTTCAGCGAGGCGGAGCAGGCGTGGCTGGACGCCTGTCCGCCGCCGCGTGGCCCCCAGCCCAGCCAGGAGGGCTGAGTCGGGCCGACCACATCCCCGATGCCGGCAAACACGGGACCCACTTCTATGGTTCACCGTGTCGGGAGAGCTTCCGATGCTGAAAGCCGCGGCAGCGTGCTACCCTGAGCGCGTTCAGGGAGGGCCCCATGTCCGCCCGCATCCGCCGCTCCGACTACTACTACGTGATGGTGCGAGACAAGCCGGGCGAGGCATGCCGCCTGCTCTCGCTGCTGGCCGAGCAGGGCGTCGACCTGCTGGCGTTCAACGCGATTCCACTCGGCGGCGAGGCCACCCAACTCGTGCTGTTCCCCTCGGACGCCGCGCTGTTCGTCAAGGCGATCTCGAGCGCCGGGCTGTCTCCGACGGGCCCGCAGCGCGCCTTTCTGATCACGGGCGATGACAAGCTGGGCGCCTTTGCCGGGATCCACCGCAAGCTGGCCGAGGCCGCCATCAACGTGTTCTCCTCGAGCGGCGTGACCGACGGTCGGGGTGGCTACGGCTACCTGATCCACGTGAGGCCCGAGGACTATGACCGGGCCGCCGCGGTCCTCGAGGACTAGCGGCCAGTAATGGATGGATAAGGGGAAAGGCAAAGAGGGGTCGCGACTCCGGACAGCGCTGAGCTTTCTGCGGTCGCCCCGATCGGCCGCTTGGCCGAGCGTTCCCGAGATCCCTCGACAGGACTCCCTCCAAACCCTGCCGCGAATCCCGGAAGGCACCGCAAGAACACCCAGGTTGCCCCGAGGCGTGCGATCCCCTCTTCAGCCTCCCATATAGCAACTGTCGTGCCGATGGAATTGCGACAATCAAGCCATTGATTCTAATGCTATTATGCTGAAGAGTCCAATTTCTGTCAGAGGCGCTGCTGCGTCCTTGCAACGTTGGATTATCAGTCTCGCAACGTCTTGGTCGCTCTGGTCCACGCGGCCAAGGATACCAAGCGCCTTGAGCCTCTTGTGAAACTCTTCCACGAGAGGACCTTCCCGCCGCGGACTGACAGGGCATAGAATCCCGCCTCAGGACTTCGAAGGAGACGCTGTGAAACCCTACTTCCAGGGGCGACGACCGATGTTGGCCTGGGGACTCGTCGCGGCTGCGGTGCTCGCGGGCGTGGCGCATGCGTCGCCCTCGGCCGACCTGCTTCTGCTGAACGGGCGCGTCTACACCTTCGCCTGGGATGAGCCCGGCGACGACGGGACGCCTGCGACCAACGCGCCGCGCACGCCGGCGGGGTTCCGGCCCGACGCCGAAGCGGTCGCGATCCGCGACGGCAAGATCGTCTTCGTCGGAACGACGCGCGATGCCGAAGCTCAGCGCGGCGGCGCCACGCGGGTCCTCGACCTGCACGGCGCCACGGTGCTTCCGGGTCTGGTGGACTCCCACACGCACATCGCCGAATTGGGGGAAGCGGCGAGCCGGGTGGACCTGGTGGACGTGAAGACGGAAGAGGAGGCGGTGGCGCGGGTCGCGGCGCGCGCGCGCGGCGTCCCGAAGGGCCAATGGATCGTGGGCCGCGGCTGGGACGAAGGCGCTTGGGCCAACCGCTATCCCGATCTGCGCCTGCTGAGCGAGCAGGTCCCCGATCACCCCGTCTATCTGGCGAGCCTTCACGGCTTCGCGGCTTGGGGCAACCGCTTGGCTCTCGATCGGGCTTCCATCACCGCCCAAACCAAATCCCCCGAGGGCGGTGAGATCCGGAAGAACGCGAACGGCAACCCCACGGGAATCTTCCTCAACCGCGCCGTGCCGCTGCTTTCCTCGGCCCTGCCCCCGCCGACCCAAGAGCAGTTCAAGTCGTACGTTCTCGCCGGGCTGAGGATCATGGCGAAGGGCGGCTACGTCGCGATCCACGAAGCAGGCGCGAGCGCCGAGCAGATGCGGGCTTTCGAAGCGCTGGAAACCGAAGGGCAGCTCCCCGTGCGAGTGTACGCGATGCTGTCGGCCCGCGAAGAGGAGCTGTGCCGGAAGTGGTTGGCCCGCGGCCCCGACAAGACGAACGACCGCATGCTGGTGACACGGGCGGTGAAGGCCTACTACGACGGGGCGCTGGGTTCCCGTGGCGCGCGGCTGCTCGAGGACTACTCGGACGGCCCGGGCCAGCGCGGCGTGAGCGGCGATCAATACGGCTTCGACAAGAAACTCGTCGCCGACCTGATGAAGGCCGGCTTCCAGGTGGCCATCCACGCCATCGGCGATGCCGGCAACCGTGAGACCCTGGACTTCATCGAATCGGTGCTGGCCAAGGCCCCGGAAGCGCTGGGGCTCCGCCACCGTATCGAGCACGCCCAGGTGGTGCATCCCGACGACGTGCCACGCTTCGCCCGTCTCGGCGTCATCGCCTCGATGGAGCCCCCGCACTGCGTCGAGGACAAGACCTGGGCCGAGGCTCGGCTGGGCCCGGTGCGGGTCAAGGGAGCCTACGCCTGGCGCACACTGCGCAAAGCGGGGGTGCGCCTCGCCCTCAACTCCGACTTGACCGGCTCCGATCACGACATCTTCTATGGTCTGCACGCCGCGATCACGCGGCGCGACAAGCAGCAGGAGCCCGCCGGAGGCTGGCATCCGGAGCAGCGCCTCAGTCCGGAGGAGGCGGTGCGCGGGTACACGACCTGGAACGCGTACGCGGCTTTCTGGGAGAAGGAGTCGGGCGTCCTCGCTCCCGGCCGCTGGGCGGACGTCACGGTGATGGACACGGACCCGCTGGTGGTCGGAGCGACCGACCCGGGGAAGCTGCTGCGAGGCCGGATCGTCGCCACCATCGTGGGCGGCAAGCTGGTCTACGAAGCGCCGCAAGCGGACGCGGGTGCTACGCGAGGAGGCCCACGGTGAAAGGGGCGAGCGGCATCAATCGAAGAGCTTGCTGGGCCGGACGGGCAAGACGCTCGCGCGGGCGGGCGTAGGTCGATGCGCCAGATCGACAGGCGCGGCTTTCTCAAGGCAGCCGGCGTGCAAGCAGGGGCCCTCGCCGTCTCCTCACGGGTACGCGCGGAGACGAGCCCTGAGGTCGTCGTCATCGGAGCGGGCGCGTTCGGCGGATGGACGGCTCTCGCCCTGCGCGAGCGAGGCGCCTCGGTGACGCTGGTCGACGCCTACGGGCCCGGGAACTCGCGGGCGAGCTCAGGGGGCGAGACGCGTCAGATCCGCGCCGGCTACGAGGACCGCGAGCTGTACACGCGTTGGGTGCTGGATGCCTTCGGCCGTTGGCAGGCCCGGGAGGAGGAGTGGGGCAGGCGACTTCTCTTCGAGACCGGTCGCCTCTTGCTCGCGCCGGAATGGAACGACAGCCTGAAGCTGACCAAGGCGGTGCTCGACAAGTACAAGGTCCCGAACGAGACGCTCTCCCACGACGAGGTGAGGCGGCGCTACCCGCAGATGAACGCCGAGGGGATCGGCGTGGCGCTCTTCGAGCCGACCACGGGCGTGCTCAAAGCTCGCGAAGGCTGCATGGCCGTCTCCGACGCGTTTCAGAAGAAGGGCGGGCGGTTCCGCATCGCCCGCGCCCAACTCGGCCGTCGGTCTGGCTCGCGGCTGCTCGATGTGGCCTTGTCCGGCGGCGCATCGCTCGCCGCGTCGAGCTACGTCTTCGCTTGCGGGCCCTGGCTGCCCAAGGTGTTCCCCGATGTCATGCAGAAGAAGCTGTTCACGCCTCGGCGCGACGTCTTCTTCTTCGGCACGCCTGCGGGTGACGATCGCTTCAGCTATCCGAACTTCCCGAACTACTCCGAGGAAGGCGTGAGCTCCGGCTACTACGGCTTCCCCAGCATCGACCATCGCGGCTTCAAAGTCTGCCCGGTGGGTGAGCTGACGGCCTTCGATCCCGACACTGACGAGCGGATCGTCTCGGCCTACCAGGTGAAGCGAGCGCGCGACTACCTTGGGCTCCGCTTCCCGATGCTTTCGGGCCAACCGCTGGTGGAGAGCCGGGTCTGCCAACTCGAGATGAGCGTGGACGAACACTTCATCATCGACCGGCACCCGGCGCTCGAGAACGTCTGGCTCGTGGGCGGCGGCTCCGGCCACGGCTACAAGCACGGGCCGGTCGTCGGGGAGTACGTCGCGGACCGCGTGCTGGGCAAGGACCGCAACCCGGAGCTGGAGTCGGTCTTCTCGCTCAAGGCCCAGACGTTCTAGCACCTTGAACCCGACCGCCGCCGGCTGCCTCGTGGTGATCATGGGCGGCGCGGGGCAGCCCGCTTCGGCGAAGATCTCCCTCGCCGCGCATGGCTTGGATCAGCGCACTCGCAGCGGGCAGGTCATGCAATGGGCGCCGCCGTTGCCCATGAAGAGCTCCACCGCGGGGAAGGTCGCGAGACTCATGCCGTGGCGCGCCATCTCGGCCTTCACGCGGGTCGCCTGCGCGAAGCCCACCGCACGCCGGGACCTTTCGGTGATCACCACGTTGAGGTGGCCGGCCAAGCGCTCGTCGTCGTCGATGGAGAGGCAGGTGAAGCCTCTCTCGTCGAGGAACTCCGCGAACATGACGTGCCGGGGCTCGGACCGGCCCGCCTCGTACAGCCGGCAGGGGAAAACCCCGAGCGACTCCTCGTGGATCAAGCAGAGCTTCTCATCGAGCACCATGAAGATGCCATCGATGTGGATGTGGCCGAAGGGCAGCGGCACTTCGAGGAAGAACTTCACGTCCTTCCCGAGCACGAGGTCGCGCAACGCACGGCCGCCTTCTTCGTTGGCGCGATCGCACAAAGACACCACCGCGGTGTCGTCGCCGATGAGTGTGACCCCGCCCCCCTCCAGGAAACCGGGGGCCTCGATTGCGCCCAGGATGGGCACCCCCAGGCGCCGGAAAGCCCTGCCCATCATCTGCTCGTCGCCCCAGCGCCCCTTGAGGTGCGGCCGCATCAGGACGGCCCCCCGGGAAAAGACGGCGGCGAGATCGCGTGTGTAGGTCAGGTTGGGACGATGGTCCATGTAGCCCCGGGCGTCGTCGTCCCCGGCAAGGAGTTCGCGCAGCAGGAGGACCTCGACCCCGTGGCTCTCGAGAAGCCCCTGCATGGCGGCGTAGTCGGCCACGAACCTCACCCCGTCGACGGGCCGGGCGAAGTTGAACTCACGGAGGGTCTGCGGAGTCACCACTTGAAGCTCGCGGCCCGGGCGGTGCATGAGCACCCGCTCCAGTGTCCCGTAAGCCGTGCGCACGCCGTATCCCGTCACGCTGGCCTCCTGCTGTGGATCCACCAGTATGCCGGAAGCGCAGTGGCGGTCAGAGCCACACCCACCAGCGTGTCGTGGGGCTCGAAGATGAGGGCGCTCACCAGGAACAGCGACAGCACGAGGATGTAGACCAGCGGGACGATCGGGTATCCCGGAGTCCGGTAGTCGGCCTCGCCCGGAGCCGTTCGCGGCCGCAGCCGGAAGATCGAGGCCACCATCAGGATGTTCACCACGTGAACAGGCACGACGAAGAACGTGGCGATGCGCCGGAAGCTCCCGAAGAAGAAGAGGGCCGCAAGGGCCAGCGCCGCGGAGAACAGGATCGAGCCATAGGGCACGGCGCTGCGGCGCGAGACCAGGGAGAGCGCTCGGAAGAATGGGGTCGAGCGAGCGGCACTCCCCGCTTCTTCGTAGCGGGCGGCCGCGGCGTAGTAGAGCCGGGGGAGGGTCATCACGAGCCCGCCCATGGCCCCGAGGATGGAGACCATGATGACGACGTTCAGGGCCGCGCCGGCCTCGGGGCCGAAGGCCGCGTGGGCTACGCGGGCTGCGACGGTCGTGGGCTCCTCGCGCATCGCCAGAAGCGGCACCACCCGGAGGTAGGCGAAGTTGATCAAGAGGTAGAAGAGCGTGATGCCGGCGACCCCGAAGCCGAGGCCCAAGGGCAGGTTTCGCTTCGGCTCCCTGATCTCGCCCGCCACGTGGGTGACGTCCACCCAGCCGTCGTAGGTGTAGAGCACCACGGCCACCCCCAGACCCACCAGGCGCATGAAGCCGAAGAGGCCCCCGCCGTCCGCCGTCTCCGCTCCGCGTTCGGTCGGCGCCGGAGCCGCGAGAAAAAGCGCACCCGCCACGAGGGCGACGAGGCCCACGACCTTGATGACCGTGAGCACGATCTGGGTGCGCGCTCCCCACTCGATGCCGGCCAGATTGATGGCCGCGAAGCCGAGAATTGCCAGCGTCCCGAAGGCCGTCGGCGAAAGGGCGAGGTCGAGCCCTCGCGCCGCGAACTCGCCGAACAGGATGGCCACGCCCGCCACGGATCCAGGGCCGCTGACCCACAGCTCGATCCAGATCTTGACGAAGGCCCAGAACGGTCCGAAGCCCTCCCGGATGATGTGGTAGCTCGCGCCCGCGCGGGGCAGAAGAACGGTGAGCTCGGCCAGGGTGAGGGCGCCGCAGAGCGTGATCAGCCCGCAAAGACCCCAGAAGAAGAAGACCTGCCACGGAGCCTGCGCCACCGCTGCGAGTTCGCCCGGGGTGAAGAACACGCCCGAGCCCAGCATGTCGCCCACCACCACCGCGAGCACGGCGGCCGGTCCCAGCTTGCGGCGCAGCGCAGGGTCAGGGCCGTTCGTCATCGTGCCTCGTCCGGCCAGGGGAACGCGCCGACCTGCTGCACTGCCTCCGCCGCGTGTCGGGCACCGCCGGCAAGGCTTGCGGCGACGTTGCGTGAGCGGCAGTACTCGAGGAGGAACCCCGCAGCGAAGGTATCGCCAGCGCCCGTCGTGTCCACCACCTGTGGCACCGGCACGGCCTGGCAGGTGAGCCGCGGATCCTGGCTCAGGGCCAGGCTTCCTTCCGCGGCGATGGTCACGACGAAGAGCCGGCGGTGCGCCCGAGCCACATGCTCCAGGTGGTCGATCAGGGCGCCGTCGCGGGGGCCGAGGCCGAAGAAGCCCACGTGAAAGCGATCGACGTACTCCTCTACCAGGTCCGCGCCTCCCGTGAGGCCGTCCATGTCGCCGAAGTCGACCGCACGCAGGCCTGGGGAGGGGGAGCTCATCACCGAATCGAAAAGTCCCTCGATCTGGGCATAGACCACGGCCATGAGCACGTCGCTGTGCGCGATCACCGCCCGCTCGCGCGCACCCAGCCGATAGTCGCCCAGCACCCCTCGCTCGTAGCGCACGAAGATCTTTTCCCCCGAGGGCTCGCGGTCGATGTATTGGATCGAGGTCGCACCCTCCCGCTCGATCAGGCAGGCGTCCAGGCCGAAGCTCTCGATGGCGCGGCGCACCAGGCGGGACTCGGGGTCGGTGCCTAGGGCCGTGACGACCCCGACGGCGTCAGTGGCCGGGAACAAGTGCCTCGCGTTGACCGCGAAGTTGAGGCTGATCCCGCCCGGCCTGTCGCAGTCGAGATTCAGGTAGCGGTCGACGCCGCAGTCGCCGACTCCGGTGATCCTCACCCTACGCGTCCAGGGCGCGGGCCTCGGCCACGAGCCTCCCCAGCTTCGCGGGATCCACGTGGTCGCCCGTCTTGAGGCTGGTCCCCACGATCGCCCCGTCGGCCCGGCGCAGGAGCGCCCGGGCGTTCGCGGCGTCGAGGCCGCTGCCGATGAGCACCGGGCAGCCGGAAGCGCCCGCCTTCGCAGCCTCGATATCGAGAGCGCTCGGCGCCTCGCCGGTCACCGAGCCGGTCACGATGATTGCATCGGCTCGATGCTGGGCGGCCAACCGCGCCGACTCCCCAAGGCTGCGCGCCTCCAGCAGGCGCGCGTACTTCACCTGGATGTCCGCGAGGATCAAGACGCTGTGCGCGCGCAGTTCGTCGCGATACGCCAGCAGTCCCGCCGGATCGATCTTCATCGCCCCCCCGTGCTCCGGCCGTTCCATGGGGTCGACGAAGTAGTCGGTCCGAACGAAGACGGCACCGCTCATGGCGGCCACGGCCAGAGAAGCCATGGGGTCGTTGAGCAGGATCTCGACCCCCACCCGGGCACGTCGCGCGGCGCTGACCAGCTCGCGGGCCACTCGGGTCATGGCCGCGATGGTTTCGGGACGGGCCTCCACCCGATGCGGCCGGTCCTCTTCGTTCTCGACGAGGATGCCAGAGGCCCCGCCCGCCTCCAGGGCCTCCTGGTCCCGAAGCGCCTTCTCGATCACCGCATCGAGACCGGGAGAGCTCGGGTAGCCGGGCAGGGGCGGCAGGTGGATCACGCCGATGATCGGATGGCGCTGGGGAAAGAGCTGCGTGAATCGTCCCACTCGATGCCTTTCCTGCCGCCAAGCCCGCCGCGGACGTCATGCATACGACAGCCCCATCCCCGGTCAAACGAGATGGGCACTTTCAGGATGGCGGCTCGGGGAAGTCAGTACTTGATGTCGCGACGGCCCACGCCCTGGCCGATGTGGCCGACCCGGCGCCCCATCGTGTAGAACTCACCACTGCCCGCCGTCATCCCGAAGAACGGCACCGCCTCCACTCGGAGCCGGCCCTCCGCGTCGCAGACCCCGTCGTGCACGCTCGTCGCCACCACGTCGGCGAGGAACAGCGTGCGCGAGGGGGGCACGTCGACCGCCGTGAACACCCGACACTCGATCTGGATGGGCGACTCCTCGATGCTGGGCGCCTGCACCTTCATCGCACGTCCGCGGGTCCAGCCGGTGAGAGCGAACTTGTCGCCGACCTTGGTCGAGGCGAAGTCCACCTTGTCGAAAGCCTCCACCATGGATACCACCGGCACGTTGAGCACGAACTCGCGGTGCTCTCGGATCAGACGCTCGGCCAGGTGCTCGTGGCCCGGGGCGATCCCGATCTGGGGCGGCTTGCCGTTGATCACGAAGCTCCAGACCACGGAGATCTCGTCGGGATCGCCGGCCATGCCGTTCACGGTGAGGAGAATCGCGGGCACCGGCGGCAGCATCGGGCCGGGCTCCTTCAGCGGCGCTCGGCGCTTCTGCTTTTCTTGCCCCGGGGTTGGCGCGCCGAGAAACGGTGCGGCGGCGGTGAGCCCGAGGCTCGTCTCCACGAAGGACCGTCGCGACAGCGGGTGTTCGGCCATTGGGAAGCGATGCCATTATAGGACTGGCGGGGCGGCCCCGCGCCTCCGCTCACAGGTATACTCCCGCCACACTGACCTCCAGAACGGAGACGATGCGATGAGAACCTGGTACGGCTTGCTCCTCCTTGGGCTGCTTTGCCCCGCGACAACCGGGCTGGCGCAGGTGTCGAAGCCGGTCTCGCTCGTCAAGATGCCGTACCGTGGCGAGCGCAACCTGCCCGATCTGTCCGACGTCCCCGACTACCTCGAAAAGGGAGGCCTGCAGAGACTCCTCGAGGGTCAGGGCTTTCGGGTGAAGGCGCCCTCGAACGTCGCCTTGTCCGCGGAGGAACAGAAGGAATACGGGGAATGGAATCGTCTCGGCCTGGCCAACGGGCGTCTGGCCCGAGCCGTCGCCGCCGACCGCAAGGAAGGACACCTCCCGGTCGGGCTTCTTGCAAACTGCAGCTCCATCATGGGCATGCTGGGCGGGCTCCAGCATTCGGGGCCCACGTCGCGGCCGCTGCGGGTCGGCCTCGTGTTCATCGATGCCCACGCCGATTTCAACACGCCGGAGACGACCCTGAGCGGCATGCTAGGCGGGATGCCCGTGGCCATCTCCGCCGGACGCTGCCTCACCCGCCTTCGGCTCAAGTCGGGCCTGGATCCGGCTCTATCGGAAAAGCACATCGTGCTGGGCGGAGTGCGTGACACCGACCCGCTCGAGCAGGACCTGCTCGACCGCTCGGAGCTCGCGTTCGTCTCGGTCGCCGATATCCGCTCGCGGTCGGAGAAGATCGATCGTCAGATGGAACGGCTGGCCGGCCTCTCGGACCTCATCTACGTGCACGTCGATATGGACGTGCTCGACCCCAGGGAAGTGCCCGGCCATCCCCTCACCGTCCCGGACGGGCCCACGAGCCTGGAGCTGGGCGCCGCCCTCACCCAGATGTTCAAGCACGAGAAAGCGGCCGCCTTCGGCGTCGCCTCGACGCCGTCGGGCGACAAGGATCCGGACGGACGATCGCGCCAGGCAGCCTACAACCTGATCCTGGGTGCGCTCGAGGGCTTCCGACAGCGATAGCGACCCCGCCGGCCAACCACTGGAGCAAGTCATGAAGCGCACACGTACGTCGCTGATCCTGGCCAGTGCGGTGCTGGCGGCAGGCTCCGTCCGCGCGGCGGAGACCCCGTCCATCGACCTGCTGCTCGTGAACGGCAAGGTCTACACCGTCGATCCGGCGCGCCCGTGGGCGGAGGCGGTGGCGGTGAGCGGCGACCGTATCGCGGCCGTGGGCACCTCGGCCGAGCTGCGGCGACGAGCGGGGCCCAAGACTCGGGTCCTCGACCTGCATGGGCAGTTCGTGAGCCCGGGGTTCAACGATGCCCACGTGCACATCGACGGCACGGGCGCCCTTCTCACCGGCGCCAACCTTCTCGACGTGCACGAGAAAGCTTCCTTCATCGAGCGGATCAAGGGCGCGGCCGAGCGTCTCCCGAAGGGGAGCTGGATCACACGCGGCGACTGGGGCGCCTACGAGCAGTGGGCGGCGGGCTCGGCAGGACAGCCGGCCTCGAGTGCGGGGGCCGCCGGGCCCTTCATGCCCGACCGCGCCTACGTGGATCCGGTCACCCCCGAGCATCCCGTCTTCGTCAATCGTTTCGACCGGAGCGCTTACTTCGCCAATTCGGTGGCCCTGGCCGCGGCCGGCATCACCGAGGCGACGCCGGTGCCCGCGGGGGCCGAGATCGGGCGCGACGCGAGTGGGCGTCTGACCGGGGTCCTGAAGGGGGCGGCGGCCGACCTCATCCGACAGGTGATTCCGCCCACCCCCTTTGCGCAGCGCCTCACCCAGGTCCGCGCCGTGCTGAAGGAGGCGCGCGAGGGTGGCGTCACCACCATGCAGGACCTGACCACGGCGCCGCAGCTCGTCGCGTACCAGGAGCTCAAGCGCCGGGGCGAGCTGACCGCCCGCATCATGCTGCGCCCGCAGCTGTGGGAGGTTCCCCACGTGGCCGGCCTCGGAATCTCGCGGGGCCTGGGCGACGACTGGCTGAAGTTCATCGGCTACAAGGCCTGGGTCGACGGGATCATGGGGTCGAGCGGCGCGATGTTCTTCGAAGCCTACGACCACGATCCCGGCAACAAGGGCTATCCGCGCCACATCATGTTCCCCGAGGGCAGCGAGGGCGCGGCCATGATGATGACGCGGGCCCAACGCTACACGGACTTTGGTCCGGGCAACCTGGAGAAACTTCTCGAGCAGGCGGTGGACACGGGGCTGCCGCCTCACGTCCACGCCATCGGCGACAAGGGTGTTCGCATCCTGCTCGACGTCTACGAGAAGGTCCTGACCGCGCACCGCCTGGTCGACGCCGACCACCGCTGGCGGGTTATCCACGCCCAGGTGGTGCAGGGCGACGACTTCGCCCGCTTCGGCAAGCTGAAGCTCGTGGCTGAGGTCAACCCGTATCATGTGTCCGACGACATGCGGTGGATGGAGGAGCGCATCGGAAAGGAGCGGAGCCGGGGCGCCTACGCGTTCCGCAAGCTGAAGGACGCGGGAGCGGTGCTGGTCTTCGGCAGCGACAGCCCCGGCACCAACGCCGCCCGTTACTTCCTGAGCCCCGTGTACGGTCTCTACGCCGCAGTCACCAGGCAGACCCTGAAGGGCGAACCGAAGGAGGGCTGGTTCTCCGACCAGAGGCTCAGCATCGAAGAAGCGATCGACGCCTACACCCGAGCCCCCGCGTGGGCGTCGTTCGAGGAGGACCTGAAGGGCACGATCAGCCCAGGCAAACTCGCGGATTTGGCCGTCTTCGACACCAACCTCGTCGAGGCCGCAAAGAACGACCCGCAGGCGTTGCTACGAGCCCGGGCTCTCTTCACGATCGTCGGAGGCCGGCTCGTGTACGAAGCCACAGCCCTCGGAACCAAGGCGCGGTGACCCGCATCGGCGTCAGGGCGATGCGAGCCGCCACCGGCGCCGGCCTCGTCGCCTTGGCCTCTGGGTGCGCGGGTCCGAAGCCGGCGGTGCTCGTCCCCGCCGACCTCGTACTCGAGAACGGCAGGATCGTCACGATGGATCCCACGAACCCGGTGGTGGAGGCCCTCGCGGCGAAGGGCGAGACCATCCTCGCCCTGGGCACGAACGCGAGCGTCCTTGCCCACGTCTCGGCCGCCACGCGGGTCATCGATCTTCACGGGCGGCTGGCCGTGCCCGGCCTCATCGAAGGCCACGGCCACTTCCTGAGCTTCGGTGCTTCGCTCATGGAGTTGGACCTCCGCCACGCCCATGGCTGGGACGAAATCGTGGACCAAGTGGGCGAGGCCGCGGCGAAAGCCCGGCCGGGCGACTGGATCGTGGGCCGCGGGTGGCACCAGGAGAAATGGGATAGCCGCCCTGCCGGGAGCTTCGAGGGTTTCCCCACACACTTCACCCTGAGCGCGAAGAGCCCGCGGAATCCCGTCTTCCTGAGCCACACCAGCGGCCACGGGGTCTTCGTCAACGCTCGGACGCTGGAGCTCGCGTCCATCACGCGGGATACGAGGAACCCCGCCGGGGGCGAGATCGTCCGCGACCGTGAGGGCCGGCCCACGGGAATGCTGCGCGAAGCTGCGGCGGAGCCGGCACGACGGGCGCTGGCGAAGTGGCATGCCGAGCGGCCCGCCGAGGCGATCGAGCGGGAGCGGCGCGAGCACGTCCGCCTCGCCTCCAAGGCCGCCCTCGCCCACGGCATCACGAGCTTTCAGGACATGGGCGCATCCTTCGAAGAGATCGACCTGATCCGCAAAGTGGCGGACGAGGGCGGCCTCGAGATCCGCCTCTACCTGTCCGTCGAGGAGACGGCCGCGGTGATGCAGGAGAAGCTCGCACGGTATCGGATGGTAGGCCATGCACAGGGCTATCTCAGCGTGCGCGCGATCGGCGAAAAAGTGCTAGACGGCGCCCTCGGCACCCACGGCGGGTGGCTGCTCGAGCCCTATGCCGACCTGCCCCGGAGCCTTGGGCTGAACGTGACTCCCGTGGAGGAGATCCGCCGTTCGGCTGAGCTTGCCATCGCCCACGACTACCAGATGGCCATCCAGGGCATCGGCGACCGGGCGGTTCGAGTCCTGCTCGACCTGTACGCCGAGGCCGCGAAGTCCCGCCCCGACCGGAAGGACCTGCGCTGGCGCATCGAGCACGCCCAGGTGATCCATCCTGACGACCTGCCGCGCTTCGCCCGCGAGGGGGTGATCCCTTCGGTGCAGGGCATCTTCGCCTGTTCCGACGGCCCCTGGGTGGTGAGCCGGCTGGGCGAGGCTCGCACCCGGGAGCGCGGTTACCTCTTCCTCAGCCTCATGCGGTCGGGGGCAGTGGTCACAAACGGGACCGACCCGCCGGTGGAGGAGATCGATCCGGTCGCCAGCTTCGACTGCTCGGTGACGAGAAGGCTGCCCGACGGGTCGGTTTTCGCTGCGGAACAGCGGCTGAGCCGGGAGCAGGCGTTGCGCTCGTACACGGCCAACAACGCCTACGCAGCCTTCGAGGAGAGCGTCAAAGGCACGCTCTCGCCGGGACGCCTCGCCGACGTCACCGTGCTCTCGAAGGACCTCCTGACCGTACCCGACGACCAGATACGCACGACCTCCGTGGACTACACCATCGTCGGGGGGAGGGTGCGGTACGAGTCGAGGCAGGGCATGGCGGACCGCCGTTAGCGGGAGCCGCCCGCCGATCGGACTTCGAGCGCCTTGTCCGTCTCGACTTCCGCTCTTGCGATCTCCGCCACGAGCCGCGCGATCCACGCTTGCTCCGTGGCGTCCACCGGCTGTCCCGGCCGGCGCGGTGCGCCCACCGCGACCCCGCGCGCGAACAGGCCGGCCTTCAGGGTGCCCGTGGGATTGTGCGTGGCAGCCATGACGTCGACCAGGGGCAGGATCTGCTCGAAGTAGATGCGCCGGGCGAGTTCCAGGTCGCGGGCCACGTGCACCGCGCGGAGCAGCTGGCGGGCCGAACGCGGCACCACGTTCATCAGCCCGGTGATCCAGGCTCGGCAGCCGAGGGCCAGCGACTCGAGGGCCGCGTTGGGGGACCCGCACACCACCTGGAAGCCGTCGCCGGCCAGCCGCTGGATCGCGTGCACCCGCCGGCTGTCGGCGGTGCTGTCCTTGATGGCGCGCACGGAGCCGATGGCGGACAGCCGCGCGACGAGCGGCGGCACGAGGTCCACCCCCGTGAGCGAAGGGTAGTTGAAGAGGATGATGGGAAGGGTCGTGGCCGCAGCCACCTCCGAGTAGAAGCCGATCACGTCCTTCTCGGACCGGCCCGCGTAGAGCTCGGGGACGAGGGGCGCCAGCATGATGGCGCGCGCCCCCAGCCGCTCGGCTTCTCGTGCCAGGGCGACCGCGCGGCGGGTGGTGAAGGAGACGATCGCCGGGATCACCGGAAGGCGCGCGGCGGCGACGGCGAAAACCTCTTCCCACACGGCGATCGTTTCCGCCTCGTCGAGCAGCGGGCCTTCGCCGCTGAGGGCGGTGGGCATGAGGGCATCGGCCCCTTCCCGGACCACGAAGTCCACAACGCCGCCGAGGGGCTTCAGGTCGAGCGCCGCTCCGTCCTCGAACGGCGTGACCAGGGGAACGATAGCTCCCTGGAGGGGCTCCCACCTCACGCGGGCATCATGGGGTCGGACGAGGCCGTCTTGCAACCGCCCCACCTCGCCCCCCGGGACACAGAGATCCGGTGGATCATCTGCCACGCGGGTGGGGCCATTGTCCGTGCTCAACAACGTCCCCGCGTCCCTTCCCTCCTTGGTGTAGGCGGAGTCCGACATCTTCATATAGGATGCGCTGCGCAGAGCTACAAAAGCCGGGAGGAGAAAGGCCATGCCGCTTTCCCGCCGTTCGTTCTTGAACCCGCTGGGAGCCTTCGAGGCCGCCCTCGTGTCTCCCGCCCTGGTCGCCGCGCGCGGGCGGGAGGCGGCGGTGGCCGAGGCCGACCTTGACGCCGCCCCGGACCTGGCCGAGATCAGAATCGACAGTAACGAGAACCCGCTCGGGCCCGGCCCCGCGGCCATGGAGGCCCTGGTGCGGGCCTTCAAGGACGCGGGCCGATACCCCACGAACGCGCGGCCCTCCATGGCCGACCTGCGCGACAGCATCGCGCGGCGCCTGTCGGTGAGGCCCGAGAACGTCGCCCTGGGCTCGGGCTCCTGGGAGTTGCTGTGCACGGCGGTGCGCCTCTTCACCTCCTCCTCGCGGCATCTGGTCACGGCCTCCCCGTCCTTCGAGCAGCCCGAGAAGATGGCTGAGCAGCTCGGGGTGGGGGTTCGGCGCATCCCCGTGGACAGCGGGGGCCGGCTCGACCTCGACAAGATGGCTCAGGCCGCTCGCCACGCGGGCCTCGTGTTCTTGTGCAACCCGAACAATCCCACGGGCACCGTCCACTCCGCCCGGGCGGTGGCGGAGTTCGTGGCCCGGGTGAAGCGCGAGTCGCCGGATACGGCCATCCTCATCGACGAGGCCTACCACGAGTACGTCACCGAACCTGGCTACGCCACGGCGATGCCCCTGGCCCTCGAACACCCGAACGTGTTCATCACCCGCACGCTCTCGAAGGCCTACGGCATGGCCGGCCTCCGGGTGGGCTACGCCGTCGGCCAGACCCGCACCATCGAGGCCTTCGGCCGCTGGGCCATCACCTTCAACCAGAACTCGCTGGCCGTGGCCGCCGCGGTGGCCTCCCTCGACGATCCCGCCCACATCGAGGCCGAGCGCGCCCGGAACGTGGAGGTGCGGCAGTTGACGACCCGTCACCTGCAGGGCCTCGGCTACAAGGTCATGGACTCGCAGACCAACTTCGTTTTCGTGGACATCGGGCGCCCGGCCCGTGACTTCAAGGAGGCCTGTGCGAAGCAAGGAGTCCGCGTGGGCCGAGATTTCCCACCCCTCGAAAAGACCTGCGCCCGGATCTCCTGCGGCACCCTGGACGAGATGAAGCGCGCGAACGCCGTTTTTGCCTCGGTGCTCGGAACTCGAAGCGCCGCTCCCGCGGCCGGCCCGGCGGGGAAGTGAGGACGACCATGCTGCGAGAAGAGGCTGCATTCACCCGCCGCGGATTCGTCAAGACCCTGGGCCTGGGCGGGGCCTTCGTGCTCGGGGCCCGGGGCGGGATGGGAGCGGAGCTGCTGCAGGTCCAGCCCTCCGTCCCCGGGAAGCCGCTCCTGCTGCACAACAACGAGAACCCCCTGGGCCCCGGCGCCGCGGTCCTCGACGCGCTGCGCGCGGCCCTCGGCGAGGGCGGGCCAGCGGGCCGCTATGCCTTCCGGCGCGTGGGCGAGCTCCACGAAGCCATCGCCTTGAAGTTCGGGGTCAAGCCCGAAAACGTGGTCAGCGGTTGTGGCTCCACCCAGATCCTCCGCGCGGCCGTGCAGCGGTTCACGTCGCCCACCCAGGCCCTGGTGGCCGGCCAGTTGACCTACGAAGAGTGCGCGGGCTACGCCGACCTCATCGGCACGCCCGTGCGTGCGATTCCCCTCGACAAGGACCTCAAGCTCGACCTCGGGGCCATGGCCGAGGCGGCCAAGGGCGCGGGGCTGGTCTTCCTGAACAACCCCAACAACCCCACCGCCCACCTCCACGGCGGCGACGCGGTGAGCGCCTGGATCGATCAGATCCGCACCAGCTCGCCCGACACCACCATCCTCATCGACGAGGCCTACCACGACTACGTGACCGACCCCTCCCACCGGACCCAGGTCGGTGCGGCGGTCAAGGACCCGAAGGTAATCGTGGCCCGCACCTTCTCCAAAGCCCACGGCATGGCGGGGATGCGTGTCGGCTACGCCCTCGGCCACCCGGACACGATCCGGCAGCTCGAGAGCTGGGAGGGCTCCAATGCCCTCAACATCATGGGCATCCTGGCGGCGACGGCTTCGATCCGCGATCAGGCGCGCCTCGACGCCGAGAGTGCTCGCAACACCGCGGCGCGAAAGTACAGCAGCGACTGGTTCGCGAAGGCCGGTTTCGCCTCCACCGATTCGCAGACCAACTTCCTGTTCGTCGACATCAAGCGGCCGGTGCGGGAGTTCCGGGAGGCCTGCCGCGCCCAGGGCGTGCTCGTGGCCCGCGACTTCCCGCCCTTCGAAAAGAGCCACGTCCGCATCTCGATCGGGACCCTCGACGAGATGAAGCGGGCCACCGACGTCTTCGGCAAGGTCCTGGGGGTGCGGGCGAAGGCGGCCTGAAGGCCCCGCGGGCGAGAAGCCTTTCGAAACTATCGGCCCGGCTCGGCCGACGCGACGGGATTGGTCAGGGTGCCGATGCCTTCGATCGTGCAGGCCGCGACGTCGCCGGGCTTCATGTAGATGGGCGGGTTGCGGGCGGAGCCAACACCCGCGGGGCTTCCCGTAGAGATCACGTCGCCGGGCTTCAAGGTCAGTACGTTGGACGCGTACTGGAGCAGCTCGTAGACGCTGTGGATCATGCGCTCTGTGTTCGAGTCCTGCATCATCGTACCCGAGAGGCTGAACTGGATGCCGAGCTTCTGCGGGTCCTTGACGAACTCCTTGGGAACGATGAAGGGGCCTTGCGGCGCGAAGGTATCGTGGGACTTTCCCACGAGCCAGTCGGAGCCGAGGCGCGCGTCGCCCCGGCCGCCACGGTCCGAGACGTCGTTCTCGAGCGAATACCCGAAGACGTAGTCGGCCGCCCGCTCCAGGGGCACGTGGCTCGCGCGGCGACCGACGACGAGCAGCAACTCACACTCCCAGTCGGTCTGGTCGCGGCCCGGCGGGATGAGAACCTTTTCCCCGTCGGCAATCACCGCCGTGGGGGATTTCAGGAAGAGGTACGGGTTCTGGCGGGTGTCGTCGGGCCGCCGTTCCCAGATGCCAGGGGCCGAACGCGGCAGGCTCGCCGGCGCGGGGGAGGGCGCCGCCTCCCGGCGCTGCATCTCCGCGTCGTGCTCCGAGTAGTTCACGGCCGCGTTGAGCATGGTCTCGGGATACTGGATGGGCGGCCGGATCTTGAGCGCGCCGAGAGCATGAAGGTAGGGTGCGTGCGCCAGCGCAGGCTCGGCGGCGAGGGCGTGCAGACGCTCCTTGAGCCCACCCGTCTCGTAGCGGGCGATCAGGTCCTTCATGTCGGCGGGTGGCTTCAACTTCGCCCAGGCCGGGTGGCTCTTCTCGATCGCGGCGTTCGCGGCTGCGATATCGACGACGGTCTGATCGGCCCTCACGAGACCCAGGAGCGGCCGCCCCTGGTGCTCGAAGGACCCGAGCTTGAAGGGCGCGGTCCCCTTCGGGTCCTGCGCTCGCACTGAGGTGGCTCCAAGGATCAGAAAAAGGCAGACGACCCCGGACGCGACTGGTCGCATACTCGGCCTCCTCGTTGTCGAATCGGCGTTGGCACGACTACTGAAGATGGCGGCCGGGAGATTACCATGGGGGCTTCCTTCCTTGCAGTAGAATCCCCCGCGTCGTCAACTCACCAATGTCATTCCCCATGGAGCCCTGATCCCAGAGCCGGTCCTTGAGGAGGTCCGATGTCGAAACACAAGATCGCCTGGCTCGTCGTCGTGGCCCTGGGTCTGGGCGGCTCGGCCTACCCCCAGGCCGCGCCGTCCGCGACCCGGCGCGTCCCTCAGTTCGAGAACGAATCGGTCCGCGTGTGGAAGAGCGTCATCGTCCCCGGCCAGCCGCTCAGCCTGCACCGGCACGAGAACGGCCGCGTCATCGTCGCCCTCGCGGGCGGCACGCTCCGGATCGTGAAGGAGTCGGGCGAGTCGCGGACCGTGGTCTGGGAAACCGGGAAGGCCTACTGGCTCTCGGCCGATCCGCCCGGGGAGAAGCACGGCGACCTGAATGACGGCCCGGGTCCCATCGAGGTCATGGTCGTGGAGCTCGCGCCGCGGACGCCCTGAGCTGCGGCGAGGCGCAGCGGGCCATCACGCGGGCCGTGATCTCCCTTGACCCCGGAGGATTCTCCCCGAGGCCAAGGCTGTGAAGCATCTCGTGGATCAGCGTCGCCTCGGCATGCTCGGGGGCGCCGCGCACGGCCTCGACGAACGCGAGCGGGCAGATGAAGACGACCCGGCTGCCCGTCTCCATGACGGCGAGGGTCCCCTTGTTGCTGCACGCGCCCATGCCACGGCCGTCGGCGAAGATGATCAATCGGAGGTAGGTTCGCGCGGACACGCCGCTGGCCTCTAGCACCTCCTTCAGGGTCCGGCCCGCAGGCTCGTTGAAGTCAGCAAGGACGTCGCGACAAGCTGGCTCGGCAAGCCGCCGATCCACATTCCAGGCGGGCCGTCATGCTCTCGGCCGGAACGCGTGTGGGCCACTACGAGGTCGTGTCCTGGCTCGGCGCCGGGGGCATGGGCGAGGTTTACCGCGCTCGCGACACGAAGCTGCACCGCGAGGTCGCGCTCAAGACGCTGCCCGAGGAGTTGTCGCGCCAGCCTGAGCGCCTCGCGCGCTTGAAGCAGGAAGCCCGCATCCTCGCCTCGCTCAACCACCCCGGCATTGCCACGCTCCATGGGCTCGAGGAGTCCGACGGCGGCGTGCCGGTCCTGGTCATGGAGCTGGTCGAGGGCGAGAGCCTCGCCGACCGCCTGCGTCGGGGGCCGTTGCCGATCCGCGAGGCGATGGCCGTCGCTCAGGAGATCGCGCTGGCGCTCGAAGCGGCGCACGAGAAGGGCGTGCTACACCGGGACCTCAAGCCCGCGAACATCCGCCTGACTCCCGACGGCCGCGTCAAGCTGCTCGACTTCGGCCTGGCTCGTGCGGTCCGGGCGATAGCGCTCGACTCGCGGCTCGACACGCAATGGCTCCATAATAGCTGCATTCTGGAGGTGCCATGTCAAGCAGTGTGTCCGTGAAGCAAGTCCCCGACCGTGTCGCCCGCGGGTTGCGGGAGCGAGCGAGGCGCAACCGGCGGTCGCTCCAGCAGGAGCTGCTCTTGATCTTCGAGCAAGCGGCGCTCGCGGAGCGCCTTTCCCCCACCGACCTGTACCGGCGCGTGCGCGCGCTCGGCCTCACGACTCCCAGCGAATCGACCGCGATGGTTCGGGAGGACCGCGACGCGCGTTAGAGTCCCGGATGCGTGCTTCGTCGGCGCGCTCGCGTTCGGTGAGGCGGGGGCGGCGACGGCCGCGCGCTTGTTGCAGGGCGCCCAGCTCAAGGCCCCCGCCTTGCTGCCCTTCGAGCTCGCCAGCATCGCACGCAAGAAGATCCTGAAGCATCCGGGGAAGGGCGCAGCGATCCAGGCGGGACTGGGGTTGGCGCTGGCCCTCGCCGTGGTTTACGTAGACGTGAACCAGGTCGAGGTCGTCGAACTGGCCCTGGCACGCGGCCTGTCGACGTACGACGCTTCCTATCTGTGGGTTGCACTGCGCTTCGATGGCTTGTTGCTGACCTTCGATCGACGGCTCAAGGCAGCCAGCGAGCGCCCAGCCCCGCCGAGAAAAGCTCGGAAGCCCTGACCAGATCGTCCTGGAGCCTCGACCACGCTCGCAGCGTATGATCGTGCGAGCTTCCTCAGCTCAGACGGGCCGTCATGCTGGGACCCCGTCTGCGCGCGGAGTGGGAAGGAACTCTTCTACCGGGCTCCGCTCGAGGGTTCGAACCCGCCGACGCTGGTCGTCGAAGTGAGCCCGGGAATTGCCCTCCGTGTTTCTCGGGGCCGTCGGCTCTTCGAGGATTCCTAAGAGGACGTTTGGTACGACGTCTTTTCGGACGGCCAGCACTTCGTCATGATCCAATCCGAACGGAAGACCCGCCCACCACACACGTGAACGTCGTCCTCAACTGGTTCGAGGAGCTGAACCGGCTCGTCCCACCGAAGTAGCCCACCTCATTTGGCAGGCGGCCCGCGGCCGTATAATCGCGCCAGTCTCTTCAATCCAGGCGGGCCGTCATGCTCTCAGCCGGAACACGCGTGGGCCCCTACGAGGTCGTCTCGGGGCTGGGCGCCGGGGGCATGGGCGAGGTCTACCGCGCCCGCGACACGAAGCTGCACCGCGAGACCCGCATCCTCGCCTCCTTGAACCACCCGGGCTTCACACACGGAACTCCCCGCCTGCCGTCCGTACCGTAGCCTCCGCAGCCGATTCGAGGTTCGCGGGCCACCCTCGACGACGACATGTTGATTCTCAAGTATAATCAACATCGAGATGTACTGCAGGCGCCTTCTCGAACGAGCCCTGTCGGGGCCGCTGTCGCGCCACAAGGTGCGCCTCCTGTTCGGGGCGCGGCAAACCGGCAAGACACAGCTGCTTCGACATCTGCTGGCCGGTCCGCAGACCCGCTTCTACGACCTGCAGGCATCCGCCGAGCGCCGCCGCTTCGAGACCGAGCCCGGCGCGTTCGCCCGGGAGGTCCGAGCGCTTCCTCGCTCCGTGGGCGTGATCGTGGTGGACGAGATCCAGAAGGTGCCGGCGCTGCTCGACGAAGTGCAGGGGCTCTACGACGCGTACCCCCGACGCTGGCAGTTCCATCTCACCGGGAGCTCGGCCCGCCGGCTGCGGGCGCGCTCCGCGAACCTGCTGCCTGGACGCAGCCACTCCTATCGGCTCTACCCGGTCTGTGGCTGGGAGGTGGCTGAGACCCGGGCCGGGGAGCGTGCCCTGCCCGCCCCCCGCCGACCGGAAGGCGTCCCGCCGCCCTTCCCCGCCCAGACCCTCTCGCGCCTTCTGCGGTTCGGTTGTCTCCCCGGAATCCGCGCAGAGGGTGCACTGACCGCAGAGGCCACGCTCGCCGCCTACACGGAACACTACCTCGAGGAGGAGATCCGGCGCGAAGCCCTCGTGAGAGATCTCGGGCCGTTCGCGGTCTTCCTCCGGCTGGCGGCGGTGGAATCTGGCCGGCAGGTCAACGTGGCTCGGCTGTCACAGGAGAGCGGCGTTCCCGCAAGCACTCTCAAGACCTACTACCAGGTGCTGGTTGACACCTTCATCGGGCATTGGATGACGCCCTACCGGGGCCGCACCCGCAAGCGCCTGCTGACGACGCCGCGCTTCTACTTCTTCGACGTCGGGGTCCGGAATGCGGCCGCGGAGATGGCTCTGCCGAGCCGCGTTCCGGACGAGCTAGGGGGTCCGCTCCTCGAGCATCTCGTGGCGCAGGAGCTGATCGCCCGGGCCGCCTACTCGGGCCGCGGCCACCGCGTAGGTTTCTGGCGTACCACTTACGGGGTGGAAGCGGACTTCGTCTGGGAGACGCCGCGCGAGGACGTCCCGATCGAGGTCAAATGGACGGCCCGCCCGCGTCCCTCCGACGCGCGGCACCTCGAGACGTTTCTCGACGAGTTCAAGGGGCGGGCGCGGCGGGGCCTCCTCGTGTGCCGCTGCTCAGAGCCGCAGCAGCTCACGAAGCGAGTGCGGGCCATTCCTTGGGACTGGCTGTGACGGGGCTGGCGCGAGGGCGAGAGCATGTGACCTGACACCCCGGCTCTTCGCGGTTCGCGGCCGTATAATCGCCTCCGCTTCTTCAATCCAGGCGAGCCGAGGAGCTGTGTTGGCGCAGCTCAATGCCGCGGCCAAGCTCGAGGACCTTCGCGCCTTTCCGGGCAATCGATTGAAGGCGCTCGCGGGAAACCGGAAGGGGCAACACAGCGTCCGGATCAACGACCAGTATCGGATCTGCTTCGTGTGGAAGGACGGCGACGCCCACCACGTCGAGGTGGTGGACTATCACTGACGGAGAAATGAGGATGCGCAAGAACCGACGCCGGCTGCCTCCGGTCCATCCCGGGGAGATTTTGAGCGAGGACCTCCTGAAGCCGCTGGGAATCAGTCTCAACCGCCTGGGTCGGGACCTTCGCGTGCCCGTGACGCGGGTGAGCGAGATCGCTCATGGGCGTCGGGGCATCACCGCGGACACGGCTCTCCGGCTGGCGCGCTACTTCGACACCACCCCCGAGTTCTGGATGAACCTGCAGGCGGCATACGACCTCGATGCGGCTCAGCGGGCCTCGGCCGACAAGATCGCCCGAGACGTCCGTCCGCGCGAGGCCGCCTGAGAGCCAAGCTGGTCAACGCCTCAACGACTCGAAGCTCCTTGGCCCAACTCGTCGTTCGGCTCCCCGAACTTCGGCCGTATCTCCACCTGGGCGGCCTCTTGCGCCTCGGGCAACTGATGAATGAGATTCGCCTTCGAGCCGGGTCTCACTCTGGTGCTTTGCGGCGGACCGCGGCCGTGGCCGAGACCGACAAGGAGGCCATGCGGGTTACGCACTTCAGCGTCGTGCTGAACTGGTTCGAGGAGTTGAAGCGGCTCGTCCCGCCGAAGTAGCGCCGCTCGGATCGAACCGAACTGCTGAGCCGTTCCCTCATCTGGCCGGCAGGATGCGGAAGCGCTTGCGCCCACCGATGCGGTAGGTCTCGAAGTCGTCGTGATCGACCGTGAAGATCGTGGAGAGGGATTCGCGCTCTGCGATCTGAACGAGTGTGGCGTCCGCAAAGTCCATCGGTCGATCGTGGTAGCGGCGCATCAGGGCGATGAGGTCCGGCAGGTCCCGGTCGGCGAGCGGAGCGACAGACAGGACGCCCGACCGCACGAACTCCCAGGCGATCTCCGTCTCACGCCGGTGGTCGCCCACGAGGTGGAAGAGCTCGGTCAGGACAGCCGTGGAAGTGACGAGTGGCAGTCGGAGCTCTGCGAAGGCGGCCCGGCATCGCTGGTGCCAGCGGTCGGAGCGGTCCAGGTACGCGAGCAGCGCTCCCGTGTCGGCCAGGGCCTTACCGAGCACCGGCCGCCCGCCGCAGGCGGGCCCGTATCAGCTCGCGCGACTTCTCCGCCCGCTGCGGGTCAGCTCCGGAAATGCGCCCGGCGAAGCGCGCGGCCTGCGAGTGGAGGCGGCGTTGACGGTCTGCCCCGCTCCCACGCTGGCGGCGTGCGCCCTCGAGGTGCTCCCCGACGATCTCGTCGAGAAGCTGTGCGACGCTGCGCCGTTCGGCCCGTGCCGCTTCCTCGAGGCTCGCCTTGAGGGCCGGTGACACTCGCCAAGTGTAGACCTCGCTCTTGCAGGCCATGCATTACAGAGTAGTGCGTGGCGTCGTTCCGGTCAAGAGGACAGATCACGATGCGCCGTTCAGCGAAAGTTGGCCCGTGCGTTCGCCGAACCGACGCTGGCTCGCGCATACATCGGACGAATCCGGTCGCGCGGAAGTGCAATCTCGCGTCGAGGTCCGGCCGCGCGCCGGCACTTGAAGCGCCGCCCATGAGGCGATAGCCTCACACCCACCCATTGATCAGGAGGCCCGTAACGCCACGCTGTCGGCTCGTCCGCCACGGATTCGTTCTCGCCGTATTGGGCCTCGTCTCGACCCTGGCGCCAGCACTCGCTCAGGACGCGCCCTCCCGCACCGTCCGGGACGGCGTCTTCACCGTCGAGCAGGCCGAGCGGGGAACGCAGGTCTACAAGAGGTCCTGTGCGGACTGCCACCCCCTGGATCTCTACCGGGGCGACGTGATGAAGTCCTGGGAAGGCGCTTCGCTCTTTGGCCTTTACGACTTGATCCTGAACCGCATGCCCCAGAACAACCCGGGGAGCCTCAAGCGCCGGGAGTACGTGGACCTCCTGGCCTACATCCTGTCCCTGAACGAAATGCCCGCCGGCCCCACCGAGCTGCCCAGCGACGAAAGCGCCCTCAAGAAGATCGTGATCAACTGGAGGAAGAAGTCATGACCGAACGCGCGCACTCCCGCCCCGCCCTCGTGGCGGCCGCTCTCGCCGCTGCGCTCGCCTTCGCGGCCCCACCCGCCCTGGCTCAGCCGAGGGGCACCGAGAAAGGCGAGTGGCGGTACTGGGGCGGGGACGAAGGGAGCAGCCGCTATTCGCCCCTCGACCAGGTCAATGCCCAGAACGTCGGCAAGCTCGAGGTGGCCTGGCGCTGGTATGCGGCCAACTATGGTCCCGAGCCGGACTTCATCTACCGAAGCACCCCGATCAAGGTCCGCGACCGGCTCTACAACGTGGCCGGCCAGCGACGCGCCGTCGTGTCGATCGATCCCGCCACGGGCGAGACCCTCTGGATGTGGCGGGAGAGGGACAACCCGCGCTGGCAGGCTTCGACGCGCAAGAACTATGGAAAGGGGGTCGCCTACGCCGAGGTCGAGGGCCGTCCCGTGATCTACGTGATCACGCCCGGCTACTACCTGGCCGCCCTCGACGCGGACACGGGGCATCTCCTGCCCTTCTTCGGCATGGGCGGCATCGTGGACCTCCATCTCGGGATGGGCAACTACCCCGTAGACGCCGACCGGGGGATCCTGAGCTCGGGAGACATCACGGCCAGCTCCCCCCCGATCGTGGTGAACGGCGTGATCGTGGTGGGCAACTCGCACGACCGCGGCTACTACCCGGAAAGAAAGGAAAACGTCCCCGGCCACGTGCGCGGGTACGACGCGAAGACCGGACAGATGCTCTGGCGCTTCAACGTCCTGCCCCAGCCGGGAGAGCCCGGCCACGACACCTGGGAGGGCGACTCCTGGAGCTACACCGGGAACATCTCGGCCTGGGCCCCGCTCTCCGCCGATTCCGAGCGCGGCCTCGTCTTCATCCCCACCGACACGCCGACGAACGACTACTACGGCGGCCACCGGGGCGGGGCCAACCTGTACGGGACGAGCCTCATCGCCATCGACGTGAAGACGGGAAAGCGGGTGTGGCACTTCCAGATGGTTCATCACGACATCTGGAACTACGACAACCCCGACGCGCCGCATCTGGTCGACATCACGGTGGGAGGCCGGAAGATCCCCGCGGTGGCCGCCGTGACCAAGCAGGGCTTTACCTACGTCTTCAACCGCGAGACCGGCGAGCCGGTGTGGCCCATCGAGGAGCGCAAGGTCCTGCAGTCCGACGCCCCGGGGGAGAAGACGTGGCCCACCCAGCCTTTCCCCACGAAGCCCGCGCCCTTCGAGATCCAGGGCATCACCGACGACGACCTCATCGACTTCACGCCGGAGCTGAAGCAACAGGCCCTCGAGATCGCGCACCAGTACCGCATGGGCCCGCTCTTCCTGCCCCCGTCACTGTGGGCGGCCCCGGACGGCACCAAGGGCGCGTTCAACGTGCCGGGGGCGAACGGGGGGGCGAACATCCCCGGCGGCGCTGCCGTCGACGCCGAGACGGGTGTCCTCTACGTGGCCACCGAACGAGGGCACAGCGTGCTCTCGCTGATCCGGGGCAGCGAACGGGGCAAGGTGGTCGGGGGAGAGAACTCGAACATGGACTACGTATCCCGCGGGCCCGGGGGCATCCGCGGGCCGCAGGGCCTGCCGCTTTTCAAGCCGCCGTACGGGAGCATCGTGGCCATCGATCTGAACACCGGGGAGCACCTCTGGCGGGTGCCGGACGGCGACACGCCCGCGAGCGTGAAGAACCATCCCGCCCTGAAGGGAGTGAGCTTGCCCGTGACGGGCCAGGCGACACATGCGAACCTGCTGGTGACGAAGTCGCTCGTCTTCTACGGCGAGGGTCGGGGCGCCGAGCCCTTCCTGCACGCCCTCGACAAGAAGACCGGCCGCGAGGTGGCACGCGTGGAAATACCGGCCACCACGAACACCGCCCCCATGACCTACATGCACGCAGGACGACAGTACATCGTGCTGTCGGTCGCCGGACCGGGGCATCTCGCGGAGCTCGTGGCCCTCGCCCTGCCTCAGGAGAAGGAGGCGAAGCGGCCCCCGTCGGAATGAGGCTCCGCGTCCTCGCGCTAGAGGTCAGTCGTCGTGGAAAGGGCCTCGCATCCGAAGCAGCGCCCCGCGCAACAACCACACGAGACCCAGCGCGGCCACCGGCAGCATCAGCCAGCGCAGCGAACTCGCCAGCAAGGCGGCGTGAAGAGAGGGCCAGCGGATGGGGAACTGACGGAGGCTCTCGGCACGCTCGATCATCCAGTGCCAGCCAGTGTGGGCCCCCAGAGCCGACAGGACGATGCGGAGGGTTCGCTCGCGGCCCGCGACCCGAAACAGCAGACCCAGGCCGGGAACGACCACGGCCAGCACGAGGAGCTGCCCCAGCTCCACGCCGAGGTTGAAGGAGAGCAGCGACGTGAGCAGGTGGGAGCCCGCGAACTGCAGGGTTTCCCGGAGCGCAAACGAGAAGCCGAAGCCGTGGACCAGGCCGAAGGCGAAGGCGATCAGCCAGCGCCGCAACAGCCTCGGCGCGACGATGTTCTCGAGGGCCATGTAGACGATGGAGGCCGCAATCAGCGTCTCGATCAGGGGGGGAAACCACAGGGAGGTCGGGGCCCCGCCAAAGGCCGAGGCGATCAGGGTGATCGAGTGCGCCACGGTGAAGGAAGTGACGATCAGGACGAGGCTGCGCACGCGCCGGAAGGGAATCACGAGGCAGAACAGGAACAGCAGGTGGTCGGCTCCGTCCAGGATGTGGAGGAAGCCCAGCGTCACGAATTGCAGGGCGGCCTGGTGCCATCGTGGATCCAGCCGCACCAGCCCGGGATCCTTCGGGAACTCGAAGGCGCGGACCCCACCTGCCGGGGGCAGGAAGCGCAAAACCGTGAGCACGCGGAGCCCGAGCCGGCCGAAGGCGGGATGAATCGAGAAGCGCGATCCTTCCGATCGGATCGCATACTCGAGCAGCACGTCGAGCAGCCCCTGGTTCCAATAGAGCTCGGTGCCGCCGGGCAGGGGCGGGCCCGTGACGTGGGCGAGGGCGTCTCCCCAGGCGGCAAAGGACCGGTCCGAGGGCAGCGACACCCGGACCGAGACGACGCGTGGCTCTCCCAGACGAGCCTCATCCTCGAAGACCTCGAGCGCGTCGGCGACCCACAATCGCGCCGCATGGCGAAGCGAAGGCTCGGCCTGCGCCAGATCGAGGTACCCGGGGCCTCGTCGTGGAAAGTCGACATCGCGCATCGCGCCGAGGGGCACGCGTACCAGCAGCTGCAGCCGCGCCCCTTCCGGCCTGAGGAAGGCTTGAACGGTCACGTCGGCCGCGATCTCGTGGGCGACGGAGGCGAGCGGCCGGGCGAACATCAAGGCCATCGCGAGCGCGGCGGCCAGGCCTCCCCTCACGGCCCACCTTCCACCAGCCCTGGGAAACGTCCCTCGCCGGCGTCCCGCATCTGTGTATACTGGCGCCTTCCCAAGTCGAGGCGAGGAGGGACGGGAGAATGGCACGTCTGAAAGAGAAACGTGGTCTCCATGCCGGGGCGGCATTGCTGGGGTTCCTCCTGGCGCTGGGAGTTGGGCAAAGCGTGCTTCAGAGCAGGGCCATCGCGCAGGCGCGGAACGCCGTGCAGGCGCCGACGTTCGAGGTAGACCCGTTCTGGCCCAAGCCGCTGCCCAACCACTGGCTCCTGGGCTCGGCCATCGGCATCTCGGTGGACAGCCGCGACCACGTCTTCATCGTGCATCGCGGCGGGAGCACGCTCAATCCGCGGACCGAGATGGGCACGGGCACCACCCCCCCGACCGCCGAGACGTGCTGCGCCCCCGCCCCGCCGATCCTCGAGTTCGACCCCGCGGGCAACCTGGTCGGGCACTGGGGCGGACCCGGCGAGGGCTACGAGTGGCCGGCCTCGAACCACGGGCTCTTCGTGGACCACAAGGGCAACGTGTGGATCGGCGGCAACGACGCCAAGGACGCCCACATCGTCAAGTTCACGAGGGATGGCAAGTTCCTGATGCAGTACGGCCGCCAGGGCAAGAACACGGGCAGCCACGACTCGCAGAACTTCGGGCAGGTCGCCAAGATCTTCGTGGACCCGAGGGCCAACGAGGCTTACGTGGCCGACGGGTACGGCAACAAGCGGGTGGCGGTGATCGACGCCGACACGGGCGCTTTCAAGCGCTACTGGGGCGCCTACGGCAACAAGCCCGACGACACCGACCTCGGGAAATACGATCCCGACGCGCCCCCCGCCCAGCAGTTCAGGAACCCGGTGCACTGCGCCGAGCTGTCGAACGACAACCTCGTCTACGTCTGCGATCGGGCCAACGACCGCATCCAGGTCTTCACGAAGGACGGCAAGTTCCTGAAGGAGACCTTCATCGCCAAGCGGACCCTGGGCGACGGGTCGGTCTGGGACATTGCCTTCTCCAAGGATCCGCAGCAGAAGTACATCTACCTCGCCGACGGCAAGAACGAGAAGATCTACGTCATCGAGCGCCTGACCCTCGAGCTCCTGACCAGCTTCGGCGACGGCGGCCGCCAACCCGGTCAATTCTTCGGCGTGCACAGCATCGCCACGGACTCCAAGGGCAACATCTACACCACCGAGACTTACGAGGGGAAACGCCTGCAGAAGTTCGTGTACCGCGGCGTCGGGCCGGTCCCGACGCCGCACCAGGGCGCTCCCTGGCCCCGCGCCGGGCAATAGGGCTACTTCTTCACGTAGCGCTTGAGGGCCCGGGGGCCCACCTCGGCTCCGTAGATGTTGCCCTGGGCGTCCGCGGCCACGCCTTCGGACGCGCTCGTCACCACCTTCTCCGGGTCGGGTTCGGGGTCTGGGATGAAAGCCGTGAGCTTGCCGTCCTTGGCGCTGCCCACCCGAATGCCGCGCTGGTAGCCCGGGTTGAGCTTGCTGTTCGATTCCGAATCCGCCACGTAGAGGACGTCGTTCTTGTCGATGTAGATCCCGCTGGGCCGGCTGAACTGCTTCCATTCCTCGAGGAACTTCCCCTCCCGATCGAAGATCTGGATCCGATTGTTCGAGCGGTCGGCCACGAAGAGCCGGCCCTTCGAGTCGAAGGCCAGGCCGTGGGGGCAGTCGAACTGCCCCGGGCCCTTGCCCCTCTTGCCCCAGGCCTTGATGAACTTCCCGTCCTTCGCGAACTTGACGATGCGGGCGTTGGAGTCCTCGTCGTGCCCGTCGGCCACGAAGATGTCGCCGTTCGGAGCCACCGCGACGTCGGAGGGCTGGTTGAACGTGTCCGGCCCCTCCCCGGTGACTCCGGCCTTGCCCAGGGTCAGGAGGAGCTTTCCGTCGGGCGAGAACTTGAAGACCTGGTGGCCCTTGCCGTCCTTTCCGCGAGGGTCGGTCAGCCAGACGTTTCCCTCGGTGTCCACGTGCATGCCGTGAGGGAACATGAACATCCCCGCGCCAAAGCTCGTGACGAGCTTCCCGTCGGCGTCGAACTTGAGGATCGCGGGAAGGTCGGAGGTGGCGCAGGTGTTGGCGCCGCATCTCTCCCCGACCCAGATGGACTTACCGTCGCGATCGATCTCCACCGCGCTCGTCGATCCCCAGGTGCGGCCCGCGGGCATCTTCGCCCAGCCCGCAACCGTCTGATACGGATTGGGCTGCGAGTTCGGCGCCTGAGCCTCGGCCGTTTCTCCGCGCGAGGCGGCAACGGCGAGCATGACTCCGGCCAAAGCGCGCGCGATCCGGCTTGCTGGTGACATCGCAATCCCTCCGCTTCTGAAGAGAGGACACACTACGTCCGCGCGCGTTCCCGCGTCAAGGTGGTCATCAACAGGTGGTCAGAGAACACGCTAGACTCGCGGGTCACTAGCTGAGGAGGAGCCGTGGGATTCTCACGCCGGACCTTTCTCCAGGCAGGCGCCGCTCTGGGAACCGTGTCGGCCGCGCGCGTTCGGGCGGCGAGCGTCGAGGCTTCTTCCTTCGACCCCTGGGTCGAAGTCTCCACCGTCAACCTGCGTCACAACCTGGGCGAGATCGCGCGCCGCGTGGCCCCCCGGCCCGTCCTGGCGGTGGTCAAGAACAACGGGTACGGCCTGGGGGTGGCGAACGTGGCCCGCGTGCTCGAGCCGCTGGCGCCGGTCTTCGGATTCGCCGTGGTGAAGCTGGCCGAGGCCCTGACCCTGCGCGCGGCCGGGATCCAGAAGCCGGTCCTGCTGATGGGGCCGTTCGACGAAGCGGGTCTCGCCGAGGCTGTGGCCCAGGGCATCACGCCGATGGTCTACACCCCCATCGGCGACGTGCTGGAGCGGATCGCGGGACGCAGCGGAAGGCCGGTTGGGATCCACGTCTGCGTCGATACCGGGATCGGCCGAGTGGGGGTTCCGCACACACAGGCGGCCCCGCTCATCCGAGACCTGGCCGCCCGACGCCTGGTGCGGCTCGAGGGGGCGATGATGACGTTCGCGGAGGATCCGGCTTTCGACGTCGAGCAGCTCGCGCGCTTCCAGTCGCTGTGCGCTTCGCTCGAGGCCGAAGGCCTGCGTCTCGGCAAGCGGCACGCCGCCTCCAGCTTTGGCTTGTTCCAGCGTCCGGAGGCCTTTCTGGACATGGTGCGGCCGGGGATGGCCCTCTACGGGGCGTACTCGGAGCCGGAGTTCCGCGGCACGGTGCTGGACCTCCGGCCGGCCGTGAGCCTCAAGGCGCGGGTGATCTACGTGAAGCAGCTCCGCGCGGGAGACAGCGCGGGTTACAACCGCGCCTACCGGGCGGAGCAGGACGTGTGGGTGGCTACGCTGCCGGTGGGCCACGCGGACGGTCTCCCGCGGGTGGCGGCCAAAGGCGGGCGGGTGCGGATCGGCGGTCGCTTGTACCCCCTGATCGGCAGCGTCTCCGCCAGCCATTCGATCGTCGAGATCGGCGCGGAGTCGCGCGTGGCGGTGGGAGACGTGGCGTCGTTCTTCGACGCCGAAGAAGGCTCACGGCCGGAAGATCTGGCCGCGGCCTGCGGCAGCTCCGTCTACGACCTCACCATGCACCTGAACCCGCTGCTGCCGCGGCGCGTGCTGTGACTCTCGCTCCAGGTGGCGAGCGTCATCAGCAGATGTCCTGGCGGTTCATGCCGCGATTATCCTGCCGTCCCACAAACGCCCGAGGAACTCCCGCCACGGAAGCAGTTCGATTCCGTCGACAATCCGGGGAGACGCTTCGTTGCAGACCACCAGGGCTCTTCGGGGCCGATTATCTTCGACGAACGCGCGGAGGGAACGAAGATCGGACGAGTCGACGCGAGAGGTCCCCTTCACTTCGATCGCCACTTCGCCATCCCCGAGCACGAAGTCGACTTCAAGCCCGGTCTTGGTTCTCCAAAAGTGGATTCCGTACCCGAGTTCCCGGTAGGAACGGTGGGCCAGGATTTCCATGACAACGAAGTGTTCGAGCGCGCGACCGAACGACTCGCCCCGGGGTTCCACGATGCGGCGCCGCGTGAGCGCGCCGGCCACGCCCACGTCAAAGAGGTAGAACTTCGGGGCCTTCCCGATGACCTGCCGCTCCTGCCGCTTCTTGAAGGGCAGGACGAAAGTCCCAAGCAGAGTGTCGACGAGAATCTGGTAGTACTCCTTGACCGTCTTGGCGTCCACACCGCAATCCCTGGCAATGTTCGCGTAGCTCGTGAGCTCTCCGTGGGAGTAGCCCACAGCCTCGAAGAATCGCGAGAATGCGGCGACGTTCCGAGTCAGCCCCTCGTCGAACACTTCCTCCTTTAGATAGTCCACCACATACGCCTGGAGAGAACGCTCGGGCGATGGCGCCAGATAGTGAGCAGGAACAAGCCCATGGTTGAGCGCGCGCAAGAGGTCCAAGTCCGCGACCTCCCCGGAAACGAGCGGGCGCATCTCATACCGCCAGGCTCTGCCGCCGAGCAGGTTGCCGCCGCCCCGTTTGAGCTTGCGCGCGCTCGACCCGCACAGCACGAAGCTCAGGCCCCGGTTCTCGATCAGCCAGTGAACTTCATCGAGCAGTTGGGGAACCTTCTGAACCTCGTCGAGAATCACCGGAGCCTTGAGCCGCTTCGGCTCTCCGGCCATGAGACGCTCGCGGAGCAGGGCCGGTCGCTTCGCGAATTCGAACCTCAGGTCGGTCTGAAGCAGGTCGAAGGTCACACTCCTCGGGAACTGCGATCGCAGGTAGGTGCTCTTTCCGGTTTTCCGCGGTCCCCACAAAAACGCGGATTGACCCACTGGAAGACTCATTTTGAGGAGTCGCGAGACCTCAGCCATGTGCGGAGGTTACTCCATTATGGTTAGACCAGAATGGAGCCTGATCCTGTTCAACGAGTCGCGCGATACACCTCGCCCATGCCGCGGGCCGATGGGCGCAGTTGTCTCATGCGGTCCGAGCCGCACACCGGGCGAAAGAGTCATGAATGCGCGCAGTCTAGGGCCTTCGAGGCGAGCCCCGACGGAATGGGTTCCGCACCCGAATTCCGCCGTACGAGTGACCGTCGCTGAGATCCTCTGACAGGACAGTGTCGCAGCCCATCATCCGCGCCGCCTCGATGATGGCCGCGTCCCAGTACGAGACCTTGAATTGCCGGGACGAAGCGACGGCCGCTCGGAACAGGTCCAGAGTGTTGTCCTGCACTTGAAGGGCCTGCCAGTGATCGACGTAGTCCTCGGCCAGGCGCGGGGGCAGAGCGCCCTCCCGCGAGGTCCTGGTGGCCTGGACGTAGAACTCCTGGAGAACCTGAACGGAGAGGGCGAGTTCCCCGACCGGTGAATCGAGGATGGCGATCGCGATTTGGGTCTTTCGGCGCTCGGTCGGATCCTTGCTGATGGTGTACAGAAGGATGTTGGTGTCGACGAACTTCACTTGCGCTTCGAGGGCCTGCGGTACAGATCCTCGCGCGACAGCCGCTTGCCCGCGGACAGGACCGGGGTCAGGGCGCGAAGCTCATCGAAGCGGCGCTTCCGCGCTTCCGCCCCCGTTCCCGCGGCGGCGAACTCCTCCAGCGTCCGGGCCACCACCGCGCTGACCGAAGTGTCCAACTCCGCCGCGCGCACGCGGGCCCTCCGGTACGTCTGCTCGGAGACCGTGACTGTGATATTGGGCATCGGCTCACATTATCACAGGCATGGCTGATTCCGTATCAGCCATGACGAGCCGTCGGCTACTCCGTCATCCCGACCTCGGGAAGTCATTCCGAGCGGAGTGACCTCAGGAACGAAGCTCGAAAGCCGGTAGATGCCAGCGGCGATCTCGTCTTTCGCCTTGTGCACCGGAAGGTAGCTTCTAGCGCCCGATGGCGGCCCCGTCCGGGGCGCGGCGATCCCAACCGCCCTCGAGCAGGTCCTCCGCGGCGTTCAGCACGATCCCCTCCGCCGCGCCCTGCGCGTAGTCGATCGCGTGCAGCGTATGGCCGCGAGCCGCGAGCAGCGCCAGCGTGTCGGGCGAGAAGCCCAGGCGCTCGTGCTGGATGCGGTCCGGCAGCCACTGCTGGTGGAAGCGCGGCGCATCGATCGCCTCCTGGATGTTCATGCCGTGGTCCACCACGTTCAGGATGGTCTGCAGGACCGTGTTGATGATGCTGCGGCCGCCCGGGCTGCCGGTCAGCATGAAGAGCTTCCCGTCCTTGGCCAGGATCGTCGGAGTCATGCTGGAGAGCATGCGTTTGCCGGGCGCCGCGAGGTTGGGCTCGGTGCCGATCAGGCCGGCAGCGTCGGTGAGGCCCGGTCCGGCGTTGAAATCGCCCATCTCGTTGTTGAGCAGGAACCCGGCCCCCGGCACCACGATTTTGGCGCCGAAGCTGTCCTCGAGCGTATAGGTCAGGGACACCGCGTTGCGCTCGCTGTCCGCCACCGACAGGTGGGTGGTCTCGGCACTCTCCTTCGGCCACTCGAAGCGGTCGGGCGTGGACGTGGAGGCGCGATCCTCGCGGATCGTCGCGCGCTGTTCGGCGGCGTGTTCCTTGGAGATGAGCCGCGCGATCGGCATCCCCGGGTTGGACTCCGGATCCCCCAGGTAGCGGGCGCGGTCGGCAAAGGCGCGCCGCATCGCCTCGGCGACCAGGTGGACCGTCGCTGCCGCGCCGAAGCCCCGCGTCTTGAGGTCGAACCCCTCGAGGATGTTCAGCATCTGGACCAGCGCCGTGCCGCCGGAGCTGGGGGGCGGCATGCCGAGGACTTCGTAGCCCCGGTAGCTGCCGCGTAGCGGTGTGCGCCGCTGCGGCCGATAGGCCGCCAGGTCGGCGCGCGTGATCAGGCCGCCGTTCGCTTTCATCTCCTTCTCGATCAGGAGTGCCGTCTCGCCGGTGTAGAAACCAGGCGGGCCGTTCGCGGCGATCCGCTCGAGCGTGCCTGCGAGGTCGGGCTGCTTCAGCAAGTCCCCCATCGCATAGGGCGTGCCGTTCTTCGAGAACTGGGCGAGCGAGGCAGGGTGCTTCTTCAGCTCCGGCAGCGCCGCCGCGAGATCGCGGGAGAGGTCGTCGCTGACCACGAAGCCGTCGCGGGCGAGGCCGATGGCGGGCTCGACGAGGCGGCGCCAGGCCAGCTTGCCCTGTTCCTTCCAGGCCAGGTGCAGGCCGGCGACAGTGCCCGGCACGCCCGCCGCGAGGTGGCTGTTGTGATGCAGCTCGGCGTCGTAACGCCCGTCCTCGAGGAACATCGTCGGCGAGGCGCCGGCAGGCGCCGTCTCGCGGAAGTCGTAGGCGACTGGCTCGCC
>CAYTWT010000298.1:0-2221 GCA_964442185.1 uncultured Acidobacteriota bacterium
CAACTACACCGCCCCTGCTATCGTTCGACATGGCGTCATCCTCCGGAGCCCGCCGGCAAGCGGGCGCAGTCGTGTTTGACTACAACTGCGCCGGATGATGACGCCTTCAGCACTTTTCCACCAGATCAGAGACACGACCGAGTCGAGGAAGACGCCGCCGTAGGGCGAGAGCATAGCAAATCGTCACCGGGGGCGTCCAGAGCACTGGGCCACAGCGGCTTCAGTGGCACCTGCGAAGTTGTTCGGGTGCACGACAGATTTGTGAGATGACGTCACGCGGCGGTCCCAGTGGCTGCCGTTGACCTGCGTTCCCAGAAGTCCTCGAAGCGGCCGCTCAGCTTGGAGCAACGCAGGGCAATGATCGCGTCGGCGCCGGCCACCGTCCAGTGCATGCCAGCCCGCTTGCAGCGTGTCCCGATTGCCAGCTTGCAGCCTGCCTCGACCACGCCGGTCGAGGTGCAGAATCCCGCAGCCCGGAACTCCGGGTAGCGCATTCGCTCGCGGTTGCGCGTGACGTAGTCGAGACACTTGCGCGCCTCGTCGTTGGCGGCGACATGGACACGTAGCGCTGCCAGGACCGCGTCGATGTTGCCCTCGTCGAGCTCATCGCGCCGCTGCTTGGCCCACTGTTCCCCGAGGTCGCTGCCCGCGCCGTAGATGGCCCTGGCCACGTCCCAGACGTGGCCCTTGGCGTGGAACAGGTCGACGATCTGGGTGGCGCCGGGGAACTGCTCGTCGGCCAGGTTCCAGATCCAGATGGCCCCGTCGCCCAGGACCACGCGGCGCGCGGCCTGATCAAACCCGCGCCGGCGTGCTTCGCGGTCGGCGCGTTGGGCGAATTCCGAAGGCGTATCGTCGGTGTCGCAGCTGGCGGCGCTCTCGATCGCCGCCGAGTAGCTGACCGAGCCTTGGTCGCGCACGGCCGTGCCTTCGTCGTCGCGGGCCTCGGCGGTCCAGACGGTGCAGAGTTTGACCTCGCGCGTCTTGGCCGAGCCGTCGGGCTGCTTGCCCGCACGGCCTACAAGCTCTGAAACCCGCATCGGTACGCCGGTGCCGTCCATGCCCAGGTACAGCGTCGGCGCCGAGGGCGGCGCTGGCTCGACCACGCAGCGCTCGTCATCGGCTATCTCGGCGCCCAGCGCTTCGGCGGTGCGCTCGACCCGCTTGGCATCCACAGCGACGCCAGCCAGCTCCCGCATCAGCTCGCTACCCTCGACGAAGCTGACCATGGCGCCCACCAAGCCGACCATCCTGGTAACCGCCGGCGAAAGCGACGTGCCCACGAGACCGAGATCGCGGTCGCGTGGGCAGAAGCCCGATCCGCAGGCCTCACAGTGGTAATAGGCGCGCCCGAGCGTCATCTCGCCCAACACGGTTTCGAAAGTCTTGTCGCGGCGCCCGGCGTAGCGAGCGGGCTTTTGGCAGGCGACGCACGCCAAGCTCGGTGCGACGTAATCGGCATGGTCGGCGTTCAGGCGCTGAGCGATGGCGCGGGCCGCCACTTTCAGCACTTGGCGCCGCGCGGCGGTTTCGATCGCCTCGAAGTCCAGTTCGTCGACTGCGCCTGGGCCTACGAGCGCTTCGATCTCGGCCGCGACCTCCGCTTTGAAGTCCGCTTGGAGCCCTTTTTTTCCTCTTCCGCCTTCCGCGCGTCGGCCCCTGCGCCTTCCAATCCAGAATCTGCCCACGCCTCGCAAGCCTGCCAGTAGTCCTCGACCTGCGTGCGGAACTCCTGGCCCGCCTCGATTTGTTGGCGAGCGATCTCCCCCTGCTGCGTAGTCAGGTACCTGGAGCTGGTCTTACCCCCCACGGCCCGAGTCAGGCTGAAGTACGGCCCGTGTCGCGCTTCGGCTTTCTCGCCGCAGGGACAACCTCCCTTGCCGCATTTCATGTAGCGCTCCGAGAGCGAGCCGCGGCGCATCGGCCTGGGCTCCGCGAGAACGGCTGCAGCCGTCTGGACCTTGGGGGGTACTGACATAGAGTGCCTCCTACGGCCATTATAGCCGTAAGACAATCAAAAGAAAAGCACTCTGTGCGCGCCTTCCACAACGGTGTCGTGCACCCAAGTTGTTCTCAGGCCCGTGTCAAGCCATCTGAAAAGGTAACTTTCGACTCGTTCGTCGAGACACGAAGGATGTAACCGGAGATGGGGCCTGTGGGAGCTTGTGGACGCGGGGGCCCGTGATTGCACTTCGAAGGACCGCGTCCAAGCTCCTGTGGG
>CAYTWT010000299.1:0-13278 GCA_964442185.1 uncultured Acidobacteriota bacterium
CTTCGCCGCGCGGCCCGACGCCGAGCGCGTCCAGGTCAAGCTCCGCGACGAAGAAAAATTCAAGCCGTTCATCGTACGGAACTAGGTGAACGACGGACTCCGGACATCGAGCGGGGGGACACTGCAATCGTGTCCCCCCGATCCCCCCGCTCGCTTCGCGGGAGTGAATCCCGCTTCGCTCGCCCCCCGTGGCTTCCTCTCGCACCGTAGCCTCGCGAGCGAGTCATAGCCAGTGGCTGCGACAGCGCGGCCGGCGCGATTACCGGAGTGGGCGCGGAAGGGCAGCCCGCTGGCGCCGGGAGCCCGCGCCCTGCGGGTCCTGCTGCGAGAACAGAAGCTCACGACGGTGTGCGAGGAGGCGCGCTGCCCGAACCTGGGCGAGTGCTTTTCGCGCGGGACCGCGACCTTCATGTTGCTCGGCGAGCTTTGCACGCGGCGCTGCGGATACTGCTCGGTGGCGACGGCGAAGCCGCTGCCGCCCGATCCCGACGAACCGGCGCGCGTGGCGGAAGCGGCGGCTCGCCTCGGCCTGCGCTACGTCGTATTGACTGCGGTGGCTCGCGACGATCTGCGCGACGGAGGGGCCGCGCAGTTCGCGACCACGATCGAGGCGCTCCGCGCTCGGCTCCCGGGAGCGCAGATCGAAGTGCTGACGCCTGACTTCAAGGGCGACCGCGAGGCGCTGGCACGGGTGCTGGCCGCGCGCCCCGACGTCTTCAACCACAACGTCGAGACGGTGCCACGGCTGTTCCCACGCGTGCGCGCTCAAGGCGACTATCGCCTGAGCCTCGAGCTGCTCGCAGCCGTCAAGCGGCTGGTGCCCGACCAGACGACCAAGAGCGGGCTGATGCTGGGCTTGGGCGAAACCGACGCGGAGATCGAGGGCGTGCTCGCGCAGCTGCGACACGCACGAGTCGACATCGTGACGCTCGGCCAGTACCTGAGGCCGACCCGCGAGCACCTCCCGGTCGACCGCTACCTGACGCCGACCGGCTTCGAGAGCCTGGGTGCGCAGGCCCGCGCGCTTGGCTTTCCGACCGTCTACTCTGGCGTGTTCGTGCGTTCCTCGTACAACGCGGCCGAGGTCGCGGGGCGGCACCGCGAGGCAGCGGCTTCCGGCACTTGAGACGCCCGGGCCGTGACGCCCTCGCCGCTCTTTCCGGCGTGCTGCTGGCGCTGTCGTTCCCGAAGTTCGGGAGCGGGGCTGTGGCCTGGGTCGCGCTTGCGCCGCTGCTGATCGCTCTCCAGGGGACGAGCGGCCTCCAGGCTGTTCGCCTGGGCTACGTGACGGGCGCCGTCTCGGCTCTCGGCCTGCTCTACTGGACTTCGTACGTCGTGATCCAGTTCGGCGGCCTCAGCCTGCCGGTCGGTATCGCCGTGATGGTGCTGCTCTGCCTCGCCTTCGCGGTTTTTCCCGCGCTGTTCGGCTGGATCGTGTCGCGCTGGGTGGCCGCCGTCGGCGCCGTAGGCCTGCTGCTGGCCCCCTTCGCCTGGGTGGCGACCGAGATCCTGCGGGCCACCACCTTCTTCTCCTTCCCCTGGTGTCTGCTCGGCTATAGTCAGGCCGACAACCTGCCGATCGTTCAGATCGCCCGTTTTGGCGCGGTCTACGCGGTCTCGTTCCTCGTGGTCCTGGCGTCGTCCGTGCTGGCCTACCTCGCCGTGGAGCAAGACGCCGTGCGCCGTCGCCGGGCGGGGCTGGGTCTGGTGCTGGTCCTAGCCGTGGTCGCGACAGACGGCTTGTGGCGCAGCCGCATGGCACTTCCCGAGACCGGCCGGATCCGCGTCGGCCTGGTTCAGGCGAGCATCCCGCAAGAAGAGAAGTGGGACGAAGCGCTGGCTCTCGCCAACCTGAAGCAGCACAGCGACCTCACGGAACGAGCCGCAGCCGAGGGGGCGCGCCTGATCGTGTGGCCCGAGTCCGCCGTTCCCTTCTACTACGACGACACGCCCGGGATCGCGGAGGCGCTGAACGGCCTCGCGGGCCGGCTCCGCGTGGCGTTGCTCTTCGGCAACGACGATCGCGAGCCGGGAGCGAGTGGGCGCAGCTTCGTGGGTGCCAAGTTGATCAGTCCGGCCGGAGCGATGCTGCTTCGGTATCACAAGATCCAGCTGGTGCCGTTTGGCGAGTACGTGCCGCTGCGGCCGCTACTCACCCTCGGCGGGCGCCTGGCCGCCAAGCTCGTCCAGCAGGTCGCTGATTTCTCGCCCGGAGAGAGTTATCCGGTTGGCGAGATCGCAGGACATCGGCTTTCCACGACGATCTGCTACGAAGCGATCTTCGCCGACCTCGGTCGCCAGTTCGCCGCGCGCGGCTCGGAGCTGTTGGTGAACATCACCAACGACGGCTGGTACGGACGCACCTCCGCTCCCTACCAGCACTTTGCCATGGCCCGGCTGCGCGCCATCGAGAACGGCCGTTACCTGGTGCGGGCGGCGAACACGGGCGTCAGCGCGGTCGTGGATCCCTTCGGCCGGGTCGTGGCACGCACCGAGCTGTTCGAGCGAAGCGTGCTCGTGCGCGACGTGCCCTTCATCTCGGAGCTGACCTTCTACACCCGCCACGGCGACGTCCTGGGGTGGGCCTGCCTCGGCGCGGCGATCGCGTTCAGCGCCGCCACGCTGCGTCCGCGCCGGGGCTGATAGAATCCCTTTCTCAGGAGGAGACGACTTGGCGGATCCGCTCAGGCAGCGTTTCGAGGATCTGGTCGCGAGGGCCGCGGACGTGCGCGGCTATCTTTGAGCAAAGCAAGCTCGCAGCCGAGCTCGCCAGGCTCGAGGAACAGATGGGGAGCGCCGAGTTCTGGAAGGACCAGCCCACGGCGCAGAAGGTGCTGCAGCGGCGCAAGCGGCTCGAGGCGGACTTGGCGCTGCTGAGAGGACTCAGGACCCAGGAGGACGACGCCCGGGTGTTGATCGAATGGGCCGAGTCGGGCGAGGACGTCGAGAAGGATCTCGGGCCCGCCCTGGACGCGCTCCAGAAGACGGTCGAGGGCGCCGAGTTCCAGAAGATGCTGGGTGGCGAGCACGACCGCGCCAACGCCATCCTTTCGATCAACAGCGGTGCGGGTGGCACCGACAGCCAGGACTGGGCCGAGATGCTGCTGCGCATGTACCTGCGCTGGTGCGACCGCCGCGGCTTCAAGCGCGACATCACTGAGATTCAGGCTGGCGAAGAGGCGGGCATCAAGAGCGCGACCGTGATGATCCAGGGCGAGTACGCCTACGGGTACCTGCTGGCCGAGGCCGGTGTCCACCGCCTGGTGCGGATCAGCCCGTTCGACGGGAACGCGCGCCGCCAGACGTCATTTGCCTCCGTTTTCGCGTGGCCGGAGATCGACGAGAACATCGAGATCGAGATTCAGGACAAGGACTTGCGCATCGACACCTACCGCTCGAGCGGCGCCGGGGGCCAGCACGTGAACGTCACCGACTCGGCCGTGCGCATCACGCACCTGCCAAGTGGGCTCGTGGTTTCGTGCCAAAACGAGCGCAGCCAGATCCGCAACCGCGAGGTCGCGATGAAGGTGCTGAAGGCGCGCCTCTACGACCTCGAACTCCAGAAGCAGCAGGTCAAGCTCGACGCTGTCGAATCGGCCAAGAAGGAGATCGCGTTCGGGAGCCAGATCCGTTCCTACGTCCTCCACCCGTACCGGATGGTCAAGGACCATCGGACCAAGTACCAGGTGGGCGACGTGGACCGCGTCCTCGACGGCGACATCGACTGCTTCATCAACACGACGCTCGTGGCACGCGCCAAGGGCACGCTCTCTCAGCCCGCCGCGGACGAAGAGTAACTAGCGCGTCGGCGGCTCGCTCAGGAACGGCGGTCCAGGAGCTCGCGGATCCGGGCGGTGAGCGCCGAGGGCGAGAACGGCTTTGCCAAGAGCGGCGCGTCGGCGGCGGGCTTCCCGCTCTCGATTGCCGGATAGTCGCCGTGCCCGGACATGTAGAGCACTCGTAGCTCGGGGCGCACGGCGCGGATCCGCTCGGCCGCCTCCGGGCCGGTCAGGCCGGGCATCACCACGTCGCTCAAGAACGCGTGGATGGGGCCGGTGTGGCCCACGGCCACCTGCACCGCCTGCTCGCCGCCCTCGGCCTCGAGCACGCGGTAGCCGGCCGCTTCGAGGATCTCGCGTGCCAGGGAGCGCACCATCGCCTCGTCCTCGGCGATGAGCACCGTCTCGGTGCCGCGCATCGGCGCCGGCGCCTTGGTGGGCGCCGGGGCCGAGGGACTCTCGGTCCGCGGGAGGTAGACCTGGAAAGTCGAGCCGCGCCCCGGTTCGCTGTCCACGTTCAGGTGCCCGCCGCTCTGCTTCACGATGCCGTAGACGCTGGCCAGGCCGAGGCCCGTGCCCTTGCCGCGCTCCTTGGTCGTGAAGAAGGGTTCGAAGATGTGGCTGCGTGTCTCGATGTCCATGCCGACGCCGCTATCGGCCACTTCGAGCAGCACGTGGGGCCCAGCACTCGCCTCGATGTGCGCATGTACGTAGTCCGCGCCCAAGACCACGTCGCGCGTGGCGACCCGCAGCTGGCCCCCGCGGGGCATCGCATCGCGGGAGTTCAGCACCAGGTTGATGAGCACCTGCTCGAGCTGGCCCGGGTCGGCGACCACGCGACCGAGGCAGCCGAGTGACAGCGCCATCTCGACGCGTTCGCCGACCAGCCGGCGCAGCATGGTCTCGAGTTCGCGGAGCATCAGATTCAGGTCCACGACCTCGGAGATCAGGACCTGCTTGCGGCTGAACGCCAGCAACTGCCGGGTCAGGGCCGAGGCGCGCTCGCCGGCGTGCTGGATCTCCTCCGAGTGGCGACGCAGCGGATCGCCCTCAGGCAGGCGTGCCAGCAGCAGGTCGCCGTAGCCGAGGATGGCCGTGAGCAGGTTGTTGAAATCGTGCGCGAGGCCACCCGCAAGACGCCCCGCCGTCTCCATCTTCTGGACCTGGCGCAGCTGGTCCTCGAGCATGCGGCGCTCGGTGATGTCGACCGCGAAGACGATCACGCCGATCAGGCTGCCGTTCTCGTCGCGGTAGGGGATCCGGTCAGTCTGCATGATGCGGTGTTCGCCCGAGCGCGTGCGGAGCGTCTCCACGACCCCCAGCTTCGGCTGTCCCGAGAGGATCACGTCGAGATCGTCCTCGTAGAACTGCGCCGCCCCGTCGGGGTAGAGTTCGTACGTGGAGCGGCCCTCCACGTCCTCGGGCTGGAGAGCCAGGGTGGCCGCCGCGGCGCGGTTCGCGCGCAGGATCCGGTTGTACTTGTCCTTGTACCAGATCATCGCGTTCACGGAGTCGAGGATCACCTTCTGCTCGGCCTCTCGCGCGCGCACGGCCTGCTCCGCGCGCTTTCTGGCGGTCACGTCCTGGCAGGCGCCGAACAGACACGCTTGCCCGTCCATCTCGAGAAGCCCAAGGGAGAGCAGCGTGTCGCGCCGTTCCCCAGCCTTCGTCGTGACCGCCGTCTCCAAGTCGCGCAGCGAGCCGTGTTCTTTCAGGAGTGCGATGGCCTGGGAGCGATCGTCGGCGTCGCCCCAGAATGCGATGTCCACCGAGGTGCGGCCTACGACGTCCTCGCGGGGGTAGCCGACCAGGCGCAGGAAGGCATCGTTGACGTAAAGATAGCGGCCGTCGGCCAGGTTGCTGATGCTGAGCGCCGCCGGGCTCGCGTCAAAGGCCCGCGCAAAGCGCTCCTCGGTCGCGAGTAGCGCTTGCTCCGCCCGGCGTCTTTGCGTGGCCCGTTCCTCGAGCTCCAGGATCGTGTGCTGCAAGCGCGCCGTGAGCCGCGCGTTCTGGATCGCGATCGTGGCCGGCGCCGCCAGGGCCTCGGCCAGCGCGCGATGCTCGGGGGTGAAGAAGCCCGGTTCCGTCTTGTCGACGGAATAGAGCCCGACGACCGTGCCTCCGTGGACCAGCGGAATGCCCATCCAGTTGCGGATGTGGCGCACCACGCTGTGGTCCCAATCGGGCTCATCCCGAACATCGGCGAGGATCGCGCCCTCACGCTCCTCCAGGATGCGGCGAAGATGCGCGTGGGTCGCCGGGTCGAAGCTGAGCTCCCGCGCGACCGCGGCGACCCCGTAACGCTCGTAGCCGCGCGTGGCGCGCACCAGCAGGCCCCCATCCTCGAGCAGCATCACGCTGGCGCTGTCGTATGGGACGAGCCGCTGGAGATAGTCGAGCAGCGTCTCGAGCACGGCGGGCAGGTCGAGCGTCTGGACCAGTGCCAGGTTCGCCGCGCGGAGCGTGTCCGAAAGGTCCGGCGCGAGGCGGGCCATCAGAGTGCGGGGCTCCCGCCGGCCGTGGGCTGGCGCGGTTCCGTGCCCGCCACGAACGGCTCCATCTCGACACCGGGAACCCCCGGCTTTCCCGGCTGGCCCATTTCGTCGACCGGCACGAAGACGATGTTGCCAGGGATCGGGTAGTCTTCCACGGGGCGATCTTTCATCACCTGTGCCCAGAAATCCATCCAGATCGGCAGCGCCGCACGAGCCCCTTCTTCCTTGGGGCCCAGGCTTTCGCGCTTGTCGTCGTAGCCGACCCAGACCGCCGCCGTGAGCGAAGGCTCGTAGCCCACGAACCAGGCGTCGGTATAGTCGTTGGTCGTCCCGGTCTTGCCCGAGATCGGCCGTTTCAGGGCCTTGGCCCGCGCGGCCGTCCCGTGCTCGACGACGCCGCGCAGCAGGCTCGTCATCAGGTACGCCGTGTCGGCGCGGATCGCATCCTGGGCCCGGGGACGGTTCTCCTCGATGATGTTGCCATCGCGATCCGTGATCCGGGTGATCAGCATCGGGGTCATGCGCAGGCCCTGGTTCGCGAACGTGCCGAAGGCCGCGGCCATCTGCATCGGGGTGGCCTCGCCCGCGCCGAGGGCGATCGGCAGGTACGGCGGCAACGCGCCCGTGAGCCCGAGCTTGCGCGCGTACTCGATGCCTTGCTCGATGCCCACGGCTTGCAGCGTCTTCACCGCCGGGATGTTGCGGCTCTCGGCGATCGCCCTGCGCACCGAGATCGGGCCGAGGAACTTGAAGTCGTAGTTGTGGGGCGTCCAGACTGTCTTATTCCAGGGATTCGGGAACGAGATCGGCGCATCGATCAGGATCGTGGACGACGTCCACTCGAGCGTCTCGATCGCCGCCGCGTACAGGAACGGCTTGAAGGCGGAGCCGACCTGCCGCATCGCCATGGTCGCGCGGTTGAACTTGCTGCGCTCGAAATCGTAGCCCCCGACCATCGCCCTGACCGCCCCGGTCCCCACCGCCATCGCGAGCAGGGCGCCTTCGACCCTTGGCGCCTGCTCGAGCAGCACGCGCGCCTCCTTCTCCTCGCCCTCGCCGCCGAGCGAAAGCAGGCGGAAGGGCGCGATCGCGCCGCGCGGGAGGACCTCGGCCAGGTTGCCTTTGCGCGTCCATTCGATCTCCCGCGGGCCGACACGAGCGCGGTAGTCGCCGAGCTGGACGAGGGCCATGCTTCGATCCGAGGCCAGCACGACGCCGTGCGTGACCTCGCCCTCGGCCATCGGCCAGTCCCACTCGTCGAGATGAATGGGATCGGGAAAGGCTGCGTCCTTGAGGATCGAGGCGGTGGGCGCCACGAAGCCCCGCGAACGGCGGTCGAGCGCGCGCAGGCCCTTGCGCACGGCCTGGTTCGCCGCGCGCTGCAGCGCCGGGTCGAGCGTCGTGTAGACCCGCAGGCCACCTTGATAGATGCGCTGCGAGCCGTACTCGCGCTCGAGGTACTTCCTGACTTCCTCGAGGAAGTGCGGGGCGACCGAAGGCGGGTCCTTGCGCACGTGGAGTGCGAGCGGCTCTGCCGAGGCCGCCCTGGCCTCGGCATCGGAGATGTACTTCTCCTCGAGCATCCGGTGGAGGACGTGGTTGCGCCGCTCGCGGGCGCGGTCGGGGTTGTCGATCGGCGAGAGCCCCCTCGGATTCTGAGGGAGTCCGGCCAGCAGGGTCGCCTCTGAAAGCGTCAGAACCTTCGCCGGCTTGCCGAAGAAGAAGCGGCTGGCGGCCTCGACGCCGTACTGGCCGTGCCCGAAGTAGACCTGGTTGCAGTAGAGCGCGAAGATCTCCTCCTTGGTGAAGTTCTTCTCGATCTGGAAGGCGAGGATGATCTCCTTGATCTTGCGTTCGTAGGTCTTCTCCGGGGTCAGGAACAGCAGGCGCGAGAGCTGCATGGTGAGCGTCGAGGAGCCTTGCTCCTTGCGCCCTGAGCGGAAGTTCGCGAGCGCCGCTCCCGGAATCCGCCAGGGATTGATGCCCAGGTGCTTCCAGAACTCGGCGTCTTCCACCGCCACGATCGCGTTGCGCAAGACCGGGGGCACGTCGCGGAAGCCGATCACGACGCGCTTCTCGATCGCGAACTCGCCGAGCACGCTGGCGTCGGCCGCGAAGACCTGCGTGATGATGTTCGGCTGGAAGTCCTCGAGCGACGAGATCTGGGGCAGGTCGCTCTCGTACGCGAAAAAGACCCCCAGCAGCGATCCGCCGAGGGTCGCCAGGACGAACAGCAAGGTGAGCGAGAAGCGCCGCAGCGTGAACACCCGTGCGGATGCGTCCGGGGTGGCCGTCGCCATGGCTCAACTATATTCGGAGAGGATCGGGAGGGTATAGAAAAGCCAGGCCCCCTGAATTCCCTACGGGTGGTCGCGGTCCTTGTGGGGCACTGCCCTCGGCTGGGTGGCGGGCGGCGGCGGCGGAGCACTGCGCCGTTCGACGCGAGGCGGCGGCGCGTTGCGCGGCTCGCCCCTCGGTTGGCTGCGCCGCTCGGTAGGTGGCGCACTGGTGGCGGGCTCGCTGCTGCGGGGCTCGCTACGGCGCGGCCCGCTGAGCGGCTGGAACATGCGGCGCAGCACGTCGCGATCGGGCTCGCTCTCTCGCGCTCGGGGAGTCGCGGCGGGGGCGGGACGGTCGCCATTCCCGGGGCCCGCTCGCTCACGCTCCGCGTTCGGCTGCGCGCGCGGGGCGGGCTCGTCGGCCGCCTCGTCGCTGCGTCGTTCGTAGGAGCGTCGCTGCGTGCTCACATCCCGTGGCGACTCGTCCTCCCGGGCTGCGCGCCCTTCGCGCGCCGTCGGTGTCGCTTGCTCGTAGCGTTCGGGGCGCGGGTCGCGCAGCACCAGGCCCGGGATCGTGGTCGTCGGATCGTTGCGCAGTTCGGGCACCGTGTCCCCCGGCGTGGGCTTGAGGCGCCCGCCGCGCGGCGGGGCAGCCTCGCGGCGCGTGCCGTTGTCGACATCGATCACGCGCAGGTCGCGGCTGGGCCGCGCCCGCGCCGACTCCGCCACGTGCAGCGTCCTGACGGCTTCGGCCGGCGGCGTGGTGCGGCGGCGCGCCAGGTCGTGCGCGCCGAGGTCGCCGCGCCGCGCGTAGTTCCAGGCGCCGGTATCGACGCGGGAGGGCGTCGAGCCCGAACCTCGCGCCACCGCATGGCCGAGGCCCGCAGGCCCGCCGGTCACGGGCCGGTCGTGGCGGCCGAGCGCGCACCAGCCGACGTAGTCGGGGCCCACCGCCCACGAGACCCAGGCCGGGCTCCAGTCGCTGCCGGGGATCCAGTACCAGCCGACCGCCCCGGAGTAGCCCCAGCGGCCATAGTGAAACGGCGCCCAGCCCCAGGTTTCATACGGAATCCAGGTCCAGCCGTAGGCGGTCCAGCTCCAGCGGCCATTGGTGTAAGGCGCCCAGCCAGCGTTCACGTAGGGCCGCCACACCTGCCCCACCTCGGCGACGAAGTACCAAGAGCCGTGATTCTCCAGCTCGCCCGCGTAGGGGTCGATCGAGGCGGGCAGATAGCTCTCACTGCTTCCGGAGCGTGCTCTGCGGTCGTCGCGATCGCCGTACCAGCCCGCGAAGTCGTCGTTCTCGCGTGTGTCGAAGCGTCGCGCGGGCTCGGGAGCCTGGCCGCGGCTCACCCACGAACGCTCGCCCGCGCTGACGGATTCGCGCCGGCGGTCCGCTTCGATGTCGGCCTCGCCTTCGTACACCGAAAGCCGCGTCTGGCCGGCGTCGGCGTCGAGGCGGAAGCTGCTCGCCTCGCGCGCCGACACGTAGGCCGAGGGCGTCTCGATCTCGATCTCGGCCGCGCCCTGGAAGTGGAGCTGCCCGGCCCACAACCGCAGCACGATGCGCTCGCCGCGGCCTTCGTCGTGAGCCACGTAGTCGAGCTTGCTGCGGCTGTCGAGGCGGAGCACGCTGCCGTCGGCAAACTGAAACTCGACACGCCCGCCGCCGTCGGTCCAGACGCGGTCGCCGGCCAGGAAGGGCATGTTGGTCACGGCTTCCTCTGCGCTGGCCTCGGAAGCGCTCTGCACCGTGACACCGACTTCGGCGTGGCGGATCCGGGCGTCGCGGTAGGCCTCGTCCGACGCGAGAGCCGGCGTCGCAACCGCCCCCACCACGAGACCGAGTATTGCGAGCCGCATGAACCTCACCTCGCAACCCCATGGAAGCAAGCGCCGTGCCGCGGCGAGGGGCGAGGAAATGACTTTCAGATCAGCCACTTAGGGCGACTCGACCGGCGCCGTGCTGTCCCCCCACGTGTACGCTATGGCCTATCGTCCGTTGCGTGGGGAAATCACCCGCCCGTAGGGTGACGCCCGGCCGATCCGATCGAAGCTCTCCCACGCGGCCTGCCCGACCTCGGCGATCGCCTGTTCCGCGGCGCGCTCGTCGCCGGCGAGAGTCGTCATCACGCTGATCACGAAGGGCCGGTTCGTCGCGTAGACGATCCCGGAGTCGTTGCGAACCGCCTCCAGCGATCCCGGCTTGTTCGCGATCACCACGTCCTCGGGAACGAGCCGCGGCAGATCGCTCTCCTTGTGCGTCGAGAGCAGCCGGAGCAAGTCGTCGGTGCCCGCCTTGCCCACCACCTTGCCGCGGTAGAGCGCCTCCAGAAGCCGCATCAGCTCTCGCGGCGACGAGACGTTCTCGCGGCCCTCCGAAGCCGCGCTCAGGTCCATCATCTTTCTACGCAGCCGCGTGCCGGGGAGACCCAGCTCGTCCATCAGGGCATTCACGTTCTCGAAGCCGACGCGATCGATCAGGACGTTGGTCGCGGCGTTGTCGCTCACCACCAGCATGAACGTCGCGAGGTCGCGGTTGGTCACGCGCGTCACGCCCGGCGTCAGGCCCCCGAGGATCTGGCTGTCGGGGACGAGGTCCTTCGCGTCCACCACGTAGGGGTCGGAGAGGCGAGCCTTGCCCGCGACGGCCCGCTCGGACTGGCGGTACAGCTCTGCCAGTATCGCGAGCTTGATCGAGCTGGCGGTGGGGTAGACGAAGTCGGCGTTGTGGAGGAGCGTGCGGCCGTTCGAGAGGTCGAGGAGCGCGACGCCCATCACGCCATCGAGGCCGCCGTCGATCGTCTGGATGCGGGCTGCGAGCTTCTTCCACAGCACTTCCTGCAAGCCTTCCGGCGTGGCGTCGGCCGGGGTCTGGGCGTACGCCGCGCCGCTGACCAGTGAAGCAAGGGCGAGTCCGAGCAGTTTCTTCAATCCTTCCTCCGTTCACCACGTCTCGTGGATCTCGAGTCCGACCGGGGTCACTCCGTCCATGCAGCTCGTCGTCGCGTCGAGCAACAGGCGGATCGTCGCCGGAATCTGCCGGCGGCGCTCGCGCAGCGAGGCCGTGCGCTCGGCGACTTCGGGACGGCCCAGCAGTGCCGCGCGGCCGAGGGCGAGCGGTGTGAAAGCACCCCCCGCCAGCGAGCGCTCCGCGTCGAGCACGTCGAGGCGCCGGGCCGCGGTATCCATGTACAGCACGTCGCCGGTGCGGATCGCGCCGATCGCGCCGCCTTCCAGGGCTTCGGGCGAGGCGTGGCCGATACAGGGGCCGTAGGTCGCGCCGGAATAGCGGCCGTCGGTCACGAGTGCCGCGACGTGGCGCAGGATCGGGTCGCGGTTGAGATACTCCGACGGGTAGAACATCTCCGGGATGCCATTGGCTTTGGGCCCTTCGCCCGCGATCACGACCATCGCGCGCAGCAGCCTGTCGCGGGCGGCGAGGAGGAGCACCTCGGCGTCGGGCGCCTGGTCGAGGGTCGCGGCGGCGTTGCCGAAGTTGGCGCGGGCCAGGCGCCGCAACAGGCTGGGGGAGATCAAGCGCAGCCGCTCGAGCACGCGGCCGTGGAAGAGATCCTGCTGGGCCTCGGCCTCGCCCAGGTAGAACACGGCGACGAACGCCTTGCGGTCGAACAGCGCGATCGCTTCGGGGCTCATGCCGGCGCGCTTGAAGATCGCACTGTCGGTCAGGTTGCCGCGCACCTCGATGATTCCGCTCGTAGCTCTCAGCGCGGTCTTGAGCAGGATCCGGTCGTTCGGATCCTTGGCGTCGCGCAGCCGCTCGGACCAGCGGCCCTCGAGGGTCTCGGCATCGTCCAGGAGGCCCGCGCCGAGCAGGTGCTTGAGCGTCGAGTCCATGCCGGAGTGTGCGCCGGCCTGCGTCTCGACCGCGAGCGTGAAGAAGCTCTTGTCCTTGACGGGGCTGATGTCCATCAGAAATGGCGTCTGGTCCGAGAGGTCGGCGACGTAGCTCGGTCGGATGCCGATGCCGAGATAGGCCGCGACGTAAGGGAAATGCAGCATCCAGTTCATGCTGCCGCCGATCGCGCTCCAGACGCGCAGCGCGTTCTTCAGGTTCGCCCTCACCAGCGCCGAGGCGCTGCGTTCCTCGCGCCGGTTGCGCATCGCGTCGAGCAGGACCCGGACCGCGTGGTCCACGACATCGTCCCCGGCGGCTTTGGTGAGCAGCTCGGCGCCGCGCGGGACGAGGCCCAGGGCGTGGAGCACGACCTTGTCCGTGTTGCCGGTGCCGATGAAGGCGCAGGTGCCGCCGGCCTCGCAGGTCAGCTTGGCGATCTCCGCGAGATAGCGGTCGCGGTCGGGTCCTGGCAGGTGCCCCTGCGACTCGAGGCCGTCGAGCAGTTTCTTGAACATCGCGTAAGTGTTGCACTTCAGGCGGTGCAGCAGCAGGTTGTCGATCTCCTCGTCGTAGGCGGCACCCGCCTTGCCCTTCATCGCGCGCAGGCCGTCTTGCATTTCACGCGGCAGATGCCGTTCCGGCATCACGTGGGAAGGGATGAAGCAGGCATAGAACGGCCGCTTGCCGCGCAGGCGCCGGTACTCGTCCACCTCCACCACCGCCGCGAGATCGCCCACGGGCCGCTTGTCGCACGAGTCCAGGAGCAGCGCGCCGTCGTAGACGTGGGCTTCGATCTGGGCGAGCAGGTTCGCTGCGGTGAGGTTGCGCGAGACGAGCGAGAAGGTCATGCCGTAGTGGCCCTGGGC
>CAYTWT010000300.1:0-9136 GCA_964442185.1 uncultured Acidobacteriota bacterium
TGAACGCGGTCGGCGGCCGGATGCAGATCGAGCAGCCGTTGCAGACGCCCGGCGTGCAGGCTCAGGCGCCGGTGGGTGAAGCCCCAGGACCCGAGCGAAAAGGCGAGCGCGAGCAGCAAGCCCGTCGCCAGGACGCTCCCGACAACGACGAGCGCCCGCTTGCCCAGGAGGTCCCCCTAGAGCCGCCTGACGATCACGGCCGTCGCGTCGTCTTCCCAGGGGCGGCCGTTGCCGAACCGCCAGGCCGCGTCGTACAGCGATTCGAGGATCAATGTGGCCGATTCCTCGGCCCGCGCGCGGACGATGCCCTTGAGGCCGTCCTCGCCGAAGAACTCGCCTTCGGCGTTGCGCCGCTCGAGGATGCCGTCGGTGCACATCGCGAGGATCGAGCCCGGCTCGAGGCGCGCGTAGCCGCGCCGGAAGATGGCCTCCGGCAGGGGCCCGATCACCGTCCCGCCCACGGTCAGTTCGTGAACGCCGTCCCGATCGAACAGCATCGGCGGCTGGTGGCCCGCGTTGATGTAGACCAGCGTTCCGTTCGCCTCGAGCTCGCCGTAGAAGACCGAGATGAAGCGGCTCGACAGGTTGCTGCGGTGAATCACGCGATTCAGCTTCTGGAACACGTGGGCGACCTTGAACTCCTTCTCGATCCCCATCCGCAGCCCGGTCACGACGTCGCGCACGAGCAGCGCGGCCGGCAGGCCGTGGCCGCTGGCGTCGCCGATCGCGAGGCCCAGCAACTCGTCGCCGAAGGAATGGAAATCGTAGAAGTCGCCGCCCACCTCCTCGGTGGCCACGGAGCGGCACGCGATCTCGAAGCCCGCGAAGTCCGGCGGCTCCTCCATGAGCAGGCTCGCCTGGATCTCGGCCGCCTGCTGCATGCTGCCCCGCGTCCGTTCGTCGACGAGGCGCGAGCCGAGAGCGGCGCGCACGGTATTGAGGGCGAAATCCAACTCCTCCATCACCCAGCCGTCGGCCAGCAGGAAGAACAGCACGTGGCGCTTCGGCCGGCGCCCCACCACGATCGCGGCGGCCGGGCCCGAGGGCAGGATGCCCGTGGCGTAGGGCGAGCCTTCGGTCGCGGGCGAGGCGAAAACGTAGACGCGGTTGTGGAACACCAGCGACAGCGTCGGGCTGGCGAGGTCGATGGTGTCGGCCGCACCGTCCGCCTCACCCAGGCTGCGCAGCAAGGCGAAGTCGTCGCGCTGCTCGGTGTAGAGAAAGGCGGACTGCAGGCGCAGGTCCTCGCGCAGCGTCTTGAAGAAGTCCCCGAGAAAGGCCTCCAGCAATTGCCCCTGTGGCTGATGCGGATCCAGTGCGGAAAACAAGCTGTCGAGGCGGCGATAGAGCGGCTTCGCCTCGAGGCGCGGCGGCGTGATCATGGCCGTGATCGTATCAGGGAGAACCCTCCCGGCCGCTACTCAGAGTCCAGTTCATGGCATATCCTTCCGCTCGTGATGCTCTTCGCACTGCTCGCTCTGGGCTTGTCTCAGACTCCGGCAAAACCGCCTCTCGTGCTCATCTCTATCGACGGGCTGCGGCCCGACTACGTGCTCGAGGCCGATCGCTACGGGCTCAAGATCCCGGAATTGCGGCGGCTGCTCAAGGAGGGCGCCCACGCTTCCGCCGTGACGGGGGTGCTGCCAACCGTCACCTACCCGAGCCACACGACGCTGGTCACGGGCGTGTCCCCGGCGAAGCACGGCATCTACGAGAACAACAGCTTCGACCCGCTGGGCAAGAACGACGACGGGTGGGCCTGGTATGCGGAGGACATCCGCGTGCCGACGCTATGGGACGCGGCCGCGCAGGCCGGCCTCGTCACTTCCAACGTGGACTGGCCCGTTACGGTCGGTGCGCGCATCGACCACAACATCGCCCAGATCTGGCGAGCGAACACGCCCGACGACGCGAAGCTCTCGCGCGCGCTCTCGACCAGAGGCCTGCTCGAAGAAGCCGAGAAGGCCCTCGGACCGTACCCGAGCGGCTACGCGTACACGGTCAGTGACGACCAGAAGAAGGCCGCATTCAGCGCCTACCTGCTCGAGAAGAAGAAGCCGCGCCTGCACCTGTGCTATTTCTCGGGGCTCGACGAGGAGTCCCACGAGAGCGGGCCCGGAAGCCCCGCGGCGCTCGCGGCGCTGGAGAAGCTGGACGCCGTGATCGGCCAGGTCCGGGCGGCGGCGGAGCGCGCCGGCGGCGGACGCGCGATCGTGGCCGTGGTTTCCGACCATGGTTTCGTGCGAACGGACCGCGAGTTGCACTTGAACGAGGCGCTGCGCGAGGAGGGCCTGCTGCTCCTCGATCAGAAAGGCAAGATCACCGACTGGCGGGCTTGCGCCTGGGACGCCGGTGGCACGGCAGCGGTCATCCTGAAGGACCCGGCGGACGAGGATGCCAAGCGGCGTTGCGGCGCAGTCGTGAAGCGCCTTGCCGAGGATCCCACGAGCGGTGTCGATCGCGTCTTGAGCGCCGCCGAGGCCCGGGCTGCCGGCGGCTTCCCGGACGCGCTCTTCGTCATCGGCGTGAAGCCGGGGTACCGGATTGGCGCCGAGCTCAGCGCTCCGGTGAAGCGCCGAGCCTTGCCGCGGGGCACCCATGGCCTACTGCCCGAGAACCACGACATGGACTCCGCATTCTTCATCATCGGCCCCGGTATCGCCGCCGGCCGCGACCTGGGTCGCATCGACATGCGCGACGTCGCGCCGACGCTGGCGGGACTCCTCGGCCTCGCGCTCCCCGCCGCCGAAGGCTACGACCTCTTCGGGGCGCGCTAGCGAGCTCGGCGGCCTTCCGTCGTCGGAATCAAGGCCTGCCTCCGCCAGGGCTTCGTCGATCGCTTGGTTGAGGCCGGCGCTGTCGTCCGAAGGGATCTCGCGCTCCTCTGCTTCCGCGGGGCCGAGGGCGAGAGGCCGTCCCGGCGGGGCGTGACGGCCACGCCGCCGCCGGGCGGCTCGTCGTGAGGCGAGGCGTCCAAAGGGACGCTGCTGTCGAGACATGCTTGAGGGTGAATCTAGGTGTGGGCCATGACGACGGCGTGTCAGCCGTATGGCGAATTGGACCGATGTCGCCCTGGAGGCGGCCCAGGGCAACTTAACGCGGAGTTCACATCACCATCACAGCATCGTCAAGCGTTGCCCATACCTTCCAGTGAGCGTGCCGAACGTCCCGGGTGGCCGCCATCGTTGCGGGCCTGAGGCAGAAGCTGGAAGGAGAATCAATTGGGCGAGATCAGCGAAGACTACGATTCGGCCATGATTGCGGCATACCTGGCCCAGCGTGAGGCCACACTGCGCGGGCTACTGCAGGGCGCGCAGCAGATTCCAGGGCTTGATGAGCCGTGCGATCCCGGCTTGTGGGCGCCGATCGCTTTCCAGGGCGTCAGGCGACTCGGATCGCCCTTGCCCTAGGGGCAACCCATGGCGAACTTAACGCGGAGTTCACATCACCGTCACATCGCCGTCACGCTTTGCCCATATCTTTCGTGAGCGTGACGATACGTCTCTCGCAACGCGCGTTGGCCACAACTTTTCCAAGGAGGAGTTCTTTGATGACACCCAAGGCAATTCGGCGCGGGCTCACGGCGGCAGTGGCCCTTCTAATCGGGCTGGGCCTGGCGGCGAGTGCCTCGGCCCAGGGCATGTTCTACAAGGAGATCGCAAAGGACGGCCGCATCTACGTGTTCAACGACGCGAAGAAGGCCGAAACCTTCGAGAAGGGCGGCGACATGGGTGTCGCCATCACGCGCGTGGCTGTTGGCCTGAACGGCGAAACCGTAGTTGCGGACAGTGAGCAAGCACTCGACCTGTTCTTCTTCAAGCACGGCATCGCCCAGGCGGTCGAGCGTCCAAAGCCGCCGACGCAGAAGATCGAGTGGCGTGACGGCAAGACACGCATCACGACGGACAAGGCCTACCTCGAGATCTCGAACCGCGTCCAGGTGCGCTTCACCGAGGAGCTCCCGGACGATACGATCCAGCTCCCTGGCACGGAAGCCAAGGGCGACAACAAGGGCAGCTTCCGCATCCGGCGCGCGAAGTTCAAGCTCGAGGGCTGGTTCTACAGGCCCGAGCTGACCTACGAAGTGCAGATGAACTGGCCGGCGGCGGCCGGCAGCAACATCGGCGCCTTCCTCGAGGACGCCAACGTCACCTGGGACATCTCCAAGAAAGGCCAGTTCAAAGTCGTGCTCGGCCAGAACAAGGTCCCCTTCGGCCACCAGGAGCTGACTTCCTCGGGCAGCCAAAGCTTCGTGGATCGCGCCGAGGTGTCGAACCAGTACGCGCGCGGCCGCGATCTCGGCCTGTCGGTGATCGGCGTGCTGGGCAACAACCGCGTCGAGTACCGCGCGGGCGTCTACAACGGCAACGGGCTCACCCGGACCACGAACGACAACGCCAAGTACCAGTACAACGCACGCGTGATGCTGCAGCTCTCGGGCAACCAGAACTTGAAGCAACGCGCCTGGTCGAGCGGTGTCTTCTACTCCGAGGGCGACTTCGAATCCACCGACAAGCCGATCATCTGGGTGGCGGGCAATTTCGAGCAGAACGACTTCCATTTCGCCACCACGAACCCCGACCTCAAGGACACCATCTGGGGTTTCGACGCCGGGCTCAAGTACAAGGGTGTCTACCTGACCGGCGAGTACTACATCCGCGAGCGCGCGCCGGAGACGGGCTCGAAGTTCAACTCCGACGGCTGGTTTGCACAGGCGAGCTACCTGATCGGCAGCAAGCGCCAGTGGGAGATCGCCGGACGCTACGGCTCGTACGATCCCAGCGACCTGGTGAAGGTGAACGGGCGCACCGAGTGGCGCGCGGGCGCGAGCTACTACTACAACCGCCACAACCTGAAGGTCCAGGCGGACTACGGGCAGCTCGAGACGGAGCTGGCTGCTGGGAACATCAAGAACAAAGAGCTGCGCGTGCAGACCCAGTTCATCTTCTAGTCGGCGAGCGGCGAGTTAACGCAGATTTAACACAGCCGAAACCTCCCGTTTCCGGGGCTTCTCTATGATCCTTCGGAGCCGGGAGAGTAAGGCGGAGGAAGAGATTCATGAAGCGTGTGTTTACAGGCGTGGCGGTGATGGCGCTGTCAGCGTCGATCGCGAGTGCCCAGCAGGCCAAGGTGGATCTGGCGATCCCCTCCTACCCGAAGACGAGCGGCGTTTCGGGCAACATCAACAGCATCGGTTCCGACACGATGAACAACCTGATGACGCTGTGGGCCGAGGCGTTCCTCAAGATGTACCCGAACGTGAAGGTCCAGGTCGAGGGCAAGGGCTCCTCGACGGCGCCGCCGGCCCTGATCGCCGGCACGGCCCAGTTCGGGCCGATGTCGCGCGCGATGCGCGCCACTGAGATCGACCAGTTCGAGCAGAAGTACGGCTACAAGCCGACCCAGCTCCGCACTTCCTACGACGCCCTCGCGGTCTACGTGAACAAGGACAACCCGATCGAGAAGCTGACGCTCGCCCAGGTGGACGCGGTCTTCTCCAAGTCGCGCCGCCGCGGCTTCAAGCAGAACGTCACGACCTGGGGCCAGCTCGGCCTCACGGGCGACTGGGCCAACCGGCCGATCAGCCTTTACGGCCGCAACTCCGCCTCGGGGACCTACGGCTTCTTCAAGGAGCACTCGCTCGGCAACGGCGACTTCAAGGACACCGTCAAGGAGCAGCCGGGCTCGGCCTCCGTCGTTCAGGGCGTGACCGAGGACCGCTTCGGCATCGGCTACTCGGGCATCGGCTACAAGACCTCCGGCGTCAAGGTGGTGAACCTGGCGGACAAGGATACTTCGCCTTTCTCCGACGGCAACTACGAGGATGTGAAGAGCGGGAAGTACCCACTGAACCGGTTCCTCTACATCTACATCAATCGGGCGCCGGGCAAGGCGCTCGACCCGGTCGTCAAGGAGTTCTGCAAACTGATCTTCAGCAAGGAAGGCCAGGAGGTCGTCCTGAAGGACGGCTACCTGCCGCTCCCGGCCAATATCGCTGGCCAGGAGCTGGCCAAGCTCGAGTAGACCCTGGCGTCCCGGGAGCGGGGCCTCGGGGCCCGCTCCCGGATTCAACCGACGTACCGGAAACCGCACGGAGACCGAAGGCACCGAATGACCGTAGCCGCCCCCGCACCCCTCAGCATCCGGCAGCGCGTCGAGGAGCAGGCGTTCCGCATCAAGCGCGTCAAGCTCATGGATCGTTTCGCCGTGGGCTTCATCACCTTCGGCGGCCTGTTCATCATCGTCGCGGTTCTGTTCATCTTCGTGTTCATCCTGGCCGAAGCCCTTCCGCTGTTCCGCTCGGCCACCGGCTCCGCGCGCGGGGTCGTGAACCTGGCGGCGGTTCCCGCGGCGCTTGGGGTCCCCGCCGATCCCGGCAAGCCCCTGGTGATGGGAACCGACGAGTACCAGATGTTCTTCTACGAGCTGCTCTCCGACGGGCGCACGGCCTTCTTCAAGGCCGATGGGTCCTTCGTCCGCGAGTTCATGCCGGCGCTGCTGCCGCCTTCCAGGGTAGCCTCCGCCTCTCGCAGCCTGACCGACAACTTCGTCGCAATCGGCACCGACGACGGTCGCGTGCTGCTGCAGCAGATCCGCTTCCAACCACGCTACCAAGACCAGAAGCTCGTCGATCTCGATCTCGAGGTGAAGGATCGCGGGCTCGTCGCACTCGACGCGGCCAGGCGACCGATCCGGGAGATCGCCTACGACGAGAAGGATGGCCGCAAGACCGCGATCGCGGTCGCGGGAGACGACGAGATCCTGGTCTATCGAACCGACGACGAGGGCGTCGAGCACCGCGCGGCGCTCAAGACCCGCGACGGCGAGAGAGTGGCGCGCGTGCGCATCGGACGCAGCGACACCTTGATCGCCGCCACCGAGCAGGGCAACCTCTATCACTGGGAGCTGCTGCCCGAGCTCCGACTCACGGAGGTCGTGAAGGTCTCGAGCGAGCCGATCACGGCCATCGAGTACAGCCTGGGCAACATCACGGCTCTCGTCGGAGACGCCCGCGGCAACCTGAGCGCGTGGTTCCGGGTCCGCCTCCGCGAAGAGGACACCGACCTCAAGTTCGTGAAGGCTCACGAGTACCCCTCCCAGGGCGTTGCGATCGCCGCGATCGGGCCCTCGACGCGCGACAAGAGCTTCGTGACGGCCGGCGCCGACGGCTCGCTGGTGCTGCGCCACATGACCTCGGGGCGGTCCCTGATCGCGTTCCCCGCCACCGGGGCCGCCATGGAGTCGGTCCTGCTGACGCCCAAGATGGACGGCATCATCGCGAAGCAATCCGATGGCAGGCTCGCCCGCTACGAGATCTCGAGCCCGCATCCGGAAGTCTCCTGGCAGGCGCTCTTCGGCAAGGTCTGGTACGAGGGCTATTCGAAGCCGGAGTACGTGTGGCAGTCCACCGGCGGGACGGACGATTTCGAGACCAAGTTCAGCCTGGTTCCCCTCATCTTCGGGACCATCAAGGGCACGCTTTATGCGCTGCTCTTCGCGATCCCCCTCGCCATCCTGGGCGCGCTCTACACGTCGCAGTTCATGCGCCCTTCGCTCAAGGCGCGGGTCAAACCCACGGTCGAGATCATGGCGGCGCTGCCCAGCGTGGTCCTGGGCTTCCTGGCAGGTCTGTGGCTGGCGCCGCGAGTGGAGAAGGTGTTCCCGGGCCTCGTGCTGATGCTCGTCTTTCTCCCGCTCAGCGCTGTCGCGACCGGGCTGCTGTGGCGAGCGCTCCCGCAGGCGATCCGCGGCCGCTTTCGCATGGGTGCCGAATCCGTGCTTCATATGGCGGCCGCGGCCGTGACGATCTGGGCCAGCGTGCGCCTCGGAGCGGTTTTCGAGAGCCTGGCTTTCAGGGGCAGCTTCCCGGATTGGCTCCGGGAAGCCACCGGGCTGCACTACGATCAGCGCAATGCGATCGTCGTCGGGCTGGCCATGGGGTTCGCGGTCATCCCCATCATCTTCTCCATCGCCGAGGAGGCGTTCTCGAACGTCCCGCGCAATCTGACCGCGGCATCCCTGGCGCTGGGGGCCGATCGCTGGCAAACGGTCACGCGCGTCGTGCTCCCGACGGCCAGCCCGGGAATCTTCTCGGCGATCATGATCGGCTTCGGACGCGCGGTCGGAGAGACCATGATCGTGCTCATGGCCACGGGCAACACTCCGATCATGGATTGGAGTCCGTTCAACGGCTTCCGGACGCTGTCGGCGAATATCGCGGTGGAGATTCCCGAAGCTCCCCACGGCGGAACCCTGTACCGGACCCTGTTTCTCGCGGCCCTCATGCTGTTCGTCCTGACGTTCGTCGTCAACACCTTCGCCGAGATCGTGCGCCACAGGCTGCGCCGCCGCTACTCGCAGTCATGAGGACACGAGCGTGACAACGTCTCGCGGCAAACGCATCGATTGGATGGGTGACGGCCTGACCGCGCTGTGCGGCGGGGCACTGGGGCTCAACCTCCTGCTCGTCGTGGCCCTGCTGTCGGTGTTGATCTACAACGGGGCGGGCTATTTCTGGCCGCGACCGATCACGCGGCTCGATCTCGCCGACGGCACGGTGGTTCTGGGCGAGATCCTGGACCGCGAGGAGATCTTCGAATCGCAGGACGCCGGGGTCCCCGCGATGCGCATCCGGGTCAAGGTCGGCAACCGCGACCTCGGCGGCGCGGACTTCCAGTGGATCGACGAGCGCGACATCGTCTCGCGCGGCCTGCCGCCGCAGGCGGTCGTGCTGGAGCGTACCGAATGGGGGAATTTCTACGGCACCATGGTCGAGCTGCGCCGCGGCGATGAAGTCCTGTCCACCGGACCCGACGATGTCTGGGCGTCGTTCCAACCGCTCAGAGACCGGAAGCTCGACGAGCTCGCGGTTGCGCGCCGCCTGGAGCGCAAAGAGATCGGCGCCGTGAACTACGAGATGGAGCGGCTGCGGCTGGCACGAAGGAGGCTTGAGGTCACCCCGCCCTCCGCCGAGGCTCTCGACGAGCTGGGCGCGATCGAGGCCGAGCAGGGTCGTCTAGAGGCTCGGTTCGAGGCGCTGTCGCAAAGGTTGTTCGACCTCAGAGAGGAGCTGGTCGCCGAGACGCTGATCGTGGAAGCCGCGGACCGGACCCTGGCGGAGATTCCCGTGGTCGAC
>CAYTWT010000301.1:0-1739 GCA_964442185.1 uncultured Acidobacteriota bacterium
CGACCTGCTCATGCGGCAAGGCCAGCAGGAGCAGGCCCAGGCCGTGATCCAGGACGCCCTCGAGCGCAAGGTGGACGAACACCGCTTCCTGCTGAAGCTGGGCGAGAGCCAGATCGAGGCGAAGCGCTACGACGAGGCCGAGAAATCGCTACACCTGGCGCTCGAGAAGAAGCCTGGGCTCGATACCGCCCACTTCAACCTTGGACTCGTCTACGAGGAACGCGGCGACATCGACAAGGCGATCGCCGCCTACGAGGCCGAACTCGCAACCAACGCCAAGGCGCAGCGGGCCGCTTTCAACGTCGCGAAGCTGTTCCAGAAGCAGGGCCGTCTCCCGGAGGCGGTCGCCCGATTCCGCAAGGCGATCGAGCTGCAACCTGATTTCGGCACCGGTCAGCTCTACCTCGCCAAGGCCCTGCTCGATTCGGGTGATCTCGCGGGCGCCGAAGAGTGGGCGCGCAAGGGGCTCGTCTCGAAGCCGGATGCGCGCATCGCGCCGCTCGGCCATTTCGTTCTGGCGGACGTCTTCAACCGCCAGGGGCGCGCGGCGGAGGCGCGACGCGAGGTGACAGCCGCCGAACGACTCCAGCGCGGCAGTAAGTGAGGCTCGCTGCGGCCGGCGTTTGCGGCGCGCTGTTTCTCGCCGCCTGCGGTGCGCTGCAGCCTGCGCAGCCGCCTCACGCCCGGCACCTGGTCATCGTCACGATCGACACGCTACGCGCAGACCATGTTGGCGCCTACGGCGACAAAGGCGCCGCGACGCCGCACCTCGACACGCTGGCCCGCCAGGGCGCCATGGCCAGCGAGGCCTCGGCGCACGTGCCCCTCACGCGACCTTCGCACGTGACGATCTTCACAGGAAAGCTGCCGACGCAGACGGGAATCCGCGACAACATCTCGCCCGCGGTCCTGCCCAACGTGCCGCTCCTCGCCGAGGTCCTGAAGCAGGCCGGCTTCGCGACGGGCGCTTTCGTCTCGTCGGTCGTGCTCGATGCCTCTTCGGGCCTGGGCCGCGGCTTCGATACCTATGCCGCCGACTTCGCGGGCGCGGGCGGCGGCGCCCAGTTCCTGAACACGCTACAGAAAAAGGGCGACCTGACGACGGCCGAGGCGATCGCCTGGCTCGAGAAGACGCGTGCCGCCGCACCCAACGGACGTGTCTTCCTGTGGTTGCATCTGTACGAGCCGCACGATCCCTACGAGCCGCCCGAACCCTACGCCTCGCGATTCCGCGAGCGGCCCTACGACGGCGAGGTAGCGTTCGCCGACGACCTCGTCGGCCGGCTCGACGCCGCCCTCGCGCGCCTCGGCCTCGCGGACGACACGGCGCTCTTCGTCACCTCGGACCATGGCGAGGGCCTGAGCGAACACGGCGAGACGCTGCACGGTTTCTTCGTCTATCAATCGACGCTTCGCGTGCCCTTCTTCGTGCGCGGACCGGGTGTCGCACCGGGCACTCGCCTCGCGACGACGGTGCAGCTCGTCGACATTTTCCCCAGCGCGCTCGATCTCCTCGGCGTCCCAATGGCCGCCGCAAAGACCGCGGGCCGAAGCCTGGCCGGCGCCCTTCGCGGCGAGCGCGTGGGCGCTGAAGCCAGCGTCTACGCCGAGTCGCTCGTGCCGCTGCTGCACTTCGGCTGGAGCGACCTGCGCGTGCTGCGCGAGGGCCGCTTCAAGTACATCCAGGCCCCCCGCGCCGAACTCTACGACCTCGCGGCGGACCCGGGCGAGAAGAACAA
>CAYTWT010000302.1:0-10145 GCA_964442185.1 uncultured Acidobacteriota bacterium
CGCGGCTATTCGGTGACCGAGCAGGCGTCGCCCTCGTCGCCCGAGCGCCCGCGCTACATCTTGGCCGGCACGGCTCCCCGCTGGCGCGACCTCGAGGGTTATCACACGCGCTTCGGAGACGTGAAGGAGCTGCTGCTCGGCGTGGACGACCGTTACGCCATTCTGAATGCCGGCGACGAATTGCGGCTCCGCTTCGCGGCAGGCGAGGCGGTGGCGCCCGGGCAGAAGCGCGACTTCATCGTGATCGGCGATGGCTGGGAGAAAGACGGCGACTACAACACGGCCTTCTCACGTACCGTGCTGCCTCTGCCGACACACGCGACGCCTCGCTATGACCGTCCGCCGAGGCAGCTCGAGGACGATCCCGTCTACAAGCAGCACGCCGCCGACTTCGCCTCGTACCACACCCGCTACGTGTCGCCCGAGCGGGTTCGGGATGCGCTCCATTTCCCCGTCGAGAGCCGCAAGCCGTGAAGCGCTATCTTCGCCCGGTTCTGGCTGTGGTGTTCCTCGCACTACTGGCCACGCCCGCGCTGATGCGTCGCCTGAAGCCTCACGCCATGCCGTCGGAGAACGGCGGCGCCGACGTGCTCGCCCGCTACGGCTTCCGGCTCACCGAAGCGGCCAAGGCCGCGGGCCTCGACTTCGTGCACGAAGCGCCCACGCTGGACCCGAAGCTTGCGCACATCATGCCGCAGGTGGCGTCGATGGGCGCCGCGGTCTCGGTCACCGACTTCGACCGCGACGGCTGGAACGATCTCTACGTCACGAACAGCCGCGAAGGTTCGAAGAACCGCCTGTACCGAAATCGGGGCGACGGCAGCTTCGAGGAGGTGGCGGAGAAAGTGGGCCTCGCCGACCTCAACCTGGCCGAGACCGGCGTTTCGATGGGCGCCATCTGGGGTGACTACGACAACGACGGCTATGAAGACCTGCTCTTGTACCGCTGGGGCCGGCCGGAGCTGTTTCACAACGATGCCGCGAGGGCCTTCACCCGCGTGAGCGAGAGCGCCGGCCTGCCGCGCTGGGCCAACGTGAACGCCGCGGTGTGGTTCGACTTCGATCGGGACGGGAAGCTCGACTTCTTTCTCGGCGGTTACTACTCGGAGAGCGTCAACCTCTGGAAGCTCGACTCGACCCGGATCATGCCGGAGAGCTTCGAGTATGCGAGCAACGGCGGCCGCAAGTATCTCTTCCACAACCTGGGCGGCGGGCGTTTCGAAGAGCTGAGCGAGAAGCTCGGGGTCACGTCGCAGCGCTGGACGCTCGCCGCCGTTGCCGCCGACCTGCGCGGTACGGGCTTCCCCGATCTCTTCATCGCGAACGACTACGGGGTCTCGGAGCTGTTCGTGAACGAGGGCGGGCGCTTTCGCGAGGTGGGGAAGCAGACGGGCGTCGGCTACGCCCCCAAGAGCGGCATGAACGCCTCGGTGGGCGACGTCCTCAATCAGGGTCGCTTCGCTCTTTACGTATCGAACATCTCGGAAGAGGGCATCCTGCTTCAGGGGAATAACCTCTGGGTGCCCACGCGCGTCGAGAACGGCCTGCCGCAGTACGAGAATCTGGCCACGGCGATGGGCGTCGACCTCGGCGGTTGGAGCTTCGGCGCCCAGTTCGGCGATCTCAACAACGATGGGTTGCTCGACCTGTACCTGGTGAACGGCTACGTTTCCGCTTCGAAGAACGAGAGCTACTGGTACGACTACTCCAAAGTCGCGGGCGGCCACGAGATCGTGATCTCCGACGCGAAGAATTGGCCGCCGATGGGCGCTCGCAGCCTGGCGGGGTATCAGCAGAAGAAGCTCTGGATCAACGACGGCGCCGGCCACTTCATCGACGTGGCGCCGATGGTGGGCGTCACCGACCGCTACGACGGGCGCTCGCTCGCGCTCGCCGACCTCGGCAATCGCGGCGTGCTCGATGCCGTGGTGGCGAACCAGCGGGGGCCGCTGCTGCTGTATCGCAACGAGGTGGCGCCGGGCCGCCACTGGATCGCCTTCGACCTCGAGGGCGGCTGCGAGGGCGAGGCCCCGTCGCATCGCTGCAGCAACCGGAGCGCGATCGGCGCCCAGGTCACGCTGTCGTGGGCTGGGCAGCGGCAGCTTCAGGAGGTAACGGGCGGCGCGGGGTTCTGCGCCCAGAACCAGCGCCGGTTGCACTTCGGGCTCGGCGCCGCGACCGTCGTCGAAAAGGCCGTGGTCCGTTGGCCTTCGGGTAAGATCCAGGAGGTGACCCGCCCCCAGACCAGCCGCTTGCACCACCTCAAGGAGCCGGCATGACGAGCCAGGCTCTGCCCAGCGCGTCCAGTGCCGCTCCCGGCCGCCGCTTTCGGATCGACAACCGCTACCTGGCGCCGATCCTGGTCACGATCGTGCTCCTGGTCGGGCAGCTCAGCTTCGGCTTTCTGGAGAGCTGGACGCGCACGGCGCTCGCCATCCTGACCTCGATCCTGGTCGAGCTGATCCTTGGCCGGTTGTTCTCGGGAGCCTGGCCGCATCTCGCCAGCGCCTACGTGTCCGGTATCAGCGTGGGCATGCTGATTCGCTCCCCGGCGTTCTGGCCTTACGCGCTGTGCTCCGCCATTTCGATCACCTCGAAGTACCTGATCCGGGTCGACGGGAGGCACATCTGGAACCCTTCGAACCTCGGTGTCGTGGCCATGCTCGTGCTCGCCGCCGACAGCGTGGCGGGCTTGTCGGTGCAGTGGGGCAACACGCTCTTGCCGATGGCGGTCGTCTGGTGCTTCGGCTCGATCATCGTTTATCGTCTGGGGCGTTTCCACATCACGCTTGCCTATGTCGCTGCTTTCGCCCTGTTCTCGGTGCTGCGCGCCTGGGCCACCGGGCATCCGTGGCCCGCCGAGGTGGCCCCCCTGACCGGCCCGATGTACCAGCTCTTCATCTTCTTCATGATCACGGATCCGAAGACGACCGTGCGGGCGTCGAAGCGCTGGCAATGCCTCGTGGCCGTCCTGGTCGCTGCGCTCGAAGCCGCCTTCCGGCTGCTTCGACTCGTCCACGCCCCCTACTACGCCCTGTTCCTCGTCGGCCCCGCCGCCAACATGATCGAGATCGCGATCAGCCGCCGTGCGTCGCGCGCTCCCTAGGAGAAGACCATGTCCGACCCCACCGTGATTGCCAACCAGAAGCGGATCCTGAGCAAGTAGGGAGGAAAGTGGCGATGGACCGGTCCCTCGACCGCGTCGTCGATCTGCTCGACCCGGCGCTGAACCGGCTCCAGGGGCTGAGCCTGGACGAAGCGCGCCAGCGCGTGCTCTCCGCCGACCCCGCGGCTGTGCGGGCCATCGACGGCTCTTTCGCGCTCCTGGCGCGCGCCGGTGTGGCGGTGCGCATGGCTCGCTCCCTGGACCGGCCGATGCGCTATTTCCTGGCGAAGCGCAAGGAAGGCCCGGCGTTGTTCGTGGCCGATCGCATCGACACGCTGCATCAGGCGCTCGCCGCCGAGGGCCTTGCGGCCCAGTTCCATCCGAGCTACACGCGCATGGTGCCGGCCCACCACGTGATCGAGGTGCGCCTCGTGGGTTGCCCCGACCCCGACCCGACGTACACGCGCTTCTTCACGCCGACAAAGGCCGAGTTGCCCGCCGATCTCGACGAGATCGGGCGTCTCTATGTCGGCGCGCTCGAGGCCGAGATCGTGAAATGGCTCGAGGGTCTGGGTGCGGCCGAGCCCATCGGCGTCTGCTTCTCGGGCGGCATCGACAGCGGCTGCGTGTTCCTCGTTACCTACCACGTCCTGCGCCGCCTGGGTCTGTCGCCCGCGCGCCTCAAGGCCTTCAGCCTGGACCTCGGCGACGGGCCCGATCTCACCCAGGCGCGGGCGTTTCTCGACAGGCTGGGCCTTGGCCTCTTTCTCGAGGCGATCGCGGCAAGCCCTTCCGGGCTCGACTTGGACGAGACGCTGCGCGTGCTCGAGGACTACAAGCCGCTCGACGTGGAGTGCGCGGCCGTCGGGCTCGCCCTGTGTCGCGGGATTCGCGAGCGCTACCCGGACTGGCTGCAGCTCGCCGATGGCGACGGCGGCGACGAGAACCTGAAGGACTACCCGATCGAGGCCAACCCCGAGCTGACGATCCGCAGCGTCGTCGACAACCTCATGCTGTACCACGAGGGCTGGGGCGTCGGGAAGATCAAGCACTCGCTCACGTACAGCGGCGGCCTCAGCCGTAGCTACGTGCGCACGTACGCCCCCGCGCGTCGTTACGGCTTCCAGGGCTTCAGCCCCTACACGCGGCCGGCGGTCGTCGAGATCGCCGAGGGCATCCCGTTCGCAGCGCTCACCCGCTACGACGTGAAGGCGCTCTATTCGCTGAAGGGCGAGATCGTGCGGCGCGGAGTGAAGGCGGTGACCGGGCTCGAGATGCCCGTCTTCCCGAAGCGCCGCTTCCAGCACGGGGCCCTGCCCGAGTCTGCCCTGCACACGCAGTTGCGCGGCGCGGAGAGCGACTTCCGGCGGCGCTTCCTTGCCCTCTACGCCTGAGGCCGTCGCGGAGCGCTGGCCCGCAACCTCCGCCGTGCGCGACCGCTTTCTGCTCGCGCGCCGGCCTGAGCGCCCGCGCCATGACCCCTGGCAGCCCGGGGGCTTCCACGTCGAGGCGGAGCGCACGGCAACGGGCGCGATCGCCGCGATGGCCACGGTCTTCCTGACCGGCCGCGAGTGCCCGTGGCGCTGCGCGATGTGCGACCTGTGGCAGCACAGCACCGAAACGGACACGCCTGCGGGCGCGATCCCGCGGCAGATCGAGATCGCCCTCGAAGCGATCACTCGAACGGGAACGCTCCCGACGCGGATCAAGCTCTACAACGCCGGCAGCTTCTTCGACCCGCGCGCGGTGCCGAAGGACGACTACGACGGGATTGCGGCTCGGCTCGACGGCTTCGACCACGTCGTCGTCGAGTCGCATCCAGCACTCGTGGGAGAGCCTGTCGATCGACTGCTCGTGGCACTCGGCCGGCATCGCGGAGCCTCCGCCCCTGAAGCGCGCCTGGAGGTCGCCATGGGCCTGGAGACTGCGCATCCCGAGGCTCTCGCCCGCCTTCACAAGGGCATGAGCCTGGCGCAATTCGAGAAAGCCGCCCTCGATCTGCGCCGCCGTGGCATCGAACTCAGGGCGTTTGTGCTGGTGCCGCCGCCGTTCGTCCCAGCGCTGGAAGAAGGCCTGTGGCTCCGGCGCTCGATCGACTTCGCGTTCGCGTGTGGCGCCTCCGTGGTGTCCCTCGTTCCGACGCGAACCGGGAATGGAACGCTCGAGGCGCTCAGCCGCCAGGGCCTGTTCCGCGCCCCGCGACTCGCGGATCTCGAACGCGCCTTCAGCACCGCTCTACCCGAGGCGCGCGGCCGTGTCTTCGCCGACCTCTGGGATCTCGAGCGCTTCTCCGACTGCGCCCGGTGCCTGCCCGCGCGACGCGAGCGGCTCCAGCGCATGAATCTCGAGCAGGCCATTCACCGCACAACCTTCTGTGATGCTTGCGGCTGCGGGCGCACGCCATGACGCTCGCTCCGGTGCTGCGTCTCGAAGCAGACGTCGCGGTGATCGGGTCCGGCTTCGGCGGCTCGCTCACGGCGCTCGCCCTCCGGCAGCAAGGCCGCTCCGTCGTGATGCTCGAACGCGGCCGGCATCCGCGCTTTGCGATCGGCGAGTCCTCGACGCCCCTCGCCAATCTGCTCCTCGAGGAGATCGCCGACCGCTACGCCCTGCCTCGCATCCGGCCGCTGTCCAAGTGGGGGACCTGGCAAGAGGCCTACCCGCAGACCGGAGTCGGCCTGAAGCGCGGCTTCAGCTTCTTGCATCACCAGGCCGACCGGGTTTTCGCGGACGGGCCCGAGCACGCTCGGCAGATGCTGGTGGCGGCGAGCCCGCACGATGCCGTGGCCGACACGCACTGGTATCGCCCCGATGTCGACCAATTCCTGGCGGGGGAAGCCGCGGCCGCGGGCGCGACACTGCTCGAAGAGACGGCGCTCGAGAGCGTTCGCTTCCGGCCAGGGGGCGTCACTCTCGAAGGCGTACACCTGGGCCGATCGCTGGAGCTGCGAGCCCGCTTCGTGATCGACGCGAGCGGCCCGCGCGGCTTCCTGCAGCGCGCTCTTGCGCTCCCGGAGCGGCCGTTTCGGTGGCTGCCGCCCACGCAATCGCTCTACACGCACTTCGAGGCAGTCGAGCGCTGGGATCGTCGCTTCGCGAGCGACCGCATCCCACCCTATCCGGTGGACGACGCCGCTCTCCACCACGTCTTCGACGGCGGCTGGATCTGGGTGCTGCGCTTCGCGAACGGCATCACCAGCGCCGGCGCTGCCGTGACGGACGCGTGCGCCGCGCGTTTGGGGCTGGCCGAGGGCGCCGCCGCCTGGGACCGGCTGCTCACGGAGCTGCCCTCGGTGCGCGAACAGTTCGCTGCCGCCAGGGCGACGCTGCCCTTCGTCCACTCGCCGCGCCTCGCGTATCGCGGTGAGGTCGTGTGCGGCGAACGCTTTGCCCTGCTGCCTTCGGCCGTCGGCGTCATCGACCCGCTGCTCTCGACGGGCTTTCCCTTGACGCTGCTGGGGGTCCTGCGCCTCGCGGAAGCTCTGGCCCATCACTGGGAGCGTCCAGGACTCCAGGCACGGCTCGCCGAGCACGCGCGGCTCACGCAGGCGGAGCTGGATGGGACCGAGCGTCTCGTCGCGGCGCTGTATGCGAGCATGGCCGACTTCGCGCTCTTCAAGCGGCTCGGCCTGCTCTACTTTGCAGCGGCCAGCTTCAGCGAGGCCGCCCGGCGCCTGGGCCGCCCGAAGCTCGCCCCCGGGTTCTTGCTGTGCGACCACGCGGCGTTCGGTCCCGAGAGCGCAGGCATTGCGGAGACAGCCCTGCTGCGCCCCACGGGTGAAGCGCGTCGGCAGTTGTTCGACCGGATCGACGCGGCCATTGCTCCCTTCGATGTCGCCGGGCTTGGCGACCGGGCGCGCCACGACTGGTACCCTGTGCGCGCCGAAGACCTGCTGGCCGCCGCGCCGCGGCTTGGGGCGACCCAGGACGAGCTGGCCGGCCTGCTGGAGCGCTGCGGCTTCACGCGGCGCCCGAGCCCCGTCGCGTTGTAGACTCCTCGCCGCGATGTGGCAGAAAGTGACGCTCTGGGGCCTCGGCGCCGTGCTCCTCGCAGGCGCTTCATTCTTCACGTGGTACCAGCTCGTGAAGGCGGGCGTGCTTCGCTACAACAAGTACGACCGGCGCGAGCGGGGCAGCCTGGTGGTCGGCGCCACGGCCCCAGATCTCGATCTGACGATGTACGACGGGTCGCGTGTCAAGCTCTCGAAGCTGTGGGAGGCGAAGCCCGTCTTCCTGGTCTTCGGGAGCTGCACCTGACCGCCGTTCCGCAAGAAGATCGGCGATCTTCATCGCATCTACGACCAGCACAAGGACCGGGCCGAGTTCCTCACCGTCTACATCTCCGAGGCGCATCCCAAGGACGAGTGGCAGATGGACTCCAACCGCACGGAGAAGCTCGTCTTCAACCAACCGAAGACCTTCGAGGAGCGCAAGACGCTGACCAAGGTCCTCGTCGAGCTCCTCAAGTACCGGATGCCGCTCGCGATCGATTCGCTCGAAAACCCAGCGGAGAAGGCCTTCGCCGCCTGGCCCGAGCGCATCTACATTCTCGGCCCCAGGGGCAAGGTCTTCTTCAAGGGCGAGATGGGGCCCTTCGGCTTCGACGTCGAAGCGGCAGAGAAAGCCCTGCTCGAACGGCTGAGCGGCTAGGCCCAGTCCTCGCTCCGTCCTCTTCCGCGAGCGGCCCTCCACGCCCGCGGTGCTACACTGCCCTTCGTGATGGATCGGCTGCGCCCCGTGCTCGAGGCCGACCTGCGGATCGCCTACGCCCTCGTGTTCGGATCGCGAGGCCGTCGAGCCGCCCACGCCGGCAGCGACGTCGATGTGGCCATCGGGCTCGCCCGGGGAGCCCGGCTGTCGGCGCGAGAGGTAGGCGATCTCGTGTCCCGCCTCGAGGCGGTGGCGGGCGCTTCGATCGACCTCGTGATCCTGGACGAGGCCGGCCCGGGTGTCGCCTACCGCGCCTTCCGGGATGGCCGTCCCCTGATCACGCGGGACGCGCGGGCCTTCGCCGAGCGCAGGGCCCGGGCGATCCTCGAGTACCTCGACTGGAGGCCGATCGAGGAGGAGTTCACGCGCGCGGCGCTCCAGGCGAGCCAGCGTGGTTGACGCCACGGCCGTCGCCACCAAGATCGCCGCGATCCGCGACGCCGTGGCCCGGATCCGGGAGACGCTGCCCCCCGAGGCGGGAGCCTTCGAAGCCGATCGCACGGCTCGCGAGGTGGTGATCCTGAACCTCTTCGTGGCGCTCCAGGAGACCGTCTCCCTGGCCACGCACTGGCTGGCCGACGCGGGACTCGACGTCCCCGGGAGCTACCGCGAGATCTTCCTGGACCTCGCCGCCCGAGGCCTGGTCGAGGGCGATCTGGCGCAGCGGCTGGCGTCGGCGGCGGGCTTCCGGAACCTCGTGGCCCACCAGTACGGCGTGCTCGATCCCCGACGGGTCCACGAGATGGCGTCCTCGGAACTCGGAGACCTTCTCGAGTTCTGCCAGGTCGTCGGCCGGGCGGCCGCGACGGGCTGAGGCGGGTCGATCCTCGCGTTACAAGTCCCGCGTGAGGTGGAGGGCCAGATCGTCCTCGCCGAAGTCGCCGACCTCGACGTGGGCGGCTCCCCGGAGAGCTACGTCTACGTCCAGTCGGCCGGGAGCTGACGAAGGTCCTGGGCGAGAGGGGACCCTTCGGCTTCGACGTCGAAGCGGCAGAGAAAGCCCTGCTCGAACGACTGAGCGGCTAGGCCCCGCCTACTCTGCCGGCGCCTCGAAGGTCACGAGGTCCTTGCGGAAGCCCTTGGTCCGGATCGCTCCCCAGATGAGCCCCGCGGCGAGCCACGCCCCGCCCGCGAGCTTCGCCGGCGTGCGCAGGCTGTACCAGAGGTAGAAACAGAACAGGAAGCCGAGCAGCGGGAAGACGAAGTTCCCGAGCGTTTTCTTCTCGGCGCGTGCCCAGTAGCGGGTGAAGGCGGCGAGGTTCACGCCCATGAAAGCAATGAAGGCGCCGAAGTTCAGCATCTCGGCTCCGAGCTGGTAGCTGAGCAGAAATCCGCCCAGGAGCGAGAAGGCGCCGACCAGCAGGACGTTGTTGCGTGGGATTCCGTGCTTCGCTTCCACCGCGCCGAAGAACGACCGGGGCAGGGCGCCGCTGCGGCCCATGCCGAACAGCAGCCGCGCCGCCCCGAGCTGGGCGCCCATGCCCGAGCCCATGGTTGCGACGAGGAGCGTCGCGTTCACGAGCAAGAAGAGCCACGTGCCACCAGCCTTGCGCGCGATTTCGACGAAAGCCGTCTCGACGCTCGAGAACCCATTCCAGGTGCCCCACACGAGCTGGGCCGCGTACACCTCGAGAGCCGACAAGATGCCGATCGCGAGGCAGGTGTAGACCGTGGCGAGCAGGATGTTGCGCCGGGGATTCTCGACCTCTTCCGACAGCGTCGAGATGCCGTCGAAGCCGATGTAGGTCAGCGCCGCAACGGACGCGCCGGTGAGGACCACGGGGAACGAGAACGTGGCCGGGTCGTAGAACGGCCGGGTGAGGTCCGCGCCCGTGAGGGAGGCGCCGAGCAGGTAACGCAGCGCGGAGCCGAGGAACAGGACCACGACGATCCCCATGAAGATCGCGAGCAATTCGTTCATCCGCGCGCTCTGCTTCACGCCGCGCAGGTTGAGGCCGGTGAACAGGGCCGCGAAGAAGACGATCCATACGGCCTCGGGTACGACGCGCCCGAGATCGGTCGTCGTCACGAGCTTGCTGCTCAGAATCGTGCAGATGATCGGGTTCAGGACGTAGTCCATCACCATCGACCAGCCTGTGACATAGCCCAGGCTCGGATGCAGCTCCTGCCCCACGTACGTGAAGGCAGATCCGGCGCTCGGGTAGGCGGCGGCCATCTTCCCGTAGCTGAAGGCCGTGAGCAGCATCGCGCACAGCCCGATCAGAATCGTGGTGACGACGTGTCCGCGCGCCTCCATGCTCACGACCCCGAAGATCCCCATGGGCGCCACGGGCTGGATGATGACGACCCCGTAGAAGACGAGGTCCCA
>CAYTWT010000303.1:0-59114 GCA_964442185.1 uncultured Acidobacteriota bacterium
GTGAGGCCATCGCCAGGATTATCCCGCGCCGATCCGCCGCTGTCACCTGAAGGCGGGCGCTATTTCGGCGGCTTCGTTTCCCATCGCTTCTTGATCGCGGCGAGTTCGCTGGAAGAACGCAACTCGCGGATGGCCGCTTCGAGCCGGGCGAGCAGGGCCGTGTCCTCGCGGCGCACGCCGAAATGATAGCCCACGCGGTTGAGCGGCTCGCCCACGGTTCGGAAGGAATCGTCCTGCGCCACACGCCAGCGGACGAAGGTCGAATCCTCGACCGCGGCGTCGATCTTCCTCGCCGCGAGCGCCTCGAAGAGCTGGTCCGAGTCCTCGAAGGGCACGAGCCGCCCCGCGCGCAGCGAGATCGCGCTGCGATCGACGGAAGGGTCGGCGAAGTGGCCGACGATCTTGCCGGCGAGATCGGCGAAGGAGCGGATCCGGGCGTCGTCGGCGCGGCTCACCACCAGCAGGCCCCAGTCGTTGTAGGGCGAGGAGGCCGCGATCTGGGGCGCCGTCTTCGAACTCGGCACCCAGGCATTCATGACCACGTCGTAGCGCTTCTCGAGCAGGCCCTTCTCGATCTCTGCCCAGGCCACCGGGACGATTCTGGTCTTGACACCTAGGCGCCGGGCCAGCACGGCCAGGATGTCGATTTCCACTCCCTGGAGCTGCTCGAGCTGGGCGGGTGTGATGCGCGGGGGCGCGGCAAAGTCCTCCTTGGAATAGTCGAGCCCCGCGACGAAGACCCATGGCCGACTGCGCGTGTCCATGCCGACGCGCAACACGTCGCCTGCTCCGGCGGGGCCGGCCAGGGCTGCGGCGAGCAAGAGCGCGAGCACGACGGCATTATCGCCCATGTCGCGTTTACGTTGAACGCCCGCAGCTCGCGGGGTAGCATCCTCTTTCCATGCAGCAGCGCAGCGTGACGCTCATCGGCGTGCCTCTCGACCTGGGCGCCGGCCGGCGTGGGGTGGACATGGGACCTTCGGCGTTCCGGGTGGCGGAGATCGACCGGAAGGTCGCCGAGCTCGGATACAAGGTGGCCGACGCAGGGGATCTCGACGTGCAGATCCAGGAGACCCATAACCCGGGCGACCCGCGCCTCAAGTATCTGAAGGAGATCAAGGAGACCTGCGAGGCGCTGCGCGAGCAGGTGGGGGAGGCGCTCGCCGCGGGCGCCATGCCCGTCGTGTTGGGTGGGGATCACTCGGTTGCGATGGGTACGATCGCGGGGCTTGCGCGCCACTACCGCGGGAAGCAGCAGAAGATCGGCCTGATCTGGTTCGACGCTCATGCTGACTCGAACACCGCCGAGACTTCGCCCACCGGCAACATCCACGGCATGCCGCTGGCCGTGGCGCTGGGCCTGGGCGCGCCGGGCCTGGTCAACCTCGGCGGCGCGTGCCCGATGGTCGACGGTTCGCGGGCAGCGGCCGTGGGTCTGCGCGACGTGGACGGCGCCGAGCGGGCGAACGTACGCGCCAGCGGCCTGGGCGCATTCACGATGCGCGACATCGACGAGCGCGGCATGCGCAGGGTGATGGAAGAGGCCATCAAGCGCGCCTCCAACGGGACTGCCGGGATCCATGTGAGCTTCGATCTCGACGCGATGGATCCCGATTATGCCCCCGGCGTCGGCACTCCGTCGCCCGGGGGGCTCTCGTTCCGTGAGGCGCACCTGGCGATGGAGATGCTCGCCGACACCGGCAAGGTGATCGCGGCGGAGCTGGTGGAAGCCAATCCGGTCCTCGACGAGCGCAACATCACCGCCAAGCTCGGGGTCGAGCTGCTGTGCTCGCTGCTCGGCAAGAAGATTCTCTGATCTGCTTAGGCCGCAGCGATTTGACAGCTTTGGGCGGAGGCCGGTAACATTCGCGGTTCGTCTTACGTTTCAGGCGCGTGGCTCAGTGGTAGAGCGCTTCCTTGACACGGAAGAGGTCGATGGTTCAATTCCATCCGCGCCTACCATGCTTGCTCGGAGGCTTTCGCTGAGGACACTGCACTGATGTTCGTCCGCTAGATGTCGTCCCCCCTCGAACCGCCGGACAACACCGGTCCCTCGGGCGAAAGCAAGCCGGCCGACTCACCGATCGAAATCTACCGTCATTCCTCCGCACATCTGCTGGCCGCGGCCGTGTGCGAGCTGCATCCCGACGCCCAGTGCGGAATCGGGCCGCCCACCGAGGACGGCTTCTTCTACGACTTCCTGGTCAAGCAGCCGTTCACGCCGGAGGACATCGTCGCCATCGAGAAGCGGATGGCGCACATCGTCAAGCAGAACCGGCCGATCGAGAAGAAGCTGATCCCCAAGGCCGAGGCGCTGGCGCTGTTCGCGTCGAAGGGCCAGAGCCTGAAGTGTGAGTTGATCACCGAGAAAGCCGGCGAGGTCGTGCAGTGCTACACGATGGGCGAGTTCATCGACTTCTGCCTCGGCCCGCACCTGCCTTCGACCGGCCAGATCAAGGCGATCAAGGTGCTGTCGTCCTCGGGCTCGCTCTGGAAGGGCAAGGAAGGCAACCCGGCGATGCAGCGCATCCACGGGACGTCCTTCTTCACCCAGGCGGAGCTCGACCAGCATCTGCACCGGCTCGAAGAGGCGAAGAAGCGCGACCACCGGAAGCTGGGACGCGAGCTGGACCTGTTCTCGATCGCGGACGAAACCGGCTCGGGGCTGATCCTGTGGCACCCGAAGGGCGGCTTCATCCGCAAGCAGATCGAGGACTTCTGGCGCGACGAACACCTGGCCGGCGGTTACGACCTCGTCTACTCGCCGCACATCGCCAAGATCGACCTGTGGAACACCAGCGGCCACACCCAGTACTACAAGGCCAACATGTACTCGCCCATCGACATCGAGGGAGTCGAGTACCAGTTGAAGCCGATGAACTGCCCGTTCCACATCACGATCTACAGGAACAAGCTCCGCAGCTACCGCGAGCTGCCCTTCCGCTACGCCGAGCTTGGCACCGTGTATCGCTTCGAGCGCTCCGGCGTGCTGCACGGCTTGCTGCGCGTGCGGGGCTTCACACAGGACGACGCGCACCTGTTTTGCCGCCTCGACCAGATCGATGCCGAGATCCTCCGCGTGCTCGACTTCGTCACGAACATGCTGAAGGCCTTCGGCTTCGAACGCTACGACATCTGCCTCTCGACCAAGCCGGCCGACGCAAGCGGCACCGATGAGCAGTGGAACGTCGCCACGGCCGCGCTCAAACAGGCCCTCGAGACTCGCGGCCTCAGCTACGAGGTCGATCCCGGCGAGGGCACCTTCTACGGGCCCAAGATCGACATCAAGATCAAGGACTCGCTGGATCGCGCCTGGCAGTGCTCGACGATCCAGGTCGACTTCCACAACCCGAACCGCTTCGAGCTCGAGTACATCGGCGAGGACGGCAAGCCGCACCAGCCCGTGATGCTGCACCGCGCGCTGCTCGGCAGCCTGGAGCGTTTCTTCGGCGTGTTGATCGAACACTACGCCGGCGCCTTCCCGCTCTGGCTGGCGCCCGTGCAGGCCGTCGTGATCCCGGTCTCCGAAGACCAGCTCGCCTACGCGCAGAAAGTGGCGGACAAGCTGCGCGCCTCCGGGATTCGCGTGCACGTGGACGATCGTGCCGAGCGCATGAACTACAAGATCCGTGAGGCGCAGGCACAGAAGGTCCCCTACATGTTCGTGGTGGGGAAGACCGAGGCCGCGGATGGGTCGGTCAACAGCGTGTCCGTGCGGCACCGCACCGCCGGCGACCTGGGCTCGCAGATGCCGCTCGACGCCTGGGTGTTGAAGATCGCCAAGCTGTCCGCGGAACGGGCGGTTTCTGAAGGCGAGGTTCCGGCGCCGCAGCCGGTCAAAGGGGGAAAGCCGATGCTCTCTGGAGGTGTCCGATAGACGCCAAGACGGTTCGCATCAACGACCGGATCCGAGCGAAAGAGGTCCGCGTCATCGATGACGACGGCGCCCAGCTCGGCATCATGCCGCCCGCCCAGGCCCTGATGATCGCCGAGGAGAAGGGCCTCGACCTGGTGGAGATCGCGGCCACGGCCACGCCGCCGGTGTGCCGGATCATGAACTCCGGCAAGTTCTTTTACCAGCAGGCCAAGCGCGAGGCCGAGGCCCGCAAGCACCAGCGCCACATCCAGGTGAAGGAAGTGAAGTTCCGGCCGAAGATCGACGAACACGACTTCCAGTTCAAGAAGCGCAATGTCGAGCGCTTCCTGCTGGAAGGCAACAAGGTGAAGTCCACGGTGATCTTCCGCGGCCGCGAGGCCGCGCACAGCGACATCGGTCGCCGGATCCTGAACCGCCTCGCGGGCGAGCTGACCGAATCGGCCCTGGTCGAGGTCGCCCCTCGCCAGGAGGGCATGACCATGGTCCAGATCCTCACACCCAAGAAGGAGGTCCCCAAGAAGGAGACCCCCGCCCCGAAGGCCGCCAAGCCAAGGAAGGCCGCGGCTCAGAAGCCCGCACCCGTCCCGGCCGGCGTCTCGGGAGAAACCCAAGAGAGCGCGGAATGAGAAAACCCAGGAAGAAGAACCAGAAGCACAAGATGAAGAGCCGCCGCGCGGCGGTGAAACGGTTCCGGCTGACGGCCAGCGGCAAGGTCAAGCGGAACAAGTCGATGAAGCGCCACATCCTCACCAAGAAGGCCACGGGCCGCAAGCGCAGCCTAAGAAAGGCGACGCTCGTTTCCGAGGCCGAGACGCCGAACGTCGTTCGAATGCTTCTGGGGTAAGATTTCCTCTTCCGTCAGGGTCGCCGTCGCGCGGCCCGGGCTTCGCCGCCGCCCGAAAGTGTTGGCGGGCACCGGTCACTGACGACCGTGCCTTCGAAGGGAAAGCCGTATGCCGAGAGTCAAACGCGGAGCCAAGCGCCGCCAGAAGCGCAAGAAGGTGCTGGCGCTTGCGAAGGGCTTCTTCCTCAACAAGAGCAAGTTGTATCGGGCCGCGAAGGAAGCGGTCGACCGGGCGGGCAACTTCGCCTACGTCGGGCGCAAGCGCAAGAAACGCGACTTCCGCCGGCTCTGGATCATCCGCATCAACGCCGCGGCCCGGACCAACGACATCTCCTATAGCCAGTTGATGGCGGGCCTGAAGCGCGCGAGCATCGGCCTCGACCGCAAGTCGCTCGCCGACATCGCCGTCAAGGATCCGGCCGGCTTCACGAAACTGGTCGAGTCGGCCCGCTCGGCGAAGGCGACGGCCTAGTCGCCCGCGGCAGCGGCCAAGCGCTTCGGCCGCTGCCCACTTCCGCCGATGGCTGACTCGCTCGACGAACTGAAGGCAAGCGTCCGCGCCGTTCAGGCGGAGTTCGAGGCGGCGCTGCGCGCTGCGGCCGATGCCGCGGGCCTGCAGTCCGTCCGCGATCGCTTTCTCGGCCGCAAGTCCGGCGCGGTCACAGCCCTGCTCAAATCGCTCGGCAGTCTCGCCGACGAGGCGCGACGCGAGGCCGGGCGCGAGCTCAATCAGTTGAAGACCGATCTCGAAGCTCGGCTCGAAGCCGCGCGCGCGCCGCTCGAGTCGCGCGTGGGGCGCGATCGTCTCGCCCGCGAGCAGATCGACGTGACGCTGCCGGGCCGCGTGCCAGGGCGCGGCCGGCGCCACCCGCTAGTAGCGACGCGCGAGGCGCTCGAAGACATCTTCGTGGCGATGGGCTATGAGGTCTACGACGGCCCCGAGCTGGAGGACGACTTCCACTGCTTCGAAGCCCTCAACATGCCGCCGGAGCATCCGGCGCGCGACATGCAGGACACCTTCTACGTCGAAGGCCGCGCCGATCTTCTGCTCCGAACCCACACCTCTTCGGGCCAGATCCGCTACATGCTCGAAAACCCGCATCCCCCCGAAGTGCGGATCATCTGTCCCGGCAAGTGCTATCGGCGCGACGAGCCGGACCTGACGCATTCGCCGATGTTCCAGCAGATCGAGGCGCTGGTCGTCGGCCCCGGCATAAGCCTGGGCGACCTCAAGGGGACCATCGAGACGTTTCTCCACGCGCTGTTCGGCCCGCAGTACCCGGTGCGCTTCCGGTCCTCCTACTTCCCGTACACCGAGCCCTCGGTCGAGGTGGACCTGGGCTGCATCGGCTGCGGCGGCAAGGGCTGCCGGATGTGCAAGAACAGCGGCTGGCTCGAGATCATGGGCTCCGGGATGGTGGACCCGGCCGTGTTCGAGGCCGTGAACGCGCGCCTGGGCAAGTGCGTCTACGACCCGGAACAGGTGACGGGCTTCGCCTTCGGTCTCGGCATCGAGCGTGTCGCCATCCTCCGCCACGGCGTCGAGGACATCCGCCTGTTCTACGGCGGCGACCTTCGCTTCTTGGAACAGTTCCGGTGAAGATCCTCCTCTCCTGGCTCAGGGAGCACGTCGACTTCAGCGCCGACGCTGACAAGCTCGCTGCCGCACTGACCGAAGTGGGCCTCGCCGTCGACGGCATCGAGAAGCGGGGGACTGACGCCATCTTCGACATCGAGGTTACGACCAACCGTGTCGACTGCATGAACGTGCGCGGCGTGGCGCGCGAAGTGTCGGTGATCTACGGCGTTCCGCTGAAGCCGCTCGAGACGCAGCTCGAGGAGGCCGGCGCGCCCTCGGCCGAAGCGCTCCGGGTGACGATCGAGGCAGCGGAACTTTGCCCGCGTTTTTGTGCGCGCGTGCTCGACGTCCGGCTCGGGCCTTCGCCCGCATGGCTCCGCGAGCGACTCGAGGCGGTGGGCGTGCGGCCGATCAGCAACGTCGTCGACCTCACCAACTACGTGATGATGGAGCTGGGCCAGCCCGCGCACGCCTTCGATCTCGCGCGCGTGCCGGGAGCCGAGCTGCGTGTGCGCTGGGCGCGCGAGGGCGAGCAGCTCACGACGCTCGACGGCGTCGAGCGGACGCTGGGAACGCGCACCGGCGTCGTCGCCGGTGAGGCGGACGCGCTCGCGCTCGCCGGGATCATGGGTGGCGCTTCGAGCGAAGTGGGGGAAGAGACGCGAGTCGTGGCGCTCGAGGCCGCGTACTGGGACCCGCTCTCGATACGGCGCGCGGCCCGCAGCCTCGGGATGCACACCGAGGCCTCGCATCGCTTCGAGCGTGGGTCGGATCCTGAGGGGCCGCTCGGCGCGCTGGCGCGGCTCGGGCATCTGCTCCGGAAGATCGGCGCGGGATCGGTACGGCCGGGCCTGATCGACGTGTATCCTGCGCCACGGCCGCGAGCCAAGGCCTCGCTGCGCTCGTCGCGGCTGCGCCTCGTGCTCGGCGTCGACGTGCCGGATGCGAAGACCTATGCGATCCTGTCGGGGCTGGGCTTCGGGGTCGGTCCGCATAGCGTAGAGGTGCCCAGCTGGCGCGCCGACGTGACACGCGAGATCGACTTGGTCGAGGAAGTCGGCCGGCATTTCGGCGTGAATCGCGTGCCGTCCACGGTGCCGCCGTCGCGGCGGCCGGGCCTGCTGCGACCGGCGCAGCTCGCGGAACGCCGCGTGCGCGACGTGCTCGTGGGCGCGGGCCTTGCCGAAGTCGTGGGCTATTCCTTCGTCGCGCGGCCCCTGGAGGGGACCCAAGCCGTTCGCCTCGCGAACCCGCTCGCCGAAGACCAGGCGCTGCTGCGCACGTCGCTGGTCGAGCCCGGGCTGTTCGAGGCGCTGCGCGGCAACTCGAGCCAGGGCCGGCGCGAGGTGCGGATCTTCGAGCTTGGGCGCGTGTTCCGGCCGCGACCGGGAATGCCCCACGAGCAGTCGCAGCTGGCGTTTGCGCTCGCGGGCAATGCACGCCCGAGGCACTGGTCAGAGAAGCCTCGCCCGTCCGACTTCTTCGACGCGCGTGGGCTGGTCGAGCTCGTGGCCGGGGGGCTGGGCTGGCAGGGGCTCGGCTTCGAGCCTGCAGCGAAGCTGCCGTCGTTCCTGCATCCCGGCCGAGCAGCCTCGATTCAGCACCGTGGCTCGACGATCGGCTGGCTCGGCGCCGTGCATCCCGAGTTCGCGCAGGCGAGCGAGCTTCGAGACGAGACCGTGGTCGCGGAGCTTTCTCTCGACGCCTTGGTCGACGAAACGCTGAAGGCCGAGCGCTTCCAGCCGCTGCCGCGGCGACCGGGGGTCGTGCGCGATGTTTCGGTCCTGTGCGAGCGTGGCATGCTGGCGAGGGACATCGAGTCGTGGGTACGCGAAAGCGCGGGGCCGCTTTTGCGCGATGTGGTCGTCAGCGATCGCTTCGAGGGCCCGCCGCTCCCAGAAACCAAGGTCAGTCTAACGCTGACGCTCCGCTATCAGGATCCGGAGCGGACGCTCGTGAGCGAAGAAGTTCAGGCGTCGGTGAGGGATATCGTCCGCGCGCTGCGAGGCCGCGGCGCCGAGGTCCGAGGAGAGTAGACCATGGAGAACGGCTTCGACCTGCTCGAGGAGAAGGTTCGCAAGGCGGCGGAGCTCGTCAGGAAGCTTCGCAAGGAGAACGGCGGGCTCGAGGAGCAACTGGGCGAGGGCAAGAAACGCCTTGCCGAAGCCGAGAGGCGATTGACCGCTCTCGAGAAGGACAAGGGGTCTTCGGCCGACCTTGCCAAGGAGGTCGAGCTGCTCGGGCGCGAGGTCAAGAGCCTGCGCCAGGAGCGCGACGAGGTCCGCGGCCGGATCGCCAAGCTGGTCGAGGTGCTTGAGACCTTGGACTAGCGGCGCTAAGCTTCTGGGCCATGACGGACAAGTCCAATCTCGTCCACGTCGAGATCTTCGGCCAGGGCTACGCGTTGCGTGCCGGCGAGGATCCGGCCTACATCGAGCGCATCGCCGGGTTCGTCGACAAGGAGATGAACGAGGTCGGCAAGCAGGCCGGGTCCGTCGATTCCGTGCGGATCGCCGTGCTTGCGGCGCTCAACATCGCCGACCAGTTGTTCCAGGCGCGTGAGACCCAGGATGGCGCCAAGCTGCTCGAGACGCGGGCTGCGGGGCTTGCCCAGGAGCTGGCGCTGGTCCTCGGGGAGTAGCTCGCAAAAGTCCTTGCCTTGGCCGCAGCGAGGGGATTATCATCGAGGTCGAGAAGGTCCCCTGCGTTGTTCGTGATGGACTCGGAAGCCTTGAACCAACGTCTTTAGTTCGGGGATCCGGATAGTCGCTCTGCGGTGTGCATGCCTCAGCGATGAGGAAGCCTGAAGTAGAGCGCAGGATTCCCACCTTGTGACCAGGTTCAGGTCACCTTTCCACACGGCAAAGGCGGGGGGCCTTTTTTCTTCCTCAGGGGAGGCTCACTTCCCAAAAGGCGGCCGGCGCGCGGTCGGCTACGGCCGGGACGCCAAGACCGGCCGGAGGGATTTCCAGACGTTCGCGGCCACGAGCGCGTGGCCTTCGGCGGTGGGGTGGATGCCGTCGGGCTGGTTCAGACCCGGGTCGCCAGCGACGCCGTCGAGGAGGAAAGGCACGAGCGTCGCGCCGTTGGCCTTCGCGAGCTCCGGGTAGATGGCGCGGAAACGGCGGCGGTACGCCTGGCCGTAGTTCGGCAACGCCTCCATCGCCGCGAGCACGAGCTTCGGCGACGCCTGGCGGCGAGCCTCGTCCAGGATTGCCTGGATGTTCTCCCGTGTGGCGTCGGGGTCTTGGCCGCGCAGGGCGTCGTTCGCCCCCGTCTCGACGACCAGGACCGCCACGGGCTGCCGGAGCAGCCAGCTCATGCGTTGCCGCGCGCCGGCCGAGGTCTCGCCGCTCACCCCCGCGTTGAGCACGCGGTAGCGCAGGCCGGCCGCGTCAATCTTCTGCTGGAGGAGAGCGGGATACGCCTGCTCCGGGTCGAGGCCGAGGCCGGCGGTGATACTGGTCCCTACGAAGAGGATGACCGGCCGAGCGTCGGCGGGCGCGGCCGCGACAGCGGTCGGGCTCGCCCTCGGGGAGTGGGGCGCCTCCGTCCGAGGGCTGCCACGACACGCCCCGAGCGCGAGGCCGCCCAGCATCGCGAGGCCCGCGAGGAGCGCGCCGTTTGCCGATAAGATGCTTCGAGGGGGCTGGAACCTGCTCATGTCCATCCTGTGCTGCGAGTCGCTTGCCCGGAGCTACGTGTCGGGCGGGCGCGAGATCACCGTCCTTAGAGATACCACGTTCGAGCTCGAGCCAGGCGGCTTCCTGGCCATCACCGGCCCCTCGGGCAGCGGCAAGAGCACGCTCCTCGGCCTGCTCGCGGGGCTCGATCGGCCGACCCGCGGCCGCGTCGTCCTCGACGGCCGCGACCTCGGAGCGCTCAGCGAGGACGGGCGGGCCCGCGTGCGGGCCGAGGCGGTGGGCTTCGTCTTCCAGTCGTTCCACCTGATTCCGACCCTGACCGCGCGCGAGAACATCCAGGTGCCGCTCGAGCTGAGGGGCGAGGACGGTCGCGCCCGAGCGGAGCAGCTGCTCGAGCGCGTGGGCCTCGGCGACCGCGGGCATCACTACCCGGCCCAGCTCTCGGGGGGCGAGCAGCAGCGCGTGGCGGTGGCGCGCGCCTTCGCCCACCGGCCGAAGATCCTCTTCGCGGACGAGCCCACCGGCAACCTCGACGCTGCGAACGGCGCCAACGTGGTCGCCCTTCTCGGCGAGTTGAACCGCGAGCTCGGGACGACCCTCGTTCTCGTGACCCACGACCCCGACCTCGCGCGCCTCGCGCACCGCGTCATTCGCCTCCGCGACGGAGCGGTCGTCGAGGACTCCGGCCTCGCTCGGATGCACGCTTAAGTGGCGCCTTTCATTCTCTCCCTCGCCTGGCGCGAGTCCCGGGCCTCGGCGCGCCGAGGTCTGCTGATCGTCCTCTCGGTGGCGATCGGCGTCGCCGCCCTCGTCGCCATCAACTCCTTCACCGACAACCTGCGCGGGTCCGTACAGCGCGAGGCGCGGGCGCTGCTCGGCGCCGACCTCGCGCTCTCCTCCGCCGGTCCCTTTTCGGAAACCGCGGAGGCGCTGCTCGGCGACGTGCGCCGGGCGACGAGCCCCGCCGCTGACGTGGCGCGCGTGGTGAACTTCGGCGCCATGGTCCTCAAGCCGAGGGGCCAGACCACGCTGCTTGCCCAGGTGCTGGCCGTCGACCCCGGCTACCCGTTCTACGGCACGATCGAGACGGCGCCCGCCGACGAGTGGGCACGCCTCGTGCGAACGGGTGGCGCGGTTGCAGACGCATCGCTCCTCGTCGCCCTTGGCGCCTCGATCGGAGACGAGATCGCCCTCGGCGAGGCGCGCTTCGTGCTGCGGGCCACGGTCGAGAGCGTGCCGGGCGACGTGGGGATGCGGAGCGCCTTCGGGCCGCGTCTCTTCATCCCCCGCGCGCGCGTTGAGGAGACCCGTCTCCTCACCCGCGGCTCGCGTGCTCGCTACGAGGCGTACCTGCGCCTGCCCGCCGCGGCCGACGCCCAGAAGCTGGCCGACCGCTTCCGCCCCCGCCTCTCGGCCGAGCGCCTGAACGTCCGCACGGTCTCCGACGACCAGCGGCGCCTGACCGACACGCTCTCCCGCTTTGGCAACTTCCTCGGCCTCGTCGCGCTCGTGGCCCTTCTCTTGGGCGGTCTCGGGGTCGCGAGCGCCGTGCACGTGTTCATCAAGCGGCGGATGGCCACGATCGCCGTTTTGCGCTGCCTCGGCGCGACCGGGGGCACGCTCCTCGCCGCCTACCTCGTACAGGCGGTCGCGGTGGGTCTTCTCGGCAGCCTCGCCGGGGCCGCGCTCGGCGCCGCGCTGCAGGTGGCGCTTCCCCGCGTCCTCGAGGATGTCCTGCCGGTGGACGTTTTCTGGTCCATCTCCTGGCCGTCTGTTCTCGGCGGCGTCGGGATCGGGCTCTGGGTGGCCGCCGTCTTCTCGCTGCTGCCGCTGCTCGCGGTGCGCCGGGTCTCCCCGCTCGCCGTCCTGCGCCGCGACTTCGAGGACGTGAGGCCTCCGCGCCGCGACCTCGCCCGCTACGCCGCCGCGCTGGCCCTCGCCGCGAGCCTCGTGGCCATGGCTGTGATCCAGGCCGGCCGCCTCGTCTTGGGGCTCGGCTTCGCCGCCGGCGTGGGCCTGGCTCTCGCCGCCCTGTGGCTCTGCGCGGTGATGCTCGTGGGGGGCCTCCGCCGCCTCCTTCCCCGAGGCCTGCCTTACCTCTACCGCCAGGGCCTCGCCAACCTCTACCGTCCGGCGAACCAGACGCGGATGGTCGTCCTCGCGCTCGGCTTCGGCGCGTTTCTCCTGAGCACGCTCTTCCTGGTCCAGCACAACCTGCTGAGGGAGCTACGCATCGACCGTGGCGCCTCGCGCCCGAACGTGGTCTTCTTCGACGTGCAACCCGCCCAGAGGGACGACGTGGAGGCACGCCTCGCCGCCTCCGGCCCGTTCACCGTCCGCGTCGTGCCGATCGTCCCGATGCGGATCCAGTCGTTGAAGGGCCGTCCGGCGGGCGAGTTGCTCGCGATCGAGGACGACAGGCAGCGGCCTGAGCGCTGGGCGCTCCGGCGCGAGTACCGTAGCAGCTACCGCGATGCGCCGGCGGCCGCCGAGCGGATCCTCGAGGGCGCCTGGTGGCGAGAGGGCGAGTGGCAGGGGCGCGCGGGCGGGGAGACGGTGCCGATAGCCCTGGACGAGGGCCTCGCGCGCGAGCTCAAGGTGGGGATCGGCGACGAGATCGTCTGGGACGTCCAGGGCGTTCCGGTCGCGTCGCGGGTCGCAGTCCTCCGCGACGTGGAGTGGGCGCGTTTCGAGCCGAACTTCTTCGTGGTGTTCCCCGCCGGGCCTCTCGACGGCGCGCCGCGCAGCTACGTGCTGCTCTCGCGGGTGGAGGACACCTCCCGGCGCGCGCAGCTGCAGCGGTCGGTGGTGGAGGCCCACCCCAACGTCTCGAGTCTCGACCTCACGCAGGTCCAGCGGGCGATCGAGGGCGTGATCGAGAAGGTGGTCCTGGCCGTGCGCTTCATGGCCCTCTTCAGCCTCGCGGCCGGCGCGGTGGTGCTGGCGGGGGCGGTGGCCGCGAGCCGCTACCAGCGCGTGCGCGAGGGGGCCCTGCTTCGGGCGCTCGGGGCCCGGCGCTCCCAGCTGCTGTGGATCCTGCTCACGGAATACGCCGTCCTCGGCGCTCTGGCCGCGGGCGCGGCGATCCTCCTCTCGACGCTCGCGGGCTGGGCGCTCGTCCGCTTCGTGTTCGACGGTTCCTTCGCGCTGCCCGGGCCCCCGCTCCTCGCCTTGCTCCTGGGCATCCTCGGGCTCACGATCGTCGTCGGGCTCTTCGGTAGCACCGAGGTCTGGCGCCGCCCGCCCCTGGAGGTGCTCCGCGCCGAGTGAGCAGGGATTTCATGACCTAATGATGCCAAGAGCTGCCGAGCGACTCTCGCAACAGCCTTCAGCTCTAGGCGTAGCGTCCCTCGATGTACTCCGCCGTGCGGGGATCGGAGGGGTTCAAGAAGAGCTCCTGGGTCCGCGCATGCTCGACCAGCCTCCCCAGCAGCATGAAGATGCACTCGTCGCTCGCGCGCCGCGCCTGAGCCATGTTGTGGGTGACGATGACGATCGTGTAGCGCCCCCGAAGCTCGTACATCAGCTCTTCGATCGCCCGCGCGCCCTCCACGTCCAACGCCGAAGCGGGCTCATCCATCAAGATGACGTCTGGCTTCAGCGGCAGCAGCCGCGCGAGGCACAGTTTCTGCTGTTGCTCGAGCGACAGGCTCGTCGCCTTGGCGTCGAGCCGGTCCTTGAGGTCCTTCCAGAGCCCCACTTCGGAGAGCGCCTTCTCGACCGCCGGGTCGAGCAGCGCCTTCTTCTGCTCACGCCACCGGGTGTGGATACGCAAGCCGAAGACGACGTTCTCGTACACCGAGATCGGGAGCGGATTCGGCCGCTGGAACACCATCCCGACCGCCTTGCGCAACTCGACCAGCGACACCTCCGGGGCGTGGATGTCGTCGCCCAGGAGCCGGATCTCCCCTGCCGTGCGGACCTGGCCGAATCGCTCGTTGGCTCGATTGAAGCAGCGCAGGAGGGTGGTCTTGCCGCAGCCGCTGGGACCGATCAGCGAGGTGATGATGCCGGGCTTGATCGCCACGTTGACGTCGATGAGCGCCTGGAATTCGCCGTACCACAGGCTCAGGCCGTGCGTCGTAATCGCATACTCGGGGGTTTCGCTCATCCGAACACGCCGGCGATGTAGTCCCGGGTCCGGTGGCTCTTCGGCGTGGCCGAGAAGAGCGCCTCGGTCTCGTCGATCTCTACGATCTCGCCGTTCAAGAGGAACATGGTGCGGTCGGCGAGCCGGCGGGCCTGTTGCGTGAGGTTGGTGACCAGAATGATGGTGATCTGCTGCCGGAGCTCCTTGAGCACGTCCTCGATGCGCATGGTCGTGACCGGGTCGATCGCGATCGAGAACTCGTCCAGGCACAGCACCTCAGGCTGGTGCGACAGTGCCCGTGCGATGGTCAGCCGCTGTTGCTGACCTCCCGAGAGAGCCGTGCCGAGACTGTTGAGCCGGTCCTTCACTTCATCCCAGAGCGCTGCCTGGCGAAGGCAGCGCTCGACGATCACGTCGAGGTCGGCCTTCTTGCGCAGCCCGGCGCTGCGTGGCGCGAAGGCCACGTTGCCGTAGATGCTGAGCGGAAGCCCGACCGGGAGCGGTGCCACCATCCCGATCTTGCGGCGCAGGGCGAAGATGTCGCGGGTGCGGCGAACGTCCTCGCCGTCCACCCGGATCGTGCCCGTGACGCGGGCGCTCGCGGAGAAGTCGATGGTGCGGTTCAGGCAACGCAGCAGCGAGCTCTTCCCCGACTGAGCCGGTCCGATGACGCCCAGGATCTCGTTGCGATGAACGTCGAAGGAGATGCCGTGGATCACCTCTTTCGAGTCATAGGCCAGGCGGAGGTCGCGAACCTCGACGAGCACGTCCGCGGGCACGGCGCTCACCATTTCTTGCGCGAGCGCAGGACGACGCGAAGCGCGATCGCGGTGGCGTTTACGGCGAGCACCAGGGCTAGCAGCACGACCGCCGTGGCGTAAGGCAGCGCCTCCTTCACGTTTGGCACCTGGGTGGCGAGAGTGTAGAGATGCATCGAGAGCGCCATGCACTGCTCGTCGAGCCGGTAGGGGAACAGCTCACCCCGTTCGACGCCCTTGAAGAAGACCGCTCCGGTGAACATGATCGGAGCCGTCTCCCCGGCTGCTCGGCTCACCTCGAGGATGACGCCGGTCAGGATCCCGCTGACCGAGTTGGGCAGCACCACCGCCCAGATGGTCTGCCAGCGGCTGGCTCCCACGTTCCAACAGGCCTCGCGAAAGGCCATGGGAACGGACGCGAGGGCCTCGCGCGTGCTCGTTACGATCACAGGCAGGGTCATGATGCCGAGCGTCATCGCGGCAGCGAGGATCGAGTAACCGAGGCCCGCGGCGTACACGAAAGCGCCCAGCCCGAAGAGGGCGTGCACGATCGAAGGCACGCCGGCGAGATTGATGACGGCCATCTTCACCAGGCGGTTGAACCAGGTATCCCTCGCGTACTCGTTCAGATAGACCGCCGCCAGCACGCCGATCGGCGCCGAAACTGCGAGCGAGAGCCCCACGAGATAGAGGGTGCCGACGAAGGCGGGCCAGATGCCGCCGTCCGTCATACCCCGGCGCGGAACGTCCACGATGAACTCCCATCCGAGCACCGGCCAGGCCTTGGCGATCAGGTACGCGAGAATGGCCAGCAGCGGGATGAGGATCGCCACGGTCATCGTCGCAAAGACGGTCTGCGCGACCCTCTCCGCAAGCTCCTTGCGTGCGACGAGCGGGCTGCGCACGAATCTTCCGGGGGCGGGGTTCGTCACGAGGCGCTATTCCTTGCGGATTCCCCGCACGACGAGGTCGGCGGTCAGGTTGACGACGAAGGTGATCGCGAAGAGCAGCAGGCCCGTGAGGAACAGCACTCGGTAGTGCTCGGAGCCCACCGGCGCCTCTCCGAGCTCCGCGGCGATGTTGGCGGTGAGCGTGCGCACCGAATCGAGCAGGCTGTGCGGGATGTGCACCGCGTGGCCGGTGGCCATCAGCACGGCCATCGTCTCGCCCACGGAGCGACCCACGCCGAGGAGCACGGCGGCGAGCAGGCCGTTGCGCGCGGCGGGCAGTAGCACGCGGTAGACGAGCTGCCAGCGCGTGGCCCCGAGCGCCAGCGCCGCCTCACGGAAGTGGTCCGGCACCGCCTTGAGCGCATCCTCGCTGATCGACACGATGATGGGCAGGCTCATCAGGGCGACGATGATGCTGCCGTTGAGCAGGTTCACCCCGACGGGCGCCCCCAGGTGTTCGACGATGAGCCTGCTCATGACGGTCAGACCGATGAATCCCCACACCACGCTCGGGATCGCCGAGAGCAGCTCGATCACGACCTTGAGCGTCTCGCGCACGCGCGGGCGGCAGAACTCGGAGATGAAGATAGCGGCGCCAAGGCCGAACGGGACGGCGATGGCCATAGCGACGGCACTGACGCTGAAGGTCCCGATGGTCAGGGCCAGCGTGCCGTAGCGCACGTTCGAGGCGGACGTCGGATACCAGGCGCTGTCGAAGAGGAACTTCCCGAACGAGAATCGATCGTCGAAGAGGACCGGTGCCGCTTCGCGGAAGACGAAGAAGAAGATCGCGAGCACGAAGACGATGGCGCTCATCCCGCACAGGCGGATCACGGCCTCGAGCAGCCGCTCTCCGAGGACGGCAAGCCGCAGGCGCTCAGGTCGGGACGACGGCATGGCCATGGAACGTGTGGCGGGCTTCAGGGCTTCGTGGGCGGAGCGGGCGGGATCGGCACGTAGCCGCTCTCCTGCACGATCTTCTGCCCGGGGGCCGACATCATCCAGTCAATGTACTTTTTCACCGGACCCTCCGGCTCGCCGAGCGTGTAGACGTGCAGTGACCGCGCCAGCGGGTACGTCTTGTTGGTGACGGTCTCCACCGACGGCTCGACGGCGGGAGCGCCGGCCTTGGGCGAAAGCCTGAGCTTCTTCACCGCCGGGGTCGCGTAGCCCATGCCGCTGTAGCCGATCGCGGTGAGCGTGTTGCCCACGAGCTCGACCACCTCCTTGGAACCGTTGAGGTCGCGCGAGCCCATCCTGAAGTCCCGCTTGCCGAGGATGTGCTCGCGGAAGAACTCGTAGGTACCGGAGCTGGACTGGCGGCTGACCAGGACGATGCTGTCGTCGGCGACGCCCGGGATCTTGACGCCGAGCTGCGACCAGCGGGTGACGTTGCCGCCCTCGCCGAAGGCCTGGGCGAGCTGCTCGACGCGGATCTCGCTCATCGGGTTGTCCTTGTGGACGTAGACGGCCAGGGCGTCGTAACCCACGATGAACCCTCTCGGGGTCTTGCCGGTGTTCTTCGCCGCCTGCTCGCTCTCCTCGGGCTTGATGTCGCGGCTTGCGTTGGCGATGTCGACCGCGCCCTTGGTGAGAGCAGCCAGGCCGACCCCCGAGCCGCCCCCGGAGACCTCGACCTCGACGTCGGGCGCGACCTTCTGGAACTCCTCGGCCCACACCTGGGCGACGTTGACCATGGTGTCGGAGCCCTTGTTCTGGATGACGGCCTTCCTCGCCTCAGGCTCGCCGCTGCCCGGCTGAGAGGCGCCCTTTCCGCAAGCGGCGAGTCCCGCCGCAACGGCAAACGGTACAAGCCAGGCGGGCGCTCGCCGGCACGGCGTGAAGGATCGGGATCGAGTCATATGCTCTCCTGCCTGGACTTGGCGGCTATTCGATCTTGTTCCCCAAGACGGCCTCGACGAGAGCGTGCACGTGGCTCGAGAGGAACTGGTAGGTGGCCTCGAAGGCGGCCCGGATCTGTTCCGGCGACCCACGCAGCCTGGACGGATCCGCGATGCTCCAATCCACGTAGACCGTCTTCCGGGGGCTGCGCGGGAACGCCGCCTGCGCCTCCTTGGCAACTCCGACGATGACCTGGTAATAGTCCAGGTTGGGAACCTGGTACACGGTCTTCGGCGCCATGCGCGCGAGATCGAGCCCCTTCTCGCGCATGAACTGGAGCGTCGCCGGATCGATCGGCTGCGGGTCGACACCTGCGCTCGAGAAGGTGAACTTCGGCTGGTTGAGAGACTGCGCGATCGCCTCGGCCATCTGGCTGCGACAGGAGTTGCGCTCCCCCACGAACAGGACGCGCAAGGTCTCGGCGCCAGGGTGCTTGGCGTACTCGCCCGTGCACATGTACAGCACTTCCATACACACATTGCGTGCCTGGTCCGCGACCCGCTCGAAGCGCCGGCCGATCGTGACGAGCGGCTCCATCATCTCAGGCAGGATCTGCTGTTCGCGCAACAGGGCGATCAACTCCGTGTTCAGCCTGCCCAGCAGTGCATCCACGGCCGGCTCGGCCAGGATGGTCTTGCGGGCCAGCTCCGGATCCTGCCTGACGAAGGCCTCGATCGAGTCGTGGATCATGGGGATCGCGATATCGGCCATCTCGACGATCCGCGCCATCACGACCCCGGCCGGGCGCGGGAGCGCGCTCAGCTTGAGGACGTGTCGAGCGACGCTTTCCGCATAGTCGCCGACGCGCTCGAGCTCGAGGTTGATCTTGATCGTGCTGTAGGCAAGCCGCAGCGGGCCCCCGACGGGCTGCTGCCGCACCAGGAACTCCAGGCAGAGCCGATCGATTTCCTTCTCTTTTTCGTCGATGTACTGATCACGCAGGATCACCGCATAGGCGGTCTGCTGGGAGTTCTCGACCAGGGCCTTGACGGAATCCCGGAGCGCTCGCTCCGCCAGGCCCGACATCTCGAGCACCTGTTGGCGAATCCGCTCGATCTCGCGCTCAAGGGATTCCTCTAGCCGAGTGGGCATGATCTCCGTGGCTCCCCGAGGGGCGAGGCTGTCAGCATCGTCATGAAGATGGTGAGCCTGGCGAGCGCCGCCGTAGCTTCGCTATCCCCAAGCCGCCGTGCAAGATAGCAGATGTCGATTCGATGTCAAACCGGTCTCGGGACCGATCTCGCCAGCGCGCCGACCCTGTCTCTTCGAGCGGCGAAGCTGCGGAGCCTTCGTGTGGCTCTCGCGGTGGCGTCGCGTAAACGTGGCGCCACGGCAGTTGCTCGAGGGCTTGCCACCGAAGAGAGGGGCGGCGGCTCCGGTTCGCGCGAGTGAGGGTTCCTTGGTAGGCTCTTCCGCGTGATCAATCCTGAGACTTCCGTTCGCGAGTTGGGCGAGCGGGCCCTCCTCAAGTACATCCGCGCGCGGATTCCGGCTGGTCCGGGGGTCGAGATCGGGATTGGCGACGATGCCGCGGCCGTCCAGACGGGGCCGATCACGCTGATCACGACCGACTGCCTGGTCGAGGGAGTGCATTTCCTCCGGGAGTGGGCGCCGGCGCGGCTCGTGGGGCGCAAGGCCCTCACGATCAATTTGTCCGACATTGCGGCGATGGCCGGGGTGCCACGGCATGCGACCGTGAGCCTGTGTCTTCCGCCCGACGTGCCGTTTGGGTGGGTGGATGGACTCTACGACGGGTTGCTCGAACGGGCGGCCGAGACTGGGGTCAGCATCGTCGGTGGAAACCTATCGCTCTCGACCTCGCAGATCGTCGTCGACGTCACGCTGCTGGGGCAGGGCGAGAAGCTGCTGCGGCGGGCCGGCGCGGTTCCGGGCGATCTCGTGATCGTCACCGGAGCTTTGGGCGCGGCCGCGGCCGGGCTCAAGCTGATGATGCAGGGTGGGCGCCTGGATCAGGACGGCTTCCTGCACAAGACCGGGGTGTGGACCGAGTCCTCGGCCAATGCCGTGACGCATTGCCTGCGGGCGCTGCTCGACCCGAATCCGCCGCTCGCCTTCGCGCGGGCGCTCGCGGAGCAGGAGATCGTTCACGCTGCGATGGATCTGTCCGACGGCCTGTCGGGCGATCTGCGCACGATGTGCGACGAGGGCGATGTGTCCGCGTGGGTGGATGCGAGCGCGGTCCCCATCGACGCGTCGGCCGCCAGTCTGGAGCGGGCACGGGGCGGAGATGCGGCCGCGCTCGCGTTGCACGGTGGCGAGGATTACCAGCTGCTGCTCGCGGTGCCGCGCGGCAAGCTCGACGCGCTACGCGACGTGGCCGTGATCTGGGACATACCGACGACCGTGATCGGGGAGTTCGCGCCGGGGCCCTCGGCGCTGTTGCTCAAGAAGGGCGGTAGTCTGTTGCCGCTCACGTCCCAGGCCCACGATCACTTCCGCGGGCTGGGCACTGGCGGGGGAGAGACGGCGACTCGGGCATGAGGGGGCGGTTCAGGCGGGTCCTCAACGCGCTGTTTCTTCTCGAGGACGCCCCGGATCGAATCGCGCTCGCCTTTGCGATCGGAGTGTGGATCGCGTTCAGCCCGCTGCTCGGGATTCACACGGGGCTTGCGCTTGCGATCGCTTTCCTGTTCCGGCTCAGCCGGGCGGCGATGCTGTTCGGCGCCTATCTCAACAACCCCTGGACCATCGCGCCGATATACACGGCCGGGACAGTCCTCGGCTCATGGCTGCTCGGGATGTCGCCGAGCGGGATCTCGCGAATCGCCTGGGAGGCCGAGGGGGACGCCTTCTACACGTCGCTCTGGCAGGGGCTCCAACCGTACATCTGGCCCTACTTCGTCGGGAACACCGCGCTCGGCGTGCTGGTGGCGATTCCCGCCTACTTCGTCGTGCGGTCGCTGCTGGCGAGGCGGCGGGTCAGGACGTAGCAGCGAGCTTGCATCTACTCCTGGAAGGGCAACGGGAGTTGGCTGACGCGTGGAGGGCGAGCCAGATGGTGCTGGGTCACCTGCTGGTACGCATGGCCGAGCCGGAAGAGCGTCGCCTCGTCGAAAGCTCGCCCGAGTAGCTGGAGGCCGACCGGCAGTCCGCCGGAGAAGCCGCAGGGAATCGAGAGGCCGGGGATGCCGGCCAGGTTCGCGGGCACCGTGAAGATGTCGGCCAGGTACATCTGCAGCGGGTCCTCGGTCTTCTCGCCGAGCTTGAAGGCCGGTGTCGGGGTCGTCGGCGTCGCGATCGCATCGCAACTGCCGAAGGCTGTCTCGAAGTCCCCGCGAATCAGCGTGCGCAGCTTCTGTGCGCGCACGTAGTAGGCGTCGTAGTAGCCCGAAGACAAGACGAACGTGCCGAGGATGATACGGCGTTTCACCTCGGCCCCGAAGCCGTGGTCCCGGGAGTCGCCGTACATGCTGCGCAAGTCGCGTGCGCTCGGGGCGCGATAGCCGTAGCGCACGCCGTCGAAGCGGGCCAGGTTGCTCGAGGCCTCGGCCGTGGCTACGATGTAGTACGTCGCAATCGCGTGCCCTGCGTTGGGCAGGGCCACTTGCACGATCCGGGCGCCGGCCGCTTCGAGCGCTTGCAGCGATTCGCGAAATGCCGCCATGGTCTGCGTCTCGACACCCTCGGCCAGGAAGGACCAGGGCACGCCGATGCTGAGCCCGCGCGCGCCGCCGGCCAGACTCGCGCCGAAGTCGGGGACGACCTCGTTCGCAGTCGTGGCGTCGTGCGGGTCCGGGCCGCACAGGACGCTCGCGCACAAGGCGGCATCCTCTACTGTGCGGCAGAGCGGCCCGACCTGGTCGAGGGACGAAGCAAACGCCACCAGGCCGAAGCGACTCACCCGGCCATACGTTGGCTTGAGTCCGACCACGCCGCACAGCGCGGCGGGCTGGCGGATCGACCCGCCGGTATCGGTGCCGAGGGCGAGTGGGGTGACGCCCGCGGCCACCGCCGCCGCCGAGCCGCCTGAGGAACCCCCTGGCACGCGCGAGGGATCCCAGGGGTTGCGCGTCTTCTTGTAGGCGCTGTTCTCGGTCGAGGAGCCCATCGCGAACTCGTCCATGTTGGTCTTGCCGAGAACGACAGCACCCGCGGCCTCGAGGCGCGCGACGGCCGTGGCCGTGAAGGGCGGCCTGTAGCCTTCGAGAAAGCGCGATCCGCAGGTGGTGGGCGTGCCCTCGATGTCGAGCACGTCCTTGATCGCGACCGGGACGCCCGCCAGCGGAGGTACCGGCCGCCCCGCGGCGAGCTCGGCATCGAGCCTGCACGCCGTAGCCAGCGCACGCTCCTCGAAGACCGACAGGAAGGCGTCGATGCTCGGCTCCACGACAGCCAGACGGGTCAGGTGCGCCCGCGTCACCTCTTCCGCCGAAGCCTCTCGAGCCCGAATCCGACGGGCGATCTCGGCTGCCGACAGCTCGGTGAGCGAGCTCATCCGCCGATCACACGGGGCACGCGGAACAAGCGGTCCGCTGCGTCCGGGGCTTCGGCCAGTGCCACTTCAGTTGCGAGTCCGCTCAGCGGCTCGTCTTCGCGAAGGCTCTCGCTCGTGCGCGGGTGGCTCATCGGCTCGACCGCCGTGGTGTCGACAGCCTGGACCCGCTCCGCATAAGCCAGGACGTCCTGGAGTTGCCGCGCAAAGAGCTCGCGCTCCTCGGCCGTCAAGGAGAGATGGGCGAGGCGGGCCACATGATCCACCGTTTCGATCGTCACCTTCGACATGAGCCGGGTAATATACGCCGATGAGCCAGGATCTGCCTCCGCCGCTGCCGCCTGCCGCGGGCCGCCGGGAGCCAGGAGCGCCGTGGGAGCGGCGCGCACAGGTCGGCCTCGTGCCCGCGCTGGTCGAGACGACGAGCCTGGTGCTCCTACACCCGAGCGGTTTCTTCCGCGGCATGCCGGTGAGCGGTGGCCTCGGCGCACCCGTCGGGTACGCCCTCATCGTCGGCTATCTGGGCATCGTCGTGCAGGCACTCTATCAGGCGGTCCTCAACATCGGCTTGGGGAGCGCGCTGAGTGGCATCGGCGATCGCAGTCCGCTCGGCAGCTGGGGCCCGGCTCTCCAGGGTGGGCTCGGCCTCGCCGCCCAGATCGTCCTGGGGCCGGCCTTTTTGCTAGTGGGCTTGTTTGTCGGCGCGGGGATCTATCACCTGATCCTGATGGTGATGGGGCAGGCCAAGCAGCGCTTCGAGGCCACGCTCCGCGTCGTCGCGTACGGCCACGCCGCCAGCGTGCTGATGCTGCTGCCGTTCTGCGGTGGTCTGGCGGCCGCGGTGTGGTGGATCGTGATCGGGATCGTCGGCTTGTCGGAAACGCATCGCATCGGACGCGGCAGCGCAGCGGTCGCCATTCTCGCGCCGATCGTGCTGGCCTGCTGCTGCTGCGGGACCGGTCTGCTGCTGATCTTCGGTGGCATCGCGGGCCTCGCGAGCCATCTGCCACGCTGATGTCGACGACGGCTCCGCTGCGACTCCGGGGCGCCGAGGGCGCGGCGCCATTCGGCGCGATCTTCGCCGGCGTGGGCGGCTTGTCCTGCCTGACGGTCGGACTGCTCCATCTGGACCGCCTGCCCGTCAGTTTTTGCGTGTTCAAGGCGCTGACCGACTTGCCCTGTCCAACCTGCGGCGCCACCCGCGCCCTGGGGCGGCTCTTCGCCCTGGACATTTCCGGTGCGGCCTCGATGAACCCGCTGGTTGCCGCCGCTGCGCTCGGCCTGGCCGCTTGGGGGGTCGCGGATCTCGCCCTCTTGACCCGGGGCCGCAGCCTGGCGGTGGACGTTTCGCCCCCCGCCGGCCGCGCGTTACGCGTGGCGGCGGTGGGGGTTATCGCCCTGAACTGGGCCTATCTGCTCCACGCTGGCCGCTGAGCCGAAGCCTCACGGCTCGGCAAGCTCCCCGTTTATACTGGCCTGTGAATGAAGCCTGAAGTTTCCGTCGTGATCCCGGTCTTCAACGAGGCCGAGAACGTCGAGGATCTGCACGAGCAACTCACCGCCGTGCTCGCGGGACTGGCCCGGCCGTACGAGATCGTGATCGTCGACGACGGCTCGTCCGATGGGACGCTCGAGCGGCTGCTGGCCCTCGAGGCTCGGGACCCGCGGCTGCGCGTGCTGTGCCTGCGCCGCAACTTCGGACAGACCGCCGCGTTTTCAGCGGGCTTCGACCATTCACGCGGCGACGTCGTCGTGACCTCCGACGGCGATCTCCAGAACGACCCGGCCGACATTCCACGCCTGCTGGCGAAGCTCGACGAGGGCTTCGACCTGGTCTGCGGCTGGCGGCAGAAGCGGCAGGATCCGCTTTCGAAGCGTCTCCCGTCGTTCTTCGCGAACCGGCTGATCTCGTGGGCCACGGGCGTGCGGCTCCACGACTACGGCTGTTCGCTGAAGGCGATTCGCGCGGAGGTGGTGCGCAACCTCCGGCTCTACGGGGAGATGCACCGCTTCATCCCGGCCGTCGCCTCGTGGATGGGCGTGCGCGTCGCGGAGCTGCCGGTCAAGCACCGGCCGCGAACGCGCGGCGCGAGCAAGTACGGGATCGGTCGCACCGTGCGCGTGGTGCTCGACCTCTTCACGGTCAAGTTCCTGGGCGCCTACGGAACGCGGCCCTCACACCTTTTCGGCGTGATGGGCCTCGCGTCGGGCGCGACAGGCTCCGCGATCCTCGCGTACCTCGCCTACATCCGGCTCTTCGCGGACACGGCGATCGGTGGGCGGCCGCTGCTGATCCTGGGCGCGCTGCTCTTTCTGACGGGCGTGATCCTGGTGAGCGTCGGCCTCGTCGCTGAGCTCCTGGTCCGGACCTACCACGAGAGCCAGGGCAAGCCGACCTACTTCGTGCGGGAGACGCGCCCGGCCGAGCCGACCTCGCGCGAGGCGGCCTTTCCGCGGCATTGACCCGCGTCCTGTTCCTCGCCGAGTCGTTTCATCCCGTGCTGGGCGGTGGCGAGCGTCACCTTCGCCGGCTGGCAACGGCGCTCGCAGCTTCCGGCGTGCCTTCGACCGTGGTCGCGCGGCGCGGCGAGGCCGGCTGGCCCGTGGAAGAAGTCTTGGACGGGGTTCGCGTGCTGCGGGTCGCGCCCACTGGAGCGAGCCGCGGCGGGAAGTACGCAATGGTCCCGTTCGCGGTCTCCGCGCTGCGCCGACTTCGGGACAGCTTCGACGTCCTGGTGATTCGGGGAACCCGGGTGCTGGGTCTGCCGGGCCTCGTCGCGGGGCGCGCCTTGCGCAAGCGCGTGGTGCTGCAGTGTGAAGTCAGCGGAGAGATGTCCGGTGAGATCTACACCTGGGGCACGCCTTTCGACCATCCCTGGGTGCGGCCGCTCGTGAGCGGCGGGGTGAAACTGCGCAACCTGCTCTTCGCCGATGCCGATGCCTTCGTCACGATCTCGGCCCGCACGCGCGACGAGTTCCTGGCGGCGGGCCTCGATCCCGATCGCGTCAGGCTGCTGCCGCATGGTATCGACGTCGAGGCCTTCCGCCCCGCCAGCGCGGCCGAGCGCCGGGAGCTGCGAAGTCGACTCGGACTGCCGCAGGACGCGCTGCTCGTGACTTTCACAGGCCGGCTGCTCCGAGGCAAGGGCGTCGAGGTGCTGGTCGAGGCTTTTGGGCGCCTCGCGAGCCGATACCCCGCCGCGCACCTGATGCTCATCGGGTCGGGAGTGGGGCAGGTGTTGTCGGTGGAGGAGGCGCTGCGGGCGCGCGTGCGGCAGGCCGGACTCGAGGCCCGCGTCGGGTTCACGGGCCGCGTCGACAACGTCGCGGACTTTCTGCGGGCCTCCGACGTATACGCGTTTCCATCGTTCTTCGAGGCGATGCCGCTGTCGTTACTCGAGGCCGCCGCCTGTGGCCTGGCCTGCGTCGCTTCGCGGATTGGGGGAGTCGTCGACGCTCTCGAGGATGGCCAGTCGGGGATGCTGGTCGAGGCGGGAGATGCGAGTGGCCTGGCGGCCGCGCTCGGTGCGCTCCTCGATCTTCCGGAACGGCGTGCGGCGCTCGGCGCGGCCGCACGCGAGACGGCGCTGCGATGCTTCGACGAACGCGAGAACCTGGCGCGCTACCGGGAGCTGTTCGCGGAGCTCGGGCCGTGAAGGTCGCGCTCACGGGCGCGACCGGCTACACGGGCGGGCGTCTCGTCGCCGCGCTGCGCGCGCGCGGTGACAGCGTGCGTGCCTTGGCGCGCGCTGCTTCCGTCACGTCCGAGCTGTCGGCCTCGGGGGCCGCCATCGTCGAGGGGGAGTTGCGCGACCCGCTCGCGCTGCGGCGTCTGGTGGAAGGCGTCGACGGCGTGCTGCACCTGGCCGCGGTGTATCGGACGGCTGGCCATCCGGACAGCTACTACCGCGAGATCAATGTCGGCGGCACGCAGCGGCTTGTCGAAGCGGCGGCACAGGCCGGTGTCGCGCGGTTCGTGCACACCTCAACTGTCGGCGTCCTCGGTCACATCGAGAAGCCGCCCGCCGACGAGACAGCACCGCTAGCACCGGGCGACATCTACCAGGACACCAAGGCTGAGGCGGAGACCTTGGCCCTCGCTTTCGGTAGGCGGCGAGGCCTGCCGGTCGCCGTGGTGAGGCCGGGCGCGATCTACGGGCCCGGCGAGCGCCGGCTCCTGAAGCTGTTTCGCGCCATCGCCCGCGGGCAGTACGCCGTTGTGGGCTCGGGCCGCCCCTTCTACCACCCGGTCTTCATCGACGATCTCGTCGCGGGCTTCCTGCTGGCACTCGACCACCCGGCCGCGGCGGGAGAGTCGTTCATCATCGCGGGGGAGCGATACATCTGCCAGGACGATCTGGCCGCGCTGGTGGCGAGAGCCACCGGCGGCCGAGTGCTGCCGTTCCACGTGCCCGCCTGGCCACTGCTGGCGGCTGGCGCCGTTTGCGAAGCCGTTTGCGTGCCCCTGGGCGTCGAGCCGCCGATTCATCGACGCCGGGTGGAGTTCTGGGTCAAGAGTCGGGCGTTCTCGATTGCGAAAGCAAAGCGCCTGCTGGGCTACGCGCCCAAGGTCGATCTCGAGGAGGGTATCGGGCGCACGGCGGCCTGGTACCGCGAAGCGGGCTGGCTTTGAGCGAGCGCAGCGCGCGCGCCCTGCTGGCCCTGATTGTCGTCGGCCTCTGCGCCAGAGCCCTTGCCACCGATCTGGCAAAGCAGTCCGGTGGCGGCTTCTGGGGCGACGGGGCCACCTACTACACGGCGGCCTGGAGCCTGGCCGAGGATGGCGATCTGCGCTGGGAGGCGCGCGATGCCTTGCGCGTGCGGCGCGAGTTCCCGCAGGGCGCCCAGGGCGTGTTCCTCAAGAGGTCGAGCGGCGGCCTGCGCCTCGATCCCGGCTTTCCGTGGCTCAGTCGCGTGCCGGAAAAGGAGCCGCGAATCTATTTCGCGAAGCCGTTCACCTACGCTTTGGTGGCGGCGCCACTCGTGAAGCTCTTCGGCACGCGCGGGCTGCTGCTGGCCAATGCGCTGGCCATCGGGCTCGCTTTGATCCTCGGCTACGTCGAGCTGCGCCGGCAGTCCAGTCCGGCGCCTGCGCTGGCCGCTGCGTCGGCGCTCTTCCTCACCACTGTGACGCCGGTCTACCTGTTCTGGCCGACGCCCGAGGCCACGAGCCTGGGCCTCGTGGCGGCCGCGCTGTTCGCGTGGCGTCGCGACCGGCCGGTGCTCTCCGCCATCCTCTTTGGCATCGCGACGTACTCGAAGCCGCCGAACATCCTGCTCGCAGCGCCCCTGGGCCTGGCGCCACTGTTTCTGGCAAGCGGTCCGCTCGGCAAGCGGCTCGGCGAGACGCTGCGCCGGGGCGCGATCCTGCTGGCCGCCACCGTCGCGCTCTACGCCATCAACACCGCGATCACGGGCGAGTGGAACTACCAGGGCGGGCGCGAGCGCAAGACCTTCTACGGCGTGCTCCCGTTCGAGCAGCACAACGTGAGCTTCGGCAACAGTGGGATCTGGATGAGCACGAACCAGCTCGGCCCGCGCGTCGAAGGCAAGGACGAGGTGGCGCTCTCGCAAGGGGCCGAGCCACCGCGCAGCGCGGAAGAACTGCGCGAGAGTCTGGTGCGAAACCTGGGCTACTACTGGACGGGTCGGCTCGGTGGCATCGTCGCGTACTTCCTGCCTTTTGGAGCCGCGACGCTCCTGTTCCTGGTGATCGGTCCACGCACCGGATCGGGCGGCCTCGCGCTCATCGCCTTCGTCTTGTCGTGGTTCGCTTACATCTGGCAGATCCCCGACAACTGGTACGGCGGGAGCGGGACGCTTGGCAATCGCTATTTCCTGAACATCCTCCCGCTCGCAGTTTTCTTCGTGCCAAAGGGCCGAGAAGCGCTGGTGGCGAGTTTCGGCTTGCTCTCGCTGGCATTCACGCTGCCGCTGCTCCGCGAACCGCTGCGCCATTCGATGGATCCCGGCGAGCACACGAGGCACGGCCTGTTCCGCCGCTTGCCGGCCGAGCTGACGATGCTGAACGACCTGTCGAGCTTCGGCGAGCCCTGGCGAAAAAAGCAGCGCGTGGGTGACACCGAGGGCGATCCAAGGCGGCCGGGCTCGGCCGATCCTGCGGCCTACTACCTGTACTTCAGCGACGACGGGGCCTACGGCCGGGAGCAGAAGGACGGGCTGACGGGCTTCTGGCTTCGAGGCGGTGCGCCCGGCGAGGTGTTGGTGCGCGCCCTGGAGCCGGTGCGGGAGCTGACGGCGCGCGTCACCGGCGGCCCGGCCGGCGACGAGATTACGATCGCCGTCGATGGCGCTGACCAATCGGCGAGCGTCGGCCCTGGGGAAAGCCGGGAGCTGAGGTTCGCTCCAGCACGCGGCTTCGCGTACAAGGATACGTTCGTCCACGTCCTCAAGCTGCGCTCGACTCGTGGCGCGCCGCTAGCGGGCGGCGACAACCGCAGCCTCGGGGCTTTTGTCTCGATCCGGCTCGAGGTCGCCCTCCGGCGCCGCGACTCTAAGTGAGGGTCCGGGCGTCTGGAGGGTGGCCGCGGATCAGTTCCCGCAGGGCGGAGCGCTCCGTGGCGTCGAAGCTGCCGAAACCGAGCACGGCCAGGGCGAAGGCCACCGAGGCGAGCAGCGACGCGGCGATCAAGCCGATGCCGGCTGCGGCCTGTAGCACGCCAGCAAAGATGGCCGCAGCAGCGAGCGGGCGTATGCCGATGACAAGCCAGCCGACGCGATGGCCGCCGCGGAACATCGCGCCGGCCGTCATCACGAAGTAGAGCGCTTCCGTCACGAGCGTCGCGCGGGCCGAGCCCATCGCCCCGAGCGTCGGGATCCAGAGCAGGTTGAGGACGACGTTCAGCAGCAGCGCGAGCGTCGAGGCGATCACGATCGCCCTCCAACGGTTCACACAGGCGAGCGTCGTCTCGGCGAAGTTCGACAGGAACATGAAAGTGGCCGCAGGCAGCAGAACCTGCGCGAGGGCGATGCTGGGCTCGAACGACGCGCCGAACAGCATCGGGATGAAGCGGTCCGAGGCGAGCAGGCCGAAGGCAGCAATCGGGAGGCCGACGAGGAGCAGGTATTTGCAGCCGCGCCGGTAGAGAGCCGCGACGGCCGCGGGCGCGGTCTGGTGGAGCGCCGCCATCGTCGGAATGAGCGCGAAGCCGAGGATCCGGGGCACCAGCGTCAAGCCCTCGAGGATCTGGGTCGGGGCGCGGTAGTAGCCGACCTCCCGAGGCCCGCGCATGGCCTCCAGCAGGACCGCGTCGACCTGGAAGATCAGCGTGATGACGAAGCCGGCGTATGCAAAGGGCAGGCCCTTGCGGAACAGCTCGCCCCACAGCGCCCGGTCGAACGAAGGGCGCAGCGGCAGCACGCGCGCGTTGACGAAGGTCGCCAGCGCAGCCACGTCGAGGAAGCGAACCAGGGCGAACACCGTCACGAAACCGACCACGCCATAGCCCGCCCCCAGGCTCCAAACGCCCAGCGCGAGGATCACAACGCGCTCGGCCAGCAGCGAGGCAGCTTCGACCCCGAAGCGCTCGAGGCTCTTGAGCAAGAAGCGCAGCGTCGCCTTGACCGCCTTCAGCACGAGATCGAGCGAGAGCACGACCATGGCGATCCACGTGACGCCGTGGTACAGGCGCCTGCCGATGGCGAGGCAAAGGCAGAGCGTCAGGATCGAGAGCCAGAACTGGAAGCCGAGCAAGCCTCCGATCAGCTCAAGTGCGCGGGAGCGGTCACGGCTGATTGCCAGCGTCGAGGCGTACGCCATCCCGAGGTCCGGCAGGATGCGGAACAGGCCCACGAAGGCAAAGGCGGTGGCGTACTCTCCGAACGAAACCGGGCCGAGCCAGCGCGTCGCGAGGAAGCCGAGGACGAAGAGCAGGAGGTTCGAGCCCTCGCCGAGCGCCGAGAAGAGGGTGTTGCGCGCGAGGCGTCCGCCGGAGGGCGGCCCCGGCGACGGGCCCTCGATCAGCTGGCTTGCTCCTTGCGGAGCAGCGCGTCGAGGCCGCGGCTGATGCGCAAGCAACGCGCCGGGGCATCGGATTCGAGCAGACGCTGACGCGCCGTCGACGTGATCGGAAGGTGCTGACAGGCCAGGTTGACCCAAGCCATCGGCTCTTTCGAGCGGCGCTGCTCCTCGAGGAAGCTGCGCAGGTCCGAATGCGCGTGCAGGTAACGCGCGAGGGCCTCGACCGCGCCCCCCCATTCTTCCTCGGAGTCGCCTTCCTGGAGCGGTTCCACTTCGGTGACCAGCAGCTCCCCGCCGCCGACCAGGTTGAGCGCCTTCGCGCGCTGCAGGCCGTCGAGCTCGACACGGTGGGTGCCGTCTGAGAGCGGCATGTCGTCGGCGACGTTTGCGATCGTTCCGGTCAGATGCAGGTCCTTGGGGCTGGGCGCCAGGTTGGTCGGGTCCTGCTGCGCGAGTGCTATCACCTGGCGCCCGGTGCGGGTCGCCACGTCGAGCGCCTTCAACCCGCCGCTGCGCGCGACCACGATCGAAAGCGACGCCTCCGGGAAAAGACAGACGTCGTGCAGCGGCAGAACCGCCAGCAGCAGGTTCCCAGGCTCGGGGGTTTCCACGGCCGCCTATCCTACTACTTCCGTCAGCGCGCTACCCAGGCGGCGCGAGAGCTTCAGGCGCAGGATCGAGGTGAGGCTGCCGCGGTTCTTGCCCGGAAGCAGCTCGACGTAGTCCTCGCCGATGCGGGCGATTTGTTCGGGATTGCCGCCCGCGAGCGTGATCGGCACGCCGCTGAGCTTGCCGCAGAAGGCTGTGCGATAGCCGACTTCCCGCGCAATCCGCCGAGAGGTCGGGCCCGACACGTGCCACGGATAGCAAAGGTGGATCGCTTCCTTGCCGGTGCGAGCCTCGATCTCACGCCGCGCCTCCGCGAGTTCGCGGCGCATCGCGCTCTCGCGGGCCTCGGCCGACTCGAGGTGGCCGGTGACGTGCTGCTTGCCGATCAGCCGGCGCAGTTCGCGCTGCCAACCCCGGCGGTAGAAGAAGCCCGCGCCTTCGTCGGCGACGCGCGCGACGCAGGCTTCGCGCACAGCGGGATCTTCGTAGAAGCGCGTGGCCTCGGAAAGACGCGGCTCCGAGCGGAACAGCGGTGTGCCGAGCGGGATCACGGCCGAGGGGAGCTCGCGCGTGCCGTCGTGGATGAGCGGCACGTCGAGAGGGCCATAGCCCTGCCGTAGCTCCGGCGTCATGAAGCCCGCCAACTGCGGCGTCGTGTGGACGCGCGCGTGGGAGAGGCTATGGCTCTGAAACTCGAAGAGCCCCGAGCCTGTCAGGTTTGCGATCTCCTCCCAGGACAAGAACGCGTCGTCGGCGTTTTCGCGCCCGAGCACTGCCTCGGCCTTGGCTTGCCCCTGTCGCACTTCGTCCCAGGTCGCGGGAAGCGGCCCCGGACGGGAGACGGTGTGAGCCGGGACGATGAACACGATGCCCTTCATGCCGTAGCGACGCATCAGCGGCAGGCCCACGCTGCGCACGCTCGCACGGCCGTCGTCGAACGTGAGGACCACGGCCTTTTCGGGCGCGGGCTTGCCGCCCATCAAGTGCTGAAAGTACTCGTCGGCCGAAAGCGTGACGTAGCCGTTCTCGGCCAGATGGGCGATCTTGCGGCCGAAGCTGTCGGGGTCGAGGCTGTGGAAGCAGAACACCGGCACGTGGCCCCTGGGTAGCGGCCCGCCGCTGACGAACTCCGGGTAGCGGCCAAGGACCAGGTCGCGCGGGACCTCCCACGCCGCCTCCGCATGCCTTCTCAGCTTGCTAAGAGGCACGGTCCTCCGCCAGCACTTCGTCGTATAGGGTTTCCATCTGTCGTACGCACTCGCCAATATCGTAGCGGACCGAAAGCTTGCGGGCGCTATCGGCGAGCCGGGCTCGGAGCCCCGGGTCCTCCGCCGCGCGCTGCAGCGCCGCGCCCAGAAGAGCCGGATCCGCCGCTGGCGCCAGCAGGGCACTCACGCCGTCCTCGAGAACTTCACGGCAGCCGTCCACGGCGGTGGAGACGATGGTCTTGCCCGCAGCCATCGCCTCGAAGAGCACGAGCGGCGTGCCCTCATAGCTCGAGGAGATGCAGAAAACGTCGAGTGCGGCGAGCACCTCGGGTACGTCGCTGCGATGGCCCGCAAAAACGACCCGATCGGTGATGCCCAGAGCAGCCGCTTGGGCCTGAAGCGACTCCATCCGATCTCCGTCGCCGACCACCAGCAGGCGCGCCCCGGGGCTCTTCGGGAAGACCCGCGCCATCGCGTCGAGGAGATGGCGATGACCCTTCTGCTCGCTGAGTCGGCCTACGATGCCGAAGAGCAAGGCGCCCTCGGCGATGCCGAGCGTGCGGCGCAGAGCGAGCGCTTGCTCACGCGAGGTCGACGCAAACTCGGCGAGCGGCGCGCCGTTCCAGATCAGCCGGACCCGCTCGGCGGGCACGCTGCGCTCGCGTACCAGGAAATCGCGCGTGGAACCACTGACCGCGATCGCCCGGTCCGTCCGGCCCGCGAGCAAGCGGTCAGCAAGCGCCTGGTAGCCGGGCATGCGCGGGTCAGCGAAATGCTCGTGAAGGACGAGCTTCGCACCGACACGGCGTGCGGCGAGCCGGCCGAAGTCGGCCGCGGCGTAACCGTGAACATGGAGGATGAGCGCCCGGCGCGCGCGGGCCAGGGCGATCAGGTCGGTGACGATCCGCGGGTCGAACTTGCCGCGGTTCAGGTGATAGACCGGGATGCCCTGTTGCTTCAGCAACTCGGACGCCGGCTCAGGCTTCTTCAGGCCCACGAGCGACACGTCGAAGCGCTTCGGGTCGTAACGCGGGAACCACCAGGAAAACAGGCGCGAGACGCCGTGGATGCTGGAGCCGGCGACGCCGAACTTGTCGCAGATGTGGAGAACGGAAACGGCCATGCTCAGGCGGGTGTTTCGAGGGGGCCGCGGGCGGTCCAGACCACGGCTCCGGAGAGCGACAGCAGCACCATCAGACCCGCGCCGACCAGGCTGAAGGCGAGCGCGCTGTCGCGGGGGAGTCCCAGCTGGCTGAAGTAGAAGATGAAGACGCTCTCGCGGATGCCCCAGCCGTTGAATGAGATCGGCACGGTCTGGACGAGTGTGCACAGCGGCACCATGAGGAAGCAGGCCGGAAGCGAAAGCGGAATGCGCAGGGCCTGCGCGATCGAGTAGTAGTAGTAGATGAAGAGCGTCTGCAGCGCGAGGCTGGCGCCGAAGGCGCCCAACACCGAGCCCAGGTCCTGGCGGTAGACATGGACTGCGCCCTGCATCACCTCGAAGCGCTCACGGGCCCAAGGCAGGCCGCTCAGGCCGGTGCGGCCCATCAGTGCGCGCGCCGTGCCCGGACGGAGATACACATAGCTCAAGACCGCGAACAGCAGGCCTAGACCCAGCAACGCGACGCGGGCCCCGGCCAGGTGCCTCACGGCCGGGCCTCCGACGAGGTAGGCGAGCGCCGCCAGCGCGTACAGCGCGCCGAAACCCAGGATGCGGTCGACAGCGATGATCACGAGCGACGCGGTCTTGGAGCCGGTCAACTTCGAGGAGTCCTTGACGCGGATCAAGTCGCCGCCGATGTTGCTGGGCAGGAAGTTGTTGAAGAAGGTGGCTACGAGGTAGGAGGCCGACAGGTGGCGGAGCGGGGCGGGGTAACCCTGGGCGCTGATCAGCACCCGCCAGCGCCACATTGAGAGCACGATCATGCCGGTGTAGAGGAGGACGGCCATCACGAGCAGTAGCATGTCGCCGGCCCGGACCCGGGCGAGCAGGGATTCGAGGTCGGTCGTGACCAGCAAGTAGCCCAGCAGGACGAGGCTCACGCCGATCTTCGCAGCCAGCAGCGCGGTGTCTTTCAAGCTTCCAGAGGGCCTCGCAAAGCCTCTATGCTACAATAGCTTCCAGCCAATGGCCAACACCGTCGGGATCCAGGGCGCGGTCTCTGCGCCTGGCCAATCGGCGCTCCGGAAGTACCAGGATCTCGTGGTCGGCAGCCGATCCCTGGGTCGGCTTCTCGCCTACGAACTGGTCATGAGCCTCACTTCCTGGGTTCCCGGGGCGCTCGGCCTCGTGCTTCGGAAGCTGAGCTACCCTCGGATCCTGGGGGCGGTTGGCCGCAACGTCGTCTTCGGCCAGGGTGTCACGCTGCGCCATCCCGCCAAGATCCGCCTTGGCGACGACGTGGTGGTGGACGATCTCGTGCTGCTCGACGCGAAGGGCGATTCGAACCGGGGCATCGACATCGGGAGCGGCGTGTTTCTCGGCCGGGGCACGATCCTCTCGTGCAAGAACGGCAACATCGCCCTCGGCGACCACTCGAACCTGGGCTTTCATTGCGAAATCTTCAGCGGCTCGTCGGTCAAGGTGGGACGCTACGGTCTGTTCGCCGCCTACGTGTACCTCGTCGGCGGCGGTCATGAGTGGGAGCGCGCGGATGTCCCCGTGATCGAGCAGGAGCCCAGCTCGAAGGGCATCACGCTCGGCGAGAACGTCTGGCTCGGCACGGGGGTCAAGGTCCTGGACGGCGTGAGCATTGGCAATCGCGTGGTGGTCGGGGCGAACGCGGTTGTGAACGAGAATCTGCCGGACGCCGTCGTGGCGGCCGGGATCCCGGCAAAGGTGTTACGCTCGCGCTAGAATCCCGCACTTCAGGAAGGTGGCATGGGCAAGCTACTCGAAGCAAAGGCCGCCCCGCTGTTCACGACCGTGTCGGGCCGCGCCATCGAGGCGCTCCACACGCCGGAATCGTGCGCGGGGGTCGACTACAGCCGCGATCTGGGCAACCCCGGCCAGTTCCCGTACACGCGTGGCGTCCACGAGACGATGTATCGTGGCAAGCTCTGGACGATGCGGCAGTTCGCCGGCTTTGGCAGCGCCGCCCAGACCAATGGCCGCTTCAAGTACCTGCTCGCACACGGCAGCCATGGACTGTCGGTCGCGTTCGACCTGCCAACGCTGATGGGACGCGATCCCGACCACCCGCTGGCGCTGGGCGAGGTGGGCAAGTGCGGCGTCGCGATCACCTCGCTCGCGGACATGGAGACGCTCTTCGAGGGCATCCCGCTCGACGACGTCACGACTTCGATGACGATCAATTCGCCGGCGGCGATGCTGCTGGCCTTTTACATTCTGGTGGGGGAGAGGCAGGGCGTCGCGCAAAAGGAGCTGGCCGGGACGATCCAGGCCGACATCCTGAAGGAATTCATCGCCCAGAAGGAGTTCATCTATCCGCCGCGGCCCAGCATGCGGATCATCGTGGACATGATCCGCTACTGCACTGAGCACATGCCGAAGTGGAACTCGATCGCGATCGCGGGCTACCACATTCGCGAGGCGGGCTCGACGGCGGCGCAGGAGCTGGCCTTCACGCTGCGCGACGGCATCGAGTACGTGCAGTGGTGTGTCGACGCCGGGATGAACGTGGACGACTTCGCGCCGCGGCTGTCCTTCTTCTTCAATTCGCACTCCGACTTCTTCGAGGAGATCGCGAAGTTCCGCGCGGCCCGGCGGATCTGGGCCCGCACCATGAAGGAGCGCTTCAAGGCGAAGGACCCGCGCTCCTGGATGTGCCGCTTCCACACCCAGACGGCCGGCGTCTCGCTCACGGCGCAGCAGCCCTACAACAACGTCGTGCGCACGGCCTTGCAGGCGCTGGCCGCGGTGCTCGGCGGGACGCAGTCGCTCCACACCAACTCGCTCGACGAGGCCCTCGCCCTGCCCACCGAGGATGCCGTCACGATCGCGCTGCGCACGCAGCAGGTGATCGCCCACGAGTCGGGCGTCGTGAACACGGCCGACCCGCTCGGCGGCTCGTACTTCGTCGAGAAGCTGACGAACGAGATCGAGGCCGAGGCGCTCGAATACTTCCGCAAGATCGACGCGATGGGCGGGATGGTGCCGGCCATCGAGCGAGGCTTTCCGCAGCGCGAGATCCAGGAGGCCGCGTTCCAGTTCCAGAAGGCGGTCGAGCGCAAGGAGAAGGTGATCGTCGGCGTGAACGAGTACGTGATGGACGAGAAGCCGATGCCGATCTTGTACATCGAGCCGAGCGTGGCCGTGGAGCAGGCGGCCCGCGTCAGCGCCCTCAAGGCGACACGAGACAGAAGCCGCGTGGTCCAGGCGCTGGCAGAGTTGCGCCGCGTCGCCGGCAGCAGCGGCAACCTGATGTACCCGATCCTCGACGCCGCACGCGCCTACGCGACGCTGGGCGAGATGTGCGACGCGCTCCGCGAAGTCTTCGGCGAATACGACGAGCCAGCGTTCTTCTGAGGCCCATGGCGACTGCAAGGAAAATCCGAGTCGTGATCGCCAAGCCGGGGCTCGACGGACATGACCGTGGCGCCAAGATCGTGGCGCGAGCGCTGCGCGACGCGGGCATGGAGGTGATCTACACCGGTCTGCGCCAGAGCCCGGAGCAGATCGTGGCCGCGGCCGAGCAGGAAGACGCCGACGTGATCGGGCTCTCGATCCTTTCAGGCGCGCACCTGCCGATCTGCCGTAGGATCCTCGAGATCCTGAAGGAGAAGAAGATCGCGGGCGTGCGGGTCTTCGTGGGCGGGATCATCCCGGCACAGGACATCCCCGAGCTGAAGGGCCTGGGTGTGGCCGAGGTGTTCCTGCCCGGGGCCTCGACACAGGACATCATCCGCCTGGTCGAAGAGGCCGCCGCTGGCCGCTAATTCGTTGACATACTTGGAGCATCGGTCTATCTTCGTCCGAACGCATTGATCCGTTGACCGCCCCCGGGAGGGCACGAGGCGATGGGCAAGAAGATCCTGCTGGCCGACGACAGCATCACGATTCAGAAGGTCATCGAGCTGACCTTCTCCGACGAAGACTTCGAGGTCGTGACGGTCGGCAACGGCCGCCTCGCGATCGAGAGGCTCGAAGAGGCGCGGCCGGACATCGTCCTCTGCGACATCATCATGCCGGAGAAGGACGGCTACGAGGTCTGCGACCACGTCAAGAAACACCCGACGCTCTCGTATGTGCCCGTGCTACTGCTGACCGGCGCGTTCGAGCCGTTCGACCAGGAGCGCGCGTCGCGGGTCGGTTGTGACGGCTTCCTTGCGAAGCCCTTCGAGCCTCAGGCCCTGATCGGAAAGGTCAAGGACCTGCTGGCGCTATCGGCGGCACGGTTGCGGCCCACGGCCGCTGCCGTGCCGCCCGCTCTGATCGATGCGATCGATGCGGAGACGATGCCGCGGACGCCCACCTTCCAAACGCAGCCGGTTCCGCCGGCGGTCACGGTTCCGGAAGCCGCACCCACCGCCTCCGCGATGTCGTTCGCACCCGAAGAGCCGGTCGTCGAGGAGGCGCCTCCCGGAACCTTCGAGGCGCCGATGGAGCTCTCCAGGGGCCCCGACGAGGCGGCCCCTTACGAGCAGGCTACCGGGATCGAGCAGGATCTCTTCTCGATGGATGAGCCGGTCATCGCCTCGCCGGAGGAATTCATGCCGCTCATGGCCGACGAGGCGGAGGCCTTGCAGCCGCTGGTGACGATGCCGGCCGTCCCGGCCTTCGCGCCAGAGCCGGAGGCAGCGTTCGAAGCGGAGCCCCAGCTCGCCTTCGAGTTGCCGCCTCCACCGCCGGCCTTCATGGCGCCTCCGCCGGTGGTCTTCGAAGCGCCGCGGCTCGAGCCCAACGCCCTTGCCCCGCCGCCTGCGCCCGAGCCGCCGCCGATGGCCGTGCAGGACGACGGTGCTTCCACGATGCTATTCCGTTCCGGCGAGGCGGCGCCCTGGTCGCAGCCGACGACGGAACTGTCGTTCGAGATGCGGGCGCAGGCGATGGCGAAGCAGCAAGCCGAGGCAGTTGCGGCGCCGGTGTTCGAGGAGGGCGTGCAGGAGGAAGACCTGGGGATCGCTGCCGCTCCGCGGGAGGCGTTCGAGCGGGAGCCCGAACCGGCCCCCGAGCTGCCGCCTCCCCCGGCTGCGGAAGAGCCCGAGGAATCTTTCGCCGCGCTCGCTCAGCCTGTGTCCGAGGCGCCCACCGCTTCGGCCGCGGCCGAGGTCGCGGTGCCCGTGGATCAAGTGGCCCGGATCGCGCAACGCGTCGTAGCGCAGATCTCGGAGAAGGTCGTGCGCGAGATCGCGTGGGAGGTCATTCCCGATCTGGCCGAAGCCCTGATCAAGAAGGAGATCGAGCGCCTGAGGGCCGAGCTCGACCGCAGCTAGGACCTAGGCGTCTGTCACAACCGCTCTCCAAGGCCTACGAGCCCAAGGACGTAGAAGCGCGCTGGTATTCCTATTGGGAGCAGGGCGGCTATTTCAAGGCGGATGCTTCGTCCATGGGGCCGCACTTCGCAATCGTGATCCCGCCGCCCAACGTGACGGGCTCGCTCCACATCGGTCACGCCTTCACGAACACGCTGCAGGACATCATCGTGCGCTGGAAGCGCATGCTTGGCCACGACACGCTCTGGTTGCCCGGTCTCGACCACGCGGGCATTGCGACACAGATGGTGGTGGAGCGCCAACTCAAGCAGGAGGGCAAGCAGAAAGAGGACCTTGGCCGCGAGTCTTTCGAAAGGCGGATCTGGGAATGGAAGGAGCAGAGCGGCGGGATCATCCTGAAGCAACTCCGGCTGATGGGCTTCTCGCTCGACTGGAGCCGCGAGCGCTTCACGATGGACGCGCAGCTCTCGCGTTCGGTGCGCGAAGTCTTCGTCTCGCTGTGGGAGCAAGGCCTCGTGTATCGGGGCGACTACATCGTGAACTGGTGCCCAAGCTGCGTGACGGCGCTTTCCGACCTCGAAGTCGTGACGCAGCCTGAGGCCGGGAGCCTGTGGCACATCCGCTATCCGGCCGCGGACGGGGGAGCAGGCGTCGTGGTGGCGACCACGCGGCCCGAAACGCTGCTCGGCGACACGGCGGTCGCCGTCCATCCCGAGGATCCGCGGCACAAGCAGCTGATCGGCGAGACGGTCATCTTGCCGGTCCTGAAGCGACCGATCCCGGTGGTCGGCGACGAGTTCGTCGACCGCGAGTTCGGCACGGGAGCGGTGAAGATCACCCCCGCGCACGACCCGAACGACTTCCTGGCCGCGGAGCGCCTAGGCTTGCCGTCGATCAACATCATGGACGAACGCGCGGTCCTGAACGAAAACGCCGGTCCGTACGCGGGTCAGGACCGCTTCGAGGCGCGCACGGCCATCGTCAAGCAGCTCGAGGCCGAAGGGCTGCTCCTCCACAAGACGGCCCATACGGTCCCGCTCGGGCGCTGTCAGCGCTGCAAGGCGGTCGTGGAGCCGCGCCTGTCGCGGCAGTGGTTCGTGCGCACGAAGCCGCTCGCCGAGCCCGCGATCCAGGCCGTGGAAGCCGGCCGCATCCGCTTCGTCCCGGAGAACTGGAGCAAGACCTACTTCGAGTGGATGCGGAACATCCGCGACTGGTGCGTCTCGCGCCAGCTCTGGTGGGGACACCGGATCCCGGCCTGGACCTGCGGGAGCTGCGCCGAGTTGATCGTGACGCGGGAGGACCCGAAGGCCTGCCCCAAGTGCGGCGGCACGGCGCTCACGCAGGAGACGGACGTTCTGGATACCTGGTTTTCGTCGGGGCTGTTTCCATTCTCGACGCTGGGCTGGCCGGACAAGACGCCCGACTTCGCGCGCTACTACCCGAACGACGTGATGATGACGGGCTTCGACATCATCTTCTTCTGGGTGGCGCGCATGATCATGCTCGGCATCCGCTTCGGAGGCGACGTGCCGTTCCGCACCGTCTTCATAAACGGCCTGGTGCGGGACGAGAACGGCGAGAAGATGTCGAAGACCCGCGGCAACGACGTCGACCCGCTGGCCGTGATCGAGAAGCACGGCACCGACGCGCTGCGCTTCACGCTCGCGGCCCTCGCCAACCCTGGCAACGATCCGTCCCTGAGCGAGTCACGTCTGATCGGCTACAAGGCCTTCGTCAACAAACTCTGGAACGCGTCCCGGTTCGTGCTCATGAACCTCGAAGGCGATGTGGCGCCGGACTTCGAGAAGCGCGCGCTGCCGTTGCCGAGCCGATGGATTCTCGACGAGCTCGACGCCACCGCACGCGCGGTGAACGCAGCGCTGACCAACTTCCGCTTCGACGAGGCGGCGAATGCCCTGTACCACTTCCTCTGGGACGAGTTCTGCGACTGGTATCTGGAGATCTCGAAGGCGTATCTCGCGGACCCAACGCAAGCGCCGGCGGCCCGCGCAGTGCTGCTGCGCGTGCTCGACAGCTCGCTGCGATTGCTGCACCCGTTCATGCCCTTCGTGACCGAGGAGATCTGGCAGAAGCTGCCGCACCAGGGACCGACGATCATGAAGGCCGCTTTTCCGACGGGCGCCGAAGCGGGCTCGGGCGCAGCCGCGGAGATGACGCCGCTGATGGAACTGGTCACCGCGATCCGCACGATCCGGGCGGAGAAGGGTGTGGATCCGAAGCGAAGGATCGACGTCAGCGTTGTGGCGCCCGCGAATCGGGCGCTGCTCGATGCCCAGGCCGCCTGGCTTCGCTCGCTCGCCCGGATCGAGCGGCTCGAGATCCTGGGGGTTCCGCCTCCCGAGGCGCCGCAGACGATCAAGCAGCAGGTCGGGCCCTGGCGGGTGCTGATTGCCATGGCGGGACTCTTCGACCTCGAGGCCGAGCGCGCGCGGCTTGGCAAAGAGCGCCAGAAGCTCGAGGTCGAGCGCGCTGGCATCGCCAAGAAATTCGACAACCCGCAGTTCGCCGAGCGCGCGAAGCCGGAGGTCGTGGCCGAGGGCCGGGCCCGCATCGTCGAGATCGATACGCTGCTCGAGAAGAATGCGGCAACGCTTCGGGAACTGGGCGCTTCATGAGCGGGATCGATGCGGCCGTCGTGCGCCTGGTCCGCGCCGCGCTCGATGAGGACATCGGCAAGTGCGACCTCACGGCGGAAGCCACCGTGCCGGAGGCGGCTCGGGCGCGCGCGACGCTGCTGGCGAAGCAGGACCTCGTTCTCGCGGGCCTCGACGCCGCCCGGGCGGCGTTCGAGGCTCGCGTCTCCGACCTGGTCTGGGAGCCCCGAGCCGCAGAGGGCGCGCGGGTGGCCTTCATGAGCGCGATCGGGACGCTCTCGGGAAACGCCCGGGGCCTGCTCAGCGCCGAGCGGGTGGCCCTCAACTTCCTGCAGCGGGTGTCGGGCGTCGCCACGCTCACGCGGCGCTTCGTGGACGCCGTGGCGGGCAGCTCCGCGAAGATCCGCGACACGCGCAAGACGACGCCGCTGCTGCGCTTCCTGGAGAAGCGCGCTGTGACGCTCGGCGGCGGCATCCCACATCGCTCTGGCCTCGACACCGGCGTGCTCATCAAGGACAACCACATCCGCCTCGCCGGGGGGGCGGCCGAGGCGACGCGCCGGGCGGTGGCGGCCCACCCGGGCCTCGATGTCGAGACCGAGGTCGAGAGCATCGATCAGATCGAGGAAGTCCTCGCGGCCGGCGCGCACCTGATCCTGCTCGACAACTTCGCTCCCGCGCAGGTTCGTGATGCCGTGGCCCTGATCCGACGGCGCGTGCTCGTCGAGGTCTCGGGAGGGATCCGGCTCGAGAACGTACGCGCCTACGCCGAGGCCGGCGCTGACTACATCGCGGTCGGCGCGCTCACGCACTCAGCCCCCGCGGTCGACATCTCGCTCGAGATAGAGGCGGCGTAGGCTTCGATCGTGAATTGGCTCGAGAGCCTCGAATGCGTGGGCCGGGTCACCTCGACGAACGACGTCCTCCGGGAGCGAGCGCGCGCGGGGGCGCCGGAAGGGACGGCGCTGATCGCCGAGGCGCAGAGCGCGGGCCGCGGTCGAGAAGGCCGCTCGTGGCTGTCGCCGCCGGGCAACCTGTTCCTGTCGGTTCTGCTCCGGCCCGCGCTCGAGCCGGAAGCGCTCTCGGCTCTGCCACTGCTGGCTGGAGTCGCCGTCGCCGAAGCCAGCGCGAGCTTCGGCGTGACAGCGCGCCTCAAGTGGCCAAACGATGTGATGGTCGGCGAACGCAAGTTGGGCGGCGTCCTGATCGAGGCCGCTTTCTCAGGGACCTGCGTCGACTTCGTGGTCGTAGGCATCGGCCTCAATCTCACCGCGCAGGCGGGAAAGATTACGGAAGAGTTGCGGGACGTCGCGACCTCGCTGCGCGCCGAGACGGGGCGCAGCGTCGCTGCGCTGGAGGCGGCTCGCGCGATCTTGTCGCGGCTGGGGGTCTGGTATGATCGCCTGGCTGGCGAGGGTGCGGCGAGCGTGCTGGGCGCGTGGCGTTCGGCTTCAGTCCCGTGGTGGGGCGAGCGGGTCGAGGTGATCTCGTCCGGAACGCGTGTCGAGGGCACGGCGCGCGGGATCGACGAGTCCGGCGCGCTGCTGCTGCTGAAGGACGACGGCGTGACGCTGCGGGTCCTCTGCGGCGACGCGCGAGCAGTGCGGAGGGTTTCTGGGTAACGGGCTGCTCCTCAGCATCGATGTCGGCAACACGAATACCTGCCTCGGTCTGCACGATGGCGCCCTACTCAAGGCGGACTGGCGGCTCACCACCCGACGCGAGCAGACGGCTGACGAGTACGGCATCATCGTGCGAAACCTGTTCGACGCGCGTGGCGTGAAGCCGGCGGAGCTCATGGGGGTTGTGCTCGCGAGCGTCGTGCCGTCCCTGACGAGCGTGCTCGTCGAGCTCTCGCGCCAGTACCTCGGCCACGAGCCGCTCGTCATCGAGCCCGGCGTCAAGACGGGGATGCCGATCCTCTACGAGCCGCCCGGAGACGTGGGCGCCGATCGTATCGTCAACGGCGTGGCTGCCTTCGCCGCGTTCGGAGGGCCAGTGATCGTCGTGGACTTCGGCACGGCTACGACCTTCGACGTCGTCACCAGGAAGGGCGAGTACGCAGGCGGCGTCATCTATCCCGGGATCGGGATCAGCGCCGACGCGCTCTTCCAACGGGCGGCGAGGCTGCCGCGCGTCGAGATCAAGAACCCGGGTCGCGTGATCGGCCGCTCGACGGTCGCCTCGATCCAATCAGGCCTGTACTTCGGCTACGCTGCGATGGTCGAGGGCATCCTGGCTCGCATCCGCGCTGAGCTGGGCGAGCCCGCCCGGGTCGTCGCCACCGGCGGTCTCGCCGGGAGCCTGGCACCCGACGTTCCGGCGATCGAGGCAGTGGACCCCGTCTTGACGCTCACGGGACTTCGACTGATCTGGGAACGCAATCGTCCGAAGTGACCGCCCCCGATCCGGAGGCCGAGTACTACCAGGCCGTCGAGGAGTTCTTCGTTTCGCGCCGCGGGGATCCGCTCTTCCTCTCGAACGCAGACTGGCTTCTGATCCGGCGCTGGCGGCAGCAGGCGCTACCGCTGCGGATCGTGCTCCGCGGCGTCGCCGACGCGCTCGAAGGCCACACCCACTCCTGGGGCCGCGCGCGCAAGGTCGGCAGCCTACGCTACTGCGAAGCGGAGGTGGAGGCTGCGCGCGAGCACTGGGAACGTGCCCTCGCGATCGGCGCTGAGCCCGGCGTCGACATCGATGCGTCGCTTCTCGGTCTCGCGCGTGCGCTGGAAGGGGCGGCCGGGCTCGGAGCGGCCGCAGCGGACGTGGCGAGGCGCGCCGCCGCTGCGCTCCAGGCCATCATCTCGACTGCGCAATCGGTGCGAACCATCGAGGAGGGATTGCGCAGGCTCGAAGAGCAGCTCGTGGTCGCGATTCGCGCCGAGTCCGACCAGGGGCGGCTCGGCGGCATCGAGGCCGGTGTCGAGGCGACGCTCTCGCGCTATCGCGAGAAGCTGCCAGCCAAGGTCTTTGCAGACCTGCGAGCGCAGTCGATCACGCGGGCGCTTCTCGCGGCCCACGGCCTGCCGCGCCTGAGCCTGTTCGGGATCTGACGGCTTGCGCCCGGGGGACGTGGTCGAGTTGACGGTCGAGAAGGGCATCTACCGCGGGCTGGGTTTCGGGCGCGTCGAGGGCCGCGCGCTGTTCGTGGCGCGCGGTCTTCCCGGCGACCGCGTGCGGGCCCGCATCAAGGGCGTCGAAGCTGGCTTTGCCCGCGCCACGATCGAGGAGCTGCTGGAGCCCAGCCAGGAGCGCCGGCCGGCACCGTGCCCGCACGCTGCGGCCTGCGGCGGCTGCGCCTATCAGGAGCTCGACTATCCGGCCCAACTTCGTCTGAAGGAAGCGATTCTGCGCGAATCGCTCGCCCGTGCTGGCGCGCCCTGGGACGGGCCGGTTGCCGTGACGGCTTCGCCGCGCGAAGCGTGGCGGACTCGAGCGAGCTTCCATGTCTCGACCTCGCCGGCGGGCGTCCGTGTCGGCCTGCGTGAAGAGGGCAGCCATCGGGTCGTCGCACTCGAACGCTGCCTGCAGGTTTCGGATCCGATGAACCATGCCCTCGCGGAGCTGAGGCGCGGACTCGCGCGGCGGCCGGCCCTGGCGGCGCGCGTCGGCGATATCCGGCTCGTCGAGCCTGCAACGCCCGGAAACGTCGTGGCCTGTTTCGAGGGGGATCTTGCCGCCGCTGATGCGCCTCTGCTCTTGAGCCTCGGCGAAGGCGCCGCTCTGGCGGGACTGGGCTATCTGGTCGGAGCCCCACAGCGTCGCCGGCATGTCTGCTTGAGCGGGGCGAGCTTCGTGAGTTCCGAGGTCCTGGGCCTGCGTTTTCGAGTCCACGTGCAGTCGTTCTTTCAAGGCAACCGCTTCCTGGTGGAAGCCCTGGCCCGCACCGTTCGCGAGCGGACGCCGCCCGGAGGCAGCGTGCTCGATCTCTATTCGGGGGTTGGGCTCTTTGCCTTGACGCTCGCCTCGCAGGCCGACCGCGTCCTCGGTGTCGAAGGCAGCCAGCTGGCCGTCGAGGATGCGAAGGCCAACGCCGAAGCGGCCGGCTTGGCGATGGTTCGTTTCCGGCGGGCCGACGTGGTCGCCACGCTGGCGAGCCTGCCCGCCGAGCCCGGCGAGCGCGTGATCCTCGATCCGCCGCGCTCGGGGGCGGGAGTCGCGGCGGTGCGTGCCGTGGCGGCCCGGGAACCGGAGGCCATCGTCTACATATCGTGCGATCCGCCCACGCTCGGCCGCGATCTGAAGGCGCTGCGCGACGTCGGCTACCGGCTGGCCTCGCTCGATCTGTTCGATCTCTTTCCCGACAGCTTTCATCTGGAATCCGTCGCCCTGATCCGTCGCGACTAGCTGGCAGCTGAGCGAGCGTACCCACCGAGCTAGCGATAGGCGCTTGTGACGGTTTCGCCAGCGTCTGCTGACGGCGCGGTTTGCTTGGCTCGGTCGCGTAGGGTAGCGCCCGAGATGCGCCGGCCACTGCTCCTTCTTGCCGTCTGCTTCGGCGCCGGCTGTGTGTTCGGCAGCGAGCTGTCGCCCACTCTGGCCGGGTGGCTGCTGCTTGGTGCGGCCAGCCTGATCTTGCTAAGTCTGCTCGCGGAGCGAAGCTGGGCCGGGGCGATAGCCCTTGCCTGGGCCGCGACGGCACTCGGGGCCTCGGGAGCCGTGGCGGAGCGGCTCCAGCACGAGGCCGTACCGCTCGTGGCGTGGCTCGGGCAGGGCATCGCAGAGCCGGTGCACGTCACGGGTATCGCTTCCGCGGATGCGCGCGAACGGGACGGCCGAAGCTTGCTCAGCCTCGATCTCGAATCGATCGAGCGGGAGGGAGCGCCGGAAGCGAGCAGCGGCCGAGTCCGTGTCACGATCGGCGGGGAGGCTTCGGTTCCGGAACTCGTGCAAGGCGAGCGGATCGCCCTCTGGACGACGCTGCGGCCCCCGCGCGGCTTTGACAATCCTGGCGCCCCGGATCCCAGGCTCGAAGCGCGCCGCGGGGGCTGGCACGCCTCGGGCTACTGCAAATCGGGCAGGCTCGTGACGAAGGCAGGCCACGAGTCTGGCGCGCTGGCGCTCGCGGGGCGTGTGCGGGCGGAGCTGCGCAGGCGACTCGTGGCGTTCGTCCCCCCGGGGCCGGAGCAGGCCGTGGTGCGGGCCATGGTGCTCGGCGATCGCACCGGCCTCGAGCGCGAGACCGAGGAGGCCTTCCGGATCGCCGGCACCTACCACGTGCTCGCCCTTTCCGGTGCACAGGTGGCTCTGGTGGCCGCGCTCCTGCTGTGGCCGCTGCGCTACCTGTGTACGTCGCCCGCGCTACAGGCTGGCGTCGCCTCGAGCCTGCTTGGCGGCTATGCTTTGCTGGTCGGGGCCGATGTCCCGGTCGTACGGGCCGTCCTCATGGCGGTGATCGTGCTGGTGGGGCGGGCCGTCGACCTCGACGCGGATGCCGCCAACCTGCTCGGAGGCGCCGGGCTCCTGCTGCTGTTGGCGCGCCCCGGGGACAGCGGCGATGCAGGCTTTCAGCTCTCCTTCGCCGCAACTCTTGGCCTGCTGCTGCTGACCCCGAAGCTCATCGCGTGGGCCCCGTTGCTGCCGCTGCGCCTCGAGTTGGCCCTCGCCAGCTCGCTGGCTGCGCAACTCGCACTCCTGCCCTTGCTCGCGTTTCATTTCCATCGCATCGCACCCGCGGCGCTCGTGCTCAATCTGCTGGCAGTGCCGCTCTCAACGGCGGTGCTGGTGGCCGGAGTCGCGCTGCTGCTGGCCTCGACGCTGGCCGCGTGGCTCGCGACCCCGCTCGGCGTCCTGGCGTTCGGGGCAGCGCGGGCGCTGCTCTGGTCCGGCACGGTCGTCGAGGGGGTGCGGTACCTTGACGCACGCGTGGCGACGCCCGCGGCGGGTTTTGTGGCGCTCTACGTCGTGGGACTGCTCTGGATCGCCTCTGGCCGTTCCCCGCGGGCAGCCTGGGTGCTGACGGGGAGCACGGCGGTCGCGCTCGTTCTCGGGCTTCCGGCGCCCGCGCCGAACGGAAGGCTCCAGCTGACGGTGCTCGATGTGGGTCAGGGCGACTGCCTGGCGGTGAGGTCGCCGCTCGGCCGGACGATGCTGGTCGACACCGGCGGGTCCTTCGACGGCCGGCTGGAGATTGGAGAGCGGGTGCTCGGCCCCTACCTGTGGTCGCAGCGGACTCACGCTCTGGAAGTCCTGCTCCTGACGCACGCGCATCCCGACCACGTAGGCGGAGCCGCGTTCCTCGTCAAGAACTTCGCTGTCGCTCAGGTGTGGGAGGGCCTCAGGCCGCGCCGCGACCGCGGCTATGAGGCCCTCGATCAAGCGTTGCGCGCGGCTTCGGTCCCGCGGCGCGCGGTGGTCCGGGGCGACGTCTTTGACTGGGACGGCGTCCGCGTCGCGGTGCTCGGTCCCCGGGGGCATTCGCCACCGCCGTTCACCCAGAACGACGATTCCGTGGTCCTGAAGCTGACGTTCGGCCGCGTGAGCCTGCTTCTGGCAGGCGATGTCGAGGCGTCGGGTGAGGCTGGGCTCGTGCCCGGAACAGCGCAGGTGCTCAAGGTCGCCCACCACGGAAGTCGTACCAGTAGCGGGGCGGGTTTTCTCGCCGAGCTTCGCCCCCGGGTGGCGCTTGTCTCGGCTGGGAAGGCGAACCCTTTTGGGCACCCGCACCCGGAGGTGATCGAACGGCTGCGGCAGGCCGGCGCCTGGCTGCTCCGGACTGACCGCGACGGAGCCATCGAGGTCTCCACGGATGGGGAAGCCGTGTGGCTCGAGACGCGCACCGTTGGACCCGCGAGAGTCCAGTAAAGTCAGGGATTTGCAGGGACCGGTCGATGTGCTACCATCGCCTTCCTACTGGAGATCTGAGCCGCCCGACCCCTGTGGAAATGAGCGAGGACCGGAAGGGTTTCACTGTCAAGGACCGGCGCCATTTCACGGCCGAGGGTCAGGTTCGCTCGGAGCGGACTGACGAGGGTCCCGCTGTGCTTCCCACGGCAACGGTCGAAGCGAGCCCGGTGGGCGCTCTTCCCGCCTCGAGGCCCGTCGGCCACGCCGTCCAGCTGGCCGATCTGCTTGTGCAGCTCGCCGGCAATGCGAGTCTCTTGCTCGGCCTGGCGGCGCGTGAGGGGGAGGCCCCCAAGCTGGACCTCGACGGAGCGCGCGAGGTGATCGGGATCCTCGAGATGCTGCGTGAGAAGACCGAGGGCCGGCGCACGCCTGAAGAGGAGAAGCTCCTGGATGGGATACTGTACGAGCTGCGCATGAGTTACGTCGCGCGGACCTCGGTGAGCGGCGCGTGAAGCGCTGGCCCGCGGCGTTCTTGGCGCTGCTTTTCGCGGCGCCCCACCTGCACGCGGCCTCGCCCCAGGACAAGGTGATCGACGTGCGCGCCGTGCGACCGGCTGCGGAGAACAGCTTCGAGGCGATGTGGGACGCCTACCGCAAGGCCGACCTGGCTGGCGACGCCGAGAGCGCGGACAAGCTCTTCAAGGAGATCCGGAGACTGCGCATCGAGCGCAACGTCCGGAGCCTCGATGACCTCGCCCTGGCCCTGGTGACGCGGGGCCAGGAGCGCCTCGGAAACGGCAACCGTGCGGGCGCCGAGGAGGACTTCGTCAAGGCCGTCGGGCTCGATCCGCACTTGCCCGACGCCTATCTGGCGCTCGCGAAGGCCGAGGCGCGCAAGGGTCCCCTGGGCATCTTCGCCGCCGTGAAGGACACCTTCGCCGCGCTGGCCGCGCGCATCGACAGCTCGCGAGGCCGCTACTACGCGTTGCTGCTGCTGATCCCCGTCGGCCTGCTGGCGCTGTTCGCGACGGTCACGATCTTGGCGCTCTCGCTGTTGCTCCGGAACGGGACGCTGTTGCTTCACGACCTGCAGGAGAGGTTCGGCGACGACCGACAGACACTCGCCATGGCTGTCTTCGCGCTGCTGATCTTCCTGCCGACGCTCACCCTCCAGGGCTTCGGCTGGCTCCCGCTGTGGTGGCTTGCACTCCTGTTCGTATACCTGAGCCGCATGGAGAGGGCGGTGGCCGCGCTGGCGCTGCTGGCGGGGCTCGTGGTCGGGCCGGCCGTGCAGACGCTGACCGCGCGCGCGCTGGCAGAACGCAATCCGCTGTTCCGGGCGACGATGCAGACGATCGAGGGTGGGCCGGATCAACGCGCCCGCGACGAGCTCGAACGCGCCGTGGGCAAGCTGCCCGACGACGTCGACATGTTCTACCTGCTCGCCGTGCAGTACAAGAAGGAAGGCCGCTACGACGCCGCCGCGCAGATTTACCGCGAAGTCCTGAGGACCAACCCGGACGACCGGATTGCGCTCAACAACCTCGCGAACATCGAGTTCGCCCGCGGCGAGTTTCCCGCGGCGATCGCCCGCTACGAGCAGGGCGCGGGGTCGAGCCCGACGCCGGAGATAAACGCGACCTTCTACTACAACCTCTCGCTCGCACACCTGCAACGCTTCGAATACCAGCCCGCCCAGGAAGCGCGCTCCCAAGCCGAGCGCCTGGTGATGAGCCTGGTCCGCAGTTACGACAACTTGTGGAAGTACGACAAGAGCGACTACGCGGTCGTAGACATCTCGATCTCGGAGGAGCAGGCCTCGGCCAAGTTCGCCGGGATCGCCGAGGGTGTCGGCGCCAAGAACCTGGCAGGCCAGGCCGCGACACCCTTCGACGTTCCCCGGCTGCTGGCGATGACGCTGAACCGATTCACCGGGTTTGTGCCGCTCGCGCTCGGCGTGGCTTTTGTGCTGTCGCGCTGGCGGGGCAAGCGGATGTTCACGATGCGCTGCCAGAAGTGCGGCACACCGTTTTGTAGGCACTGCCACCTGGGCGTCGTGGCCGCCGGCCTATGCACGCAGTGCTACCACCTCTTCGTGGTGCGCGACGGCGTTTCGGGACCGGCGCGCAACCGCAAGCTGCTCGAGGTTCAGAAGGAGGACGAACGACGCGAGCGGATCTTCCGGGCGCTCTCGCTGCTCTCGCCCGGTGCCGGCCATCTCTACGCGCAGAAGCCGATCCTGGGGACGCTGCTCGCCATGCTGTGGTACGCCTTGCTGGCGCTGGTGTTGCTGGCGGGTCGTGTGCTCCCGATCACCGAGGCCCCGTCGGGCCTGGTCGGCTCGTGGGGCCTTTGGATCGCTGCGGCCCTGCTGCTTGCGACCTACGTCGTGGCGAACCGAGCCCGCCCTGACTTCGAGTTCGCGATGCCGGCGCCACGGAGCACCGGCCGGCGGATGAACGGCTAGGCCATGGCCCTCGAAGGAACCATCAAGGACTTCGGGCTACCGGACATCTTCCAGCTCATCGGGCTGCAGCGGAAGACCGGCCTGCTCACGCTCAAGAACGAGAAGGAGACCGTCACGGTCACGTTCGAGAACGGCATGGTCGTGATGGCGGACTCCTCGCAAAAGCGCCTGGAGGATCGCCTCGGCAGCGTGCTCGTGAAGCAGGGCAAATTGACGCGCGAGAAGCTGGACGAGGCGCTCGCCACCCAGAAGGCGACCCTGCAGCGGATGGGGCACATCCTCACCACCGGCAACTTCATCACCGAACAGGATCTGAAGGACGCGCTGCAGGTCCAGATTTCTCAGATCGTGTTCAAGGTGTTCCGTTGGCGCGACGGCGAATACCACTTTGCGCCGACGGACTCGGTTGACTACGACCGCGCCAACTTCAACCCCATGAGCGCCGACTTCATCCTCATGGAAGGGATCCGGATGGTGGACGAGTGGCCCATCATCGAGAAGAAGATCCCGTCGATGGACATCGTGCTGCGCCCCGTCGTCGACCCGTCGATGATCGAGGTCGGCGATGCTGAGAACGGCGGCCTCGACGCTGTGCTGGCCCAGCGCGGGGCTGCGAGCTCGCTGAGCAAGATTCGACTGGCTGCCGAGGAAGAGCGGATCTACCGCAAGGTGGACGGGACGCGTACGGTGCAGGCCATCATCGATGCGTCGGGCATGGGGGAGTTCGAGGTCTGCCGTATCCTGTTCGATCTCCTGAACCGCAACATCATCTCGACCGCAGGTCGTGGCGATGCCCCCGAAGCTTTCGCCTCTGCGCGGAGCGAGGCTTTACCGTCGCGCCTGCCGGGCCTGATCGCGATGGGCGTGGCGCTCGGGCTGTCGCTGCTCTCGGGCAGCGCCCGCTGGGGCACGCCCTTCGCGGTGGCCGGCTTGCCTTCGGTGCTGCCGGGTTCCTACGCGCTGCTGCTCGGCGCCGTTAGCGAAGCTCGGCTGGGCCGCCTTGATCGCGCGGTCCAGGCTTATCGCCTGGCGACCGGGGGTCTGCCACGGGCGCTCGAGGATCTGGTGAAGGCGGGGCTCGTCGACCGCAGCTATCTCAAGGATCCGTGGGAGCGCCCGTATCACTATGCACAGACCGAGGCCGGCTACCTGTTGAACGGCCTCGATGACGGCGGCCGCAGGCTCCCCGCGACCACGCTCGAGCGCAGGCTGCCGCCCGGCAGACCGTAAGCGGCTTGCAGCTGCTTCGCCTCGATTCGCTGGCCCGCCGCGGCTGGCGGCACCCGGCGGTGACGGTCGGCAACTTCGACGGCGTGCATCGTGGGCACCAGGCGCTGGTGGCGGCGGTGGTACAGGAGGCGCGGGCCGCGGCAGGCACGTCGATCGTTCTCTGCTTCGATCCGCACCCGTCGCGGGTGCTCTCGCCTGAACGCGCGCCCCTCACGCTCATGACGCTCGAGCAGCGGGCCGAGGCGCTCGGCGCGCTCGGGATCGATTGCCTCGCGGTGCTGCCCTTCACGCGCGAGCTGTCCCAGGAGCCGGCCGAGGGCTTTGCGCAGCGCGTGCTGGGAGTGGCCCTGGGTGCCCAGGTCGTGATCGTCGGCGCGAATTTCCGGTTCGGGCAAGGGCGCGCTGGCGATGTCACGAAGCTCAGGGGCCTTGGTGAGAGCCTCGGCTTTCGGGTTTCGGGCATGGCACCGGTGCTCCAGGAAGGCGCTCCGATCAGCAGCACGCGGGTTCGGGAAGCGCTGGCGCGTGGCGATGTCTCGGCCGCTCGCGAGCTGCTCGGCAGAGCATTCTTCGTCGACGGCGTCGTCGTCCAGGGGAAGGGCCGCGGCCGCACGCTCGGGGTTCCCACCGCGAACCTGGATCCGCTCAACGAGACGCTGCCGGGCAGAGGTGTCTATGCGTGCTCGTGCCGACTTGCGAGCGAGCCGAGCCGTTCATTGCGGGCGGTCGTCAACATCGGCCGCCGGCCGACCTTCGGGGGTGGCGCGCTCGTGCTCGAGGCACACGTGCTGGATTTCGAAGGCGATCTCTATGGACGCGGCTTGCGTGTGGCATTCGAGGAACGTCTACGCGACGAGCGGCGCTTTGCCGGCAAGGATGCGCTGCTGGCCCAGATTCACGAGGATATCGCCGCAGCGCGCCTGGTTCTGGAGTAGCTCCCCCGGAACCGGGTTATAGTCCTTGACAAGCTGAAGCATGATGAGCGATCTCACCGTCGATACGCGTGACGTCGAGGACGTCCGGCTCCTGTATCCGCGCGGCTTCCTGAACGCCCACACGGTACGCGTCTTCGAGGGCGAGCTGCAGCGCACGCTCCAGGAGCGCTGCTTCAAGATCGTCGTGGACTGTTCCGGGCTCTCCTATATCGCGAGCGCGGGGCTAGGTGCCATCATGGGATCGATCGAAGAGATCCGGGGCAACGGTGGGGACCTGAGGCTGGCCAGCCTCAACGAGACGGTTCGCAACATCTTCGAAATCCTGGGCTTCAACCACCTGTACCGGATCTTCCCCTCGGAAGCGGAAGCGATCCTGAGCTTCCGGCAAGGGGGAGGATCCGCCTCGTAGGGTGCGATCGGTGGCCGGGCGGGCCGCGTCCCGGCGTGCCAAGCCCAGCCTCGTCCTTCACGTCCCCAGTGAGACCGCGTTCTTGGTCGTGGTCCGCGACCTTACCAAGAAGATGGCCGAAGCGGCCGGCTTCGATGCGACCACGGCCGCGAGCGTCGCGCTGGCGGTGGACGAGGCGGCTTCCAACGTGATCGAGCACGCCTACCGCGGCAAGCCTGGTCGCAGCTTCGACGTGCGCATCGACGATCGGGCGAAGGAGTTCAGTGTCGAGGTCGTGGACGGCGGCGAGATGGTGGATCCGCGGACGCTGCCGCGCGTCGACCTCGAGCGCTACGCGAGCGAGCGTCGCAAGGGTGGCCTGGGCGTTCACCTGATGGGCAAGATCATGGACTCGGTCACCTACCGTCGCTCCGCCCGGAAGAACGTCTGCTGCCTGGTGAAGCGCAAGGGATGAGCGAGCCTGGCCTGCCGGTCGTCCTCCAGTACCAGCGCGCGCTCGACGAGTTCCGGCGCGAAGGCGGCGAGGCGCCGCTGCTGAAGCGGATGTCCGAGCTGATCTCGCTTCTGGATCTCACGACGACGCTGAACGGGGCGCTTTCGAGCGAACAGATCCTGGATGCGGCTCTGCTGATCGTGCTGGGCGAGCTTCAAGCCTCGCGCGGTTGCCTGCTGGTTCGCGACGAGACAGGTCGCTTCGCGCTCCGCGCCGGGCGCGGCTTGCCAGCGGGCGCGCCGGCGCAGGCGCCGGTCTTCTCCGAAGTTCCGGACCAGATCGTGCTGCGGCAGTCGGGTGCGTCCGCCGAGGCCTTCGCCGCCTACGGCCTGGAGCTGTTGTGCCCGGTGCAGAAAGGCGGGCGCAGCATCGCGCTCTTGGGCCTTGGCCCGCGTGAAGGCCGTCCCTATGGCGAGATGGAGCGCGCCTTTTTGCACAGCGTCGCCGCCTGCGCCGCGACGCCGATCGAGAATGGCTTGATCCATCGCGAGTTGCGCCAACTCAACCAGCGCTTGTCGGTGAAGGTGTTTCAGCTCAATAACCTCTTCGACATCTCTCGCGAGCTGACGGCGAGCTTCGACGAGGAGACGATCAAGAACCTCGTGACGAGCACGCTGATGGGCCACCTGATGGTCTCGCGCTGCGCTCTCTACCTGGCCGAGGACGGCGGCGTCAGCCTCGCGCACGAGCGAGGCCCGCGCAGCGAGGAAGCGACTGCGCTCCTCGATCCAGGGGCGTCGGCGCTCGTCGGGACGCTGCGAACGCCGCTGCGCACATCGGAGCTGCCCTCCGGATCGCTCCGCGAGCGCCTCACGCGGACCCGGCTGGCCTTCCTCGTCCCGCTGCGGGTCGGCGACCGGACCGAGGGCTTCTTCGCCATCGGCGAGCGGGCCTCGGGAGTCGCCTTCACGGAAGAGGACGGCGATTTCGCCATGACGCTGGGCCGCCAGGCAGCCGCCGCCATCGAGGGCGTACGGCTGCACCGGATGCGCGTCGAGAAGCAGCGCCAGGACCGCGAAATGCAGATCGCGCGCGAGATCCAGCAGAGCCTGTTCCCGAGCGTGGTTCCGCACCTGGCAGGCTACGAGCTCGCCGCCGCCAGCCATCCCTGCTACCAGGTGGGGGGCGATCACTACGACTTCATTCCGCTGCCGAACGGCCGGCTCGCGCTCAGCATCGCGGACGTGTCTGGCAAGGGCGCGCCCGCGAGCATCCTGATGGCCTCCGTTCACGCCTCGCTGCGCGCTCTAGCCGGCACGCTCACGCCCTCGGCCTTGATGGATCGGTTGACCCGCTTTCTCTACGAGAGCACGCAGGCGAACAAGTACGTCACGCTGTTCTACGCCGAACTCGATCCGCTCTCGCGGCGCCTCGCGTACGTGAACGCGGGCCACGTCCCGCCGTACCACCTGGGCCGCGACGGCGGGGTGCGCCGGCTCGTCGAGGGTGGCCCGGTGCTGGGCCTGATCGAGGACGTGGTCTTCGAGACCGGCGAAGTGACGCTCCGGTCGGGGGAGAGCGTGACGATGGTGACGGACGGCGTCACCGAGGCGCTCTCGCCCGCGGGCGAAGAGTTCGGCGACGACCGCGTGGAGACGGCCTTGCGCGACACGGCCTCGCTTCCGGCGACGGAGGCGCTTCAATCCCTCGTCAGCTCCGCCACCACGTGGGCGGGCGCCGCCGGCTGTTCCGACGATCTCACCATCCTGATGCTGAAGGCCCTCTAGGCCATGACCCTCAGGCTCCACAACACGCTCACCGGCCGCGTCGAAGACTTCGTGCCCGCGAAGCCGCCCGAGGTTCGCATGTACGTGTGCGGGCCGACGGTCTACAACCGCGCCCACATCGGCAATTTCCGTACCTTTGTCGCGACCGACGTGCTGCGCCGCGCCTTGCGGCACCTGGGTTATCGCGTGAGGGGCGTCATGAACGTGACCGACGTCGAGGACCGCATCATCAAGTTCGCGGCGGACGCAGGCACGGACCTGCGCGGCTTCACCGAGAAGTGGATCACCGCCTTCGAGGAAGACATGGCCGCGATGCGCCTGGAGCGACCCGAGCATTTTCCACGCGCGACGGATCACGTGCCCGAGATGATCGATCTGATCGCGCGCCTCCACGCCCGGGGCCATACCTACTCGGCTGAGGGCAGCATCTACTTTCGGATCGCGAGCTTCCCGCACTACGGGCGGCTGTCGCGGCTCGACGTGAGCGGGATCGAGGCCGGCGTGCGCGTGGACAACGACCGCTACGAGAAGGAAAACGCCCGCGACTTCGTGCTCTGGAAGCGGAAGAGCGACGAGCCGAAGTGGGCGCAGTGGGACGCCCCCTTCGGCCCAGGCCGGCCCGGCTGGCACATCGAGTGCTCCGCGATGGCCATGAAGTATCTGGGCGAGAGCCTCGACCTGCACTGCGGCGGCGTCGACCTGATCTTTCCGCACCACGAGAACGAGATCGCGCAGAGCGAGGGCGGGACGGGTAAGCCGTTCGTGCGGCACTGGATGCACGTCGAGCACCTGCTGGTCGAGAACGAGACGATGTCGAAGAGCAAGGGCAACTTCTACATGGTCCGCGACCTGATCGAGCAGGGCCATCGCCCCGAGGCGATCCGCTACCTGCTCTGCCAGGCGCACTACGGCAAGAAGCTGAACTTCAGCTTCGAGGGCCTGCAGCACGCGGTCGCGGCGCTCGAGCGGATCCACGGCTTCGTGCGGCGGCTGGACGAGGTCAGCGGCGACGGCCCGGCGGTGCCCGCCGTCGAGGCGGCCATCGCACGCTCGCGGAAGGCCTTCGACGAAGCCCTCTCCGAGGATCTCAACACGCCCGAGGCCCTGGCCGCCGTCCACAACCTGGTGTCCGAAGGCAACAGTCTGCTCGTGGCGGGTGCTGTGACACGCGCGGGCGCTGCGCTGCTGCGCGGCGCGATCGAAACTTACGACCGCGTGTTCGCGGTTCTACTGCCATCGGGCGAGGATCGACTGAGCGCGGGAGAGCAAGCCGTCTACGACGAACGCCAGGCGGCCCGCCAGAACCGCGAGTTCCAAAAGGCGGACGCCGCGCGCGCGAGGCTCGTGGCGCTCGGCATCGTGCTCGAAGACACCCCGAAGGGGACGCGCTGGCGCCGCGTGCGGTAGAGCGCGGTGTCGCGCCGGCCCGCGGCGGCGGCGGCGAGGACCTGGCCTGCCAGCGCCTCGAGAAGCTGGGCTTCGTCATCCTCGCGCGCAACTATCGTTACCGGGGTGGGGAAGTCGACATCGTCGCCCGCGATGGCGCGACGACGGTTTTCGTCGAGGTGAAGGAGCGGCGCGGGAAGTCTCACGGCGAAGGCTTCGAGTCGGTGACGGCCAGCAAGCGCCGTCGGATCACGAGCGCGGCGAGGATCTACGCCGCGAGCCACGGCCTCAGCGAATCGCGGCTGCGCTTCGACGTGGTCTCGATCGACTGGCACGGCGGCAGCCCGCAAATCCGCCATGACCGAGACGCATTTTCGGCAGACGAGTGAGGGTGGAGGTGGCGAGCGGACCTGAACCGCTGAATTGACGTCTTGCAGACCGTGACAGCCACCGCGACCAATCGCAGCCAGCTCAGTCTCGTCAGCGACTTTCACACTGACCCGCCTGCACGAACACCCGCCGTTCTCCGTTCTGCCGCGGAGATCCTTGCCGGCTGAGCACAGCCACCTTCGATCTTGACCCTCGCCCGGCGAAGGGGCGTAGTATCTCCGTCAACGCAGCCAGGGCGATGTCGAGGAGCCGAATCCGTTGCCGCGGATGAAAACGCCGATGCTTCTTCCTGCCCGCTGGAACTTCCGCGCACCGCACCCTAAGGAGACCCGACGATGAGGATCGATCGCTTTCCCGCCCGCGTAGCTTTCGTGGCGTTGCTCATGGCGTTCCTTCTCCCATCGGTGTCGTCGGCACAGCCCACTGCCCCACCCAAGGCTCCCGCGCCCCCCAAGTACCCGGCCCTGCCCAGCGAGATCCCAGCGGAGTTCAAGCCCGTCACCGACAGCTTCGACCACACGCGGCGCGAGGTGATGATTCCCATGCGCGACGGGGTCAAGCTCCACACCGTGATCCTGGTGCCGCGAGGAGCCCAGGGCGCACCCATCCTGCTGACCCGCACGCCGTACGACGCCAAGGTGCTCACGACCCATGCGCGCAGCAGCCACCTGGGGCCGACCCTCCACGGATACGACAACGCTACCGAGGTGATCGTCGAGGGCGGCTACATACGCGTGGTCCAGGACGTGCGCGGCAAGCACGGCTCCGAGGGCGACTACGTGGCGAACCGGCCGCTGCGGGGGCCGCTCAATCCGACGCCCGTGGATCACGCCACCGATACCTTCGACAGCATCGACTGGCTGGTGAAGAACGTGCCCGAGAGCAACGGCCGGGTCGGGATCCTGGGCATCTCGTACGACGGCTTCCTTCCCCTGATGGCCCTCGTGAACCCCCATCCCGCCCTCAAGGTGTCGGTGCCCATGAATCCCATGGTGGACGGCTGGCGGGGCGACGACTGGTTCCACAACGGCGCCTTCCGACAGCAGATGATGAGGTGGATCTATGGTGTGGTCGCCACGCGCACCGGCGAAGCCAAGTGGTGGACCAGCCACTTCGATGACTACGACATGTACCTGCAGGCGGGATCGGCGGGCGAGCTTGGGCGGCGCCGCGGGTTCGAACAGCTCGGCTTCTGGCGCAAGCTGCTCGAGCACCCGAGCTACGACACCTTCTGGCGCGACCAGGCTATGGACCAGGTCCTGGTTAACCAGCCCCTTCGGGTGCCCGTGATGCTGGTCCACAGCCTCTGGGACCAGGAGGACATCTACGGCGCTCCCGCGGTGTACAAAGCCATCGAGCCGAAGGACACCGCCAACGACTCGGTCTTCCTGGTCCTGGGACCGTGGTATCACGGCCAGTCCATCGATGAGGGCAGCTCGCTGGGCGCGCTCCGCTTCGGCAGCGACACGGCCCTTTACTTCCGCCGCGAGATCCTGGCGCCGTTTCTGGCTCAGTATCTGAAGGAAGGCGCGCCCAAGGCCGACCTCGCCCCCGTCATGGCGTTCGAGACAGGAACGAACGCCTGGCGCCGTCTCGCGGCGTGGCCCGCTGGCTGCGCGAGCGGTTGTGCGGTGCGGCCCACGCCGCTCTACCTCGGCGGAGGGCTGAAGCTCCGCTTCGACCCGCCGAAGGCCGACGAGGCCGCCTTCGAGGAGTACGTGTCCGATCCCGCCAAGCCGGTGCCCTACCGGGCGCGTCCCATCCAGCCCGTGAGCTCCGACCCCGGCATGACCTGGGCGCACTGGCTCGTCGACGATCAGCGCGAGGCCTCGGGTCGACCCGACGTGGTGGCTTTCTCGTCCGAGGTGCTCCAGCAACCCATCAAGATCAGCGGAGAGCCGGTGGCCCACCTCGTCGCCTCCACGAGCGGCACCGACTCCGACTGGGTGGTGAAGCTCATCGACGTGTATGCCGACGAGGTGGCCGGCCAGCCCGCGATGGGGGGCTACCAGCTCATGGTCTCCGCCGACATCTTCCGCGGCCGCTATCGCGAGAGCCTGGAGACGGCGCGGCCCATCGCCCCCAATGAGCCGCTCGCCTATCGCTTCGCCCTGCCCACCGCGAACCACGTCTTCCTGCGCGGCCACCGCATCATGGTGCAGGTGCAGTCGAGCTGGTTCCCGCTCTACGACCGCAACCCCCAGACCTTCGTGCCGAACATCTTCTTCGCCGCCCCGGGGGACTACCGAAAGGCCGTGCAGCGCGTCCATCATTCGCCCGGCCAGGCGAGCTTCGTCGAGCTGCCCCTCGTCGCGATGCCCTGAGACACCGCACGACCGCAGGCTCCTCCCGACCCGCCTCTCCGAGGGGGAACCGCGGTCG